>CAYROJ010000052.1:0-10723 GCA_964425865.1 uncultured Oscillospiraceae bacterium | reverse complement strand
TGCTGATGGTGGATAATCCTCTGGATTATCCCGACCCCATGGAGATCGAGCTGGCGGAAGAACCCTATGTGAAGGTCAACCTCATGGCACCCCAGGAATATGTGGGCAATATCATGGATCTGGCTACCTCCCGCCGGGGCGAATTTAAGGATATGGTCTACCTGGATGCCACCCGGGTGGAGCTGCACTACGAAATGCCCCTGAACGAGATCATTTACGACTTTTTCGATGCCCTGAAGTCCCGCACCCGGGGCTACGGCAGCCTGGACTATGAGCTTATCGGCTACCGGCCCAGCCGTCTGGTGAAGCTGGATATTTTGCTCAATGGCGATATCGTGGATGCGTTGAGCTTCATCCTCTTTGCGGACAATGCCTACCCCAGAGCCAGAAAGATCTGCGAAAAGTTGAAGGACAATATCCCCCGTGCCCAGTTCGAAATTCCCATTCAGGCAGCCATCGGCGGCAAGATCATCGCCCGGGAGACCATCAAGGCGGTGCGCAAAGATGTGCTGGCCAAGTGCTATGGCGGCGATATTACGAGAAAAAAGAAACTGCTGGAAAAGCAGAAGGAGGGCAAGAAGAGAATGCGTACCTTCGGTACTGTTTCCGTGCCTTCCGAGGCCTTCATGGCTGTGCTGAAGCTGGATGAGGACTGATTTTTTGAAAGGAGCAGGAAATGGATTTTTCTGTCATTTTTAACGGCTCTGCCTATGGTGGGGTCACCGTGTGGGAGATTTGCCTGCGGCTGGGCTGTGCCATGCTGATCGGTCTTGTTGTCGGCACGGAGCGAGAGTATACCCATCGCCCGGCCGGTATGCGCACCCACATTCTGGTGGCACTGGGCGCCTGTGCCGTGGCCATCACCGGCGAAATGCTGTTTAACGAATATCATACCCTCTATGGTGCCACACCCGATCCGGCTCGATTGAGCGCTCAGGTCATTACAGGCGTTGGTTTCCTGGGGGCAGGCACCATCATGCGTGAAGGTTACACCGTCAAGGGTCTGACTACCGCTGCCAGCGTGTGGGCGGTGGCTTGTTTGGGGCTGGCTGCCGGCAGTGGCTACTATGGCCTTGCACTGGCTGGTATGGTCTTCATTTTCGTAACGCTGACTCTGCTTGAAACCGTTCAGCACAAATTCATGCGCAAGAATCTGACCCGGCAGCACTATGTAGTGGAAACGGAAGATATTTCCGCCGGTCTGCGGCTGATTTTTAAGTGCGGCGATGAAAGCTACGCCGTCATTCAGGATCTGGAAGTAGAGCACCGGGAAAACCTCTTTGTCATCAGTTTTGATGCCGAATATAACGGCAGCCGCCGACATAAGTACAATCAGAGATTTGTGGAGATGCTCACATCGGATGAAGGCGTGCTGCGCATTCGCCAGACCGTGTCGATTTGAGTGCGAAAAGCCGTTCCCGGAGGGGAAGGCGACAGGCTCATTATTTTTTAAGATGCAAAGGAGATTTATGATGGAAAACTGTCTGTTCTGCAAGATCATCGCCGGGGACATTCCTTCCACCAAGGTTTATGAGGATGAAAAGCTCCTGGCCTTCCGGGACATTGCTCCCATGGCACCGACCCACATTCTGGTGATCCCCAAGGTGCATATTCCCTCTGTGGACGGGGTGAACGCTGAAAACAGTGCAGTTGTTGCCCATATTTTTGAAGTCATTCCCCGAATCGCTGCCGCCGAAGGCCTGACAAACGGCTACCGGGTGGTCAGCAATTGCGGAAGCGATGCCGGCCAGACCGTGCCCCATCTGCACTTCCATATTTTGGGCGGCAAGGTATTAAATACGGAAATGGCTTGACAAATAGGGGATATTTGTTATAATCAACTCAGATCGCATAGAAAATTGTCTTCGGGGGGCCGGATGCATCCGGCTGAGAGTGGGCTTGGTAGCCCTGACCCGTGAACCTGATACGGTTAGTACCGTCGGAGGGAAAGATGCACAAATGAGATGCTTATGTATCGCATTGCACCCAGACGGTTTGCAATGCGATACTTTTTATTTTTGGAGGTTTGCAAAATGGCAAACACAAACAAATCCCACCGTCAGGTGCAGGCTCTTTGCGAAGGGGCGCTGATGGTGGCACTGGCACAGATATTGGGGTATCTGAAATTCTATCGGCTGCCCAACGGCGGATCGTGGACACTCATTATGTTCCCGATCTGTTTCTATGCTGTCCGCTGGGGCGTGGGCAGGGGACTGATGGCAGGCTTTGCCCTGGGACTGCTGCAACTGCTGCTGGATGGAGCCTATGCCTGGGGCTGGCAGAGCATTCTGTATGACTATCTGCTGGCTTATACCGCATTGGGTCTGGCAGGCCTTTTTAAGGGCAAAAAATGGGGCGTTTTCGTAGGTACACTGGTGGGCGGACTGGGACGGTATTTCTTTGCCTTCTTAAGCGGCGTGACCTGCTGGCGTATCACCGCACCCACCCAGATCCCCTTGTTGGGAACCTTTGACAATGCAGAAGTTTATTCCGCTTTGTACAATGGAATGTACATCCTGCCCTGTATCATTCTGGCGCTGATTGCAGCAGCGGTGCTGTATGTGCCCATGAAAAAATACTTCCAGGGACAGGATGTTCGCTAAAAATACAAGTGCGCCGTCGTCGACGGCGCACTTGTTGTATTTCGCTTATTTTCCCAGACGGATCATGTTCCAGCTCTTGGGCTGCAATTTTGCTTTCAGACTGCCATTTTCGATGGGAGAACCCGTGCCTTCGACAGGGGCGACCGTATCGGGTGCCGCTTCCGTGTTGACGGCGTAGAGATCCTCGTGGTGCAAAACAAGATGCTCTTTCACCTTGAAATCGGCAAACTGCCGCAGATCCATGGCGATCTCTATTTCTTCGTGGAGATCCTTGTTGACGGCGAAGATCACCAGTTCCTCCGCCCGGTCATTGTACACGGCTACGCTGTCGATATAGGGGACAGAACCGTATTTTTTGTTTTCATAGGTGGGGCAGTCCACCTGCGTTTGCAGCACTGTGCCCTGACCGTATTTTCCGGTGAGCCAGTAGGGATAGTAGATGGTCTGTCGCCAGGCACCGGTGTCGGAGGTCATAATGGGGGCGATCACATTGACCAGTTGGGCAAGACAGGCGATCTTGACACGGTCGGCGTGGCGCAGCAGGGTGATGAGCATACTGCCCACCAACAGCGCATCCTGGAAATCATAGACATCTTCCAGCTGATGGGGCGCTTGTGTCCAACGCTGCAAGTGCTGATCCTGCTCGTTGGAGTGATACCACACATTCCACTCGTCAAAGGACAGGTTGATGGTCTTGTTGCTGTGCTTTTTGGCCTTGACAAAGTCACAGATATTGGCCACATCCGTGATGAAGCGATCCATGTCCAGATTGTTGGCAAGGAAGGTTTCCGGGTCATGGGCGTGGTCGCCGTAGTAGGTGTGCATGGAAACATAGTCCACATGGTCATAGCAGTGATCCAGGACTGTGGCTTCCCAGTCGCCGAAGGTGGGCATACCGGAGCCGGAGCTGCCGCAGACCACCAGTTCGATGGAGGGGTCGATGCCCTTGAGCACCTTGGCGGTCTCCAAGGCCAGACGGCCGTATTCCTCAGCGGTTTTGTGGCCGATCTGCCAAGGGCCGTCCATTTCGTTGCCCAGACACCAGAGCTTGAAATTGTGGGGCTTTTCATAGCCGTGAGCCTTGCGCAGCTCGCTGTAATGGGTGTCCTGATCCAAGTTGCAGTATTCCAGAAGCTCCATGGCCTCGGCCACGCCTCTGGTGCCCAGGTTGACGGCCATCATGACTTCCGTATTTGCCTTTTTCGCCCAGTCGGAGAACTCGTTGAGCCCCACTTCGTTGGTCTCCACCACGCTCCAAGCAAGATCGATGCGCTTGGGGCGGTTTTCTTTGGGGCCAACACCGTCTTCCCACTTGTAGCCGGAAACAAAGTTGCCGCCGGGATAACGGACGATGGGCACATTCAGCTCTTTCACCAGCGCCAAGGTGTCCTTGCGGAACCCCTGCTCGTCGGCAAAGGGGCTGCTGGGCTGATAAATGCCTTCGTATACCGCACGGCCAAGGTGCTCGATAAACGAGCCGTAGATCCGGCGGTCAATGGGGCTGACGATAAAATCTTTGTCAATGATGATTTTCGCTTGCTTCACGCTGAAATCCTCCTCAAATCAGTGAATGTGGAAAAGCAGAACGCCGTGGGCGGGGATGGAAGCGGAAATTTCCCCTTGGGGCAGGGTGGTCACTTCCTTGGACCAAATTTCCTCCATCGCTGCACCCGGTACAGGGAATACATACTCGGGGAACATGGCCTGACAGCCGTCCAGTGACCCACAGACGACATTTTCTTCGTCCGACAGGTTGAATAGTGCGATGTACCATTCGCTGCTCTCGGAGCTGACAGAAGCCCAGACACACTGCTCCTTGCTCCGCATCACCTGCCGGGAACGGAAACTGCCGCTTTCCAACCGAAGCAGGTCTTCGTTTTGCAGCAAGGACAGCGTCCAGCCGTCCAACTGGGTCATTTCTGCACCCAGCATCAGCGGCGAACCGAATATGCACCACAGGCTCATCATGGTTTTTTGTTCATCGGGGGTAAACAGGGTGGTGCGCTCCTGACCAAAATGCTTGCCCACTTTTCCCAGCGGCAGCATATCGCAGTCGGGATAGCAGCCGGGGGAAACATGATCCTGCCATTTTTCGCAGCGCTCGAACATATGCAGCAGGGTTTCCCAGTTGTCCCAGAAATCGTCGGTGATACGCCACATATTGGCATAGCGGCGGTAGTGCCAGCTTTCCTCCACTTGGGCAGGGCCGGGGGACAGGCTCAGCACAATATCCCGTCCGCAGTTTTCAATGGCCTTGTGGAGCATCTCCACTTCTTTTTTGTGCAAATATTGCCGCCTGTCGCCGTAGTCTGCGGAGCAAATATCATCGCATTTGATAAAATCCACGCCCCAGTCGGCGTAAAGCTGCAAAATGGAGTTGTAATAGGCCTGTCCGGCTTCGCTGTTGCGCACACCGTACATATCCGGGTTCCATGCGCAGATGGAAGAAGGATCTGCCACCATATCCGCCGTTTCGCCGCTGCCGAGAATGGGCAGGTGCAGATGGGCGGCCATCCGGGGAATGCCACGCATGATATGAATGCCGAATTTTAAGCCCAGAGCGTGAATTTTGTCAGCCAGGGGTTGAAAGCCCTGACCGCCTGCGCTGGAGGCGAATTTATCCGGGCAGGGAAGAAGCCGACCGTATTCGTCCATTTCCACCTTGCCAAAGGGAATGTACTGGAATTTGTCCCGCATGGAGGCGGTGTGGTAGGCGTACCACTGAATGTCCACCACCACATATTCCCAGCCGTAGGGTTTCAGGTGCTTGGCCATATATTCGGCATTGGCCAGAATGTCGGCTTCGGTCACATTGGTGTCGTAGTAGTCGTAGCTGTTCCACCCACGGGGCGGCTGATGAAGAAAGTTTTTCATTTCGCTTCTCCTTTTCATGCTTTTCCGGCGCTGCCCAGCACATAGTACAGTTTGTGGCTGACCAGATCCTCCATGGCAGCACGGGCATGTTTCAAGTAGCTGCGTGGGTCAAATTCTGCCGGGTGTTCTGCCATAAACTGCCGGATGGCCGCCGTGGCGGCAATGCGCAGATCCGATGCCACATTGATCTTGCATACGCCCAGTTGGGCGGCTTGCCGCAGTTGATCGTCGGGAATGCCGATGGCATGCGTTAAGGCACCGCCGCAGGCATTGATGGTGTGGATGTGCTGCTGGGGCACACCGGATGCGCCGTGGAGCACCAGAGGGAAATCCGGTACAAGCGCCATGATCTGCTGTAAAATGTCAAATCGCAGTCGAGGATCGGTTCCGGGCTTAAATTTATAAGCGCCGTGGGAGGTGCCCATGGCAATGGCCAAGCTGTCGCACCCGGTGCGCTGAACGAATTGCGCCGCTTCCTCCGGCTGGGTAAAGCGTGCACGGTCGGCACTGACACATACATCGTCTTCGATCCCGGCCAGTGCTCCCAGTTCTGCTTCTACCACCACACCGTGGTCGTGGGCATATTCCACCACCCGACGGGTCAGCGTAATGTTTTCTTCAAAGGGCAGGGAGGAGGCATCGATCATCACGGAGGTGTACCCTCCGTCAATGCAGGCTTTGCACAGATCAAAGCTGCTGCCGTGATCCAGATGCCAGACAATGGGAATGTCGCTTTCCGCCACCGCCGCCTCTACCAGTTTTCGGTAGTAGGTGTGGTTGGCCGCCACATCCTGAGAAACCTGCAAGATCACAGGCGTATTTGCCTTTTGACAGGCTTGTACGATGGCCTGCACCGTTTCCATGGAATTAAAATTAAAAGCACCGATGGCATAGCCGCCGTCGTAGGCTTTTTGAAACAGTTCTTTGCTGGTGACCAAAGCCATAATCGTTTCCTCTTAAATGTGATCGGGATAGCGGCGAGCGGTGATGGTACCGTCGCAGACATCCAGCTTGCAGATCCGGGCGTTGCGGCCGTCAAAGGCGTTTTCCGTGCAACCGTAATCCCGGGCGTGATAAACGGCATACCACTGCCCATCTTCGCAGATCATGGAGTGGTGGCCAGTGCCTTCCTCAAATTCGTTGGCACACAGAACCGGATGATAGGTGTGATCGTCCGGGTATTTTTCAAATTTGATCTTGGTTAGATCGGTTTCGTCGGTTTTGGCACGGGCATAGCCGATGTAGTAGCTGGGCTGCTGGAAGCAGTTGCCTGAGTACATCACATACTGCCAATCTCCTTGTCGGAAGTAGAAAGCACCCTCAATGGTGTGCCAGTGCTGCCCTTTTTGGTAGCGGTCTTTTTGATAGATGTCCTCATCGAGTGTAGGCTCCACCACCAATACCGGCTTTCCGGCCGGCGTAAAGGGGTCGATCATTTTGTCTACATAAATGCAGGTGCCGATGCGCTCCCCCTCAAAACGATTGGACGAATAGAACAGAAACAGTCCTGCCTCGTTTTGGACGATGTGGGAGTCGATGGAGAAGGGGGGCAGGATCCGCTTGATCAGGGTAAAAGGGCCAAGGGGGCTGTCTGCTACGGACACATGCATACAGCCGTCGTGATCGCCCTGATCGGGTTCCACACCGGTCTGCTCCATGGAGCAGTACAGATAGAATTTCCCATCCAGTTCAATAACACTGGGTGCCCAGAAGGCACTTAACCCCGGCACGGAAAAAACAGGGCCATAGTACCGCCAGCCCGACAGCAGTTCGTCGGACTCGTAGGCATAGATGGCATCGTGGCCGGTGACATAGATGTAGTAGCGTCCGCCGCTTGTGAAGATAAAGGGATCAGCCTGTCCGGGATAGCAGCCGGGTTCGATTTTCAAAAGGTGCATATAGTTACCTCCATGGATTTTAGGAAAGGCGGATCTTGAAGCACAGAGGCTTGTCTGTCCGGATGTTCTCAGGAATGGAAATGTGCAGACCGTTTTCGTCCTGCCGGAAGGGAAGCTCGCCCAGCCCCAACAGGGTCACATTTTCAATGGGCAGATCTCGGAAATTATGTCGAGCCAGGCAACGGATGCAGGCATCATTACCGTCAGGCCGCATTTGGAAGGCATAAAGATTTCCACCGCCATAGGTGAAGCGGAAATCTGCGGCCGTATAGGCCTTTTCTTCGCCGTCTTTGAAGGAACCTGCTTCGGTGTTGACTGTGCCTTCGCCGAACCGCTTCCAGGGGACGGTGTTGTAAATGCCCTCGCCGTTGACGGCCAGCCAGTCACCAATATCCAAAAGGATCCCGGTCTCTTCTTCCGTAATGGTGCCGTCGGCTCTGGGGCCTACATTGAGAAGCAGGGTGCCGTTTTTGCTGACGATGTCAATGAGATCACAGATCAGCTGACGGGAGGTTTTAAATTCGTTGTCTGCCGTATAGCCCCAGGAGCGCTTGCCGATGGCAGTGTCAGTCTGCCAGGGAAGGGGGGAAATATCCGTCAGTGCTCCACGCTCCACATCAAAGGTGGCGCAGCCGGGGGCAAATGCCTCGTGCTTGTGGATGATGGTCACATCTTCGCCCCAAGCTGCTGCCCGGTTGTAGTAATAGGCTGCCAGCTTTTTGAGGTAGGGCTTAAAGGCGATGTTCTGGATCCACCAGTCAAAGTATAGGGCTTTGGGCTGGTAGCGGTCGATCAGCTCTGCGGTGTGTACCAGCCAGTCTTCCAGCCAGTCCCGGCTGGGGCTTTGGCCAAAGGGATTTTCTGTGGTTGCACCCATGTTTTCGGAGTTAAAGGCCGGATCATTCACCGCCGGGCCGTAAAAATCAGCATAAGCCGGGTCGGAAACATCGCTGGAAATGCTTTTTCCGGTGTTTAAAAAGAAATAATGCTCTGCCCGGTGGGAAGATGCGCAGAAGGCAAGGCCCTGTTTTTCTGCCGCCTGCTTCAGTTGCCCCAGTACATCCCGACACGGACCCATTTTTGTGGCATTATAGGGGTTTCGGTCGGTTGCATACATGGCAAAGCCGTCGTGATGCTCGGCCACGGGCATAATGAATCTTGCCCCTGCTTTTTGAAACAGAGAAGCCCAATGGTCGGCATCAAATTTTTCTGCTTTAAAAACCGGGATAAAATCCTTATAGCCAAACTCTGTTTGATCGCCGTAGGTTTGGCGGTGATGGTCAAATTCCCGATGGTTGGGGTCGTACATATTTCTGGCGTACCATTCGTTGCCGAAGGCCGGTACGGCGTAGATACCCCAGTGGATGAAAATTCCAAATTTTCCACCGCTGTGCCAGCTGGGGGTGGGATGCTGAGAAAGGGAGTCCCAGTTGTCTTTGTATGGGCCTGCGGCAATAACGGCCTCGATGTCCTTCAGCATAGCGCTTGTCATGGAGATCATCCTTTCGGGTTTAGAATAGGGGTCAGGCCCACCGCCAAAAGCGGCGGGCCTGAAAATGAAGAGGAGAAACGATCATTTCTGACCGTAATAAGCGTTTTTGCCGTGTTTTCGCAGATAGTGCTTGTCCAGAAGCTCCTGCTGCATGGGAGAAACACCGGGGTGCAGCGCTTCCGTGTGGAAGGCCATGAACGCCAGTTCTTCCAAAACCACTGCGTTATGGACGGCGTTGTGAGGGTCGGTGCCCCAGGTAAAGGGGCCGTGGGAGTGGACAAGAACCGCAGGAATGTCATCGGGGGAGCGGCCTGCGAAGGTTTCCACGATCACATTTCCCGTTTCTTTTTCGTATTCACCGCCGATTTCTGCCGTGGTCATGGGTCGGGTACAGGGAATTTCACCGTAGAAATAGTCGCCGTGGGTGGTGCCGTAGGCAGGAATGCCCCGACCGGCCTGTGCCCAAGAGGTTGCCCACCGGGAGTGGGTGTGTACCACGCCGCCGATATTGGGGAAAGCGTTGCACAGAGCCACATGGGTGGCGGTGTCGGAAGAGGGCTTCCATTTGCCCTCCACTCGTTCACCGGTTGCCAGAGATACAACAACCATATCCTCCGGGGTCATGTGGTCGTATTCAACGCCGCTGGGCTTAATGACCATCAGACCCTTTTCCCGGTCAACGCCGGAAACATTGCCCCAGGTGAAGGTCACAAGGCCGTATTTCGGCAGCTCCAGATTGGCGGCACAGACGATTTGCTTTAGTTCCTCTAACATGAGTTTCTCCTTATCTCAAATTGACAATGTACAGTTGACAGCGGACAGTTAAGGTATCGCCTCTGGCGATGATTTTGAACCGTCTGCAAAGCAGACGCAACAATTTTCAACTGTCAACTTACTTCAGCTTCCAGGCAAGGTCGTTCAGGAACAGTTCCTTTTCAAGAGCATCCACGGTGGTGTCCTTGGTGATGTGGACGAACTCAATGTCCATCATTCTTGCCCAATCCTTCATCTGCTGGGCGGTGACATCGTAGGAAAGCACGGTGTGGTGGGCGCCACCGGCGGTGATCCAGCACTCCACGCCATCGGTCAGGTTGGGCTCTGCCTGCCACATGACCCGGGCTACCGGCAGGTTGGGCATGGGCATAATAGGCTTGACACAGTGAATATCCTGGCAGAGCAGCCGCAGACGGCCGCCCATGTCGATGAGAGACACCACGATGGCATCACCTTCCTTGCCCTCGAATACCAGACGGGCAGGATCCTTTTCGTTCATGCCGATCCCTAAGTGATGGGTCTCGATCTTGGGCTTGTTTCCTGCCAAGCTGGGACAGACTTCCAGCATATGAGCGCCGAGAGAGTATTCCTGACCCTCTACCAGATGGTAGGTGTAGTCTTCCATGAAGGCGGAAGCACCGTTGCCGTTTTCACCCATGGCCTTCATAATGGCGGTCATGGCGGAAACCTTCCAATCGCCTTCGCCGCCGTAGCCGTAGCCCTGCGCCATCAGGTGCTGGCTTGCCAGACCCGGCAGCTGCTCCATGCCGTACAGATCCTGGAAGGTGTTGGAGAAGGCCATACAGCCGTTGGCATCCATCATCTTCTTCATGGCGATCTCTTCTCTTGCCTGATAGCGGATGGCGGCAATGTTGTCAGTGTTAATGTCGTATTTTGCGGTATATTCTGCCATGAGGCTGTCGATCTCGGCATCGGTGACAGCGTTCATTTCCTTTACCAGATCGCCCACCGCCCAGGTGTTCACCTGCCAGCCCAATTTGGTCTGAACCTCCACCTTGTCGCCTTCGGTGACGGCCACCTCACGCATATTGTCGCCAAAGCGCATGACCTTCATGTTCTTG
>CAYROJ010000051.1:0-10950 GCA_964425865.1 uncultured Oscillospiraceae bacterium | reverse complement strand
TGAAGGCCATTCTGGAAGCCGCTGACAAGTACGGCTACACCGTGCTCATCACCGCCGACCACGGCAACGCCGACCAGATGACCGAAACCAAGAAGGGCAAGACCTCCGTCCGCACCGCCCATTCTCTCAACCCTGTCCCCTTTATTATTTATGATACCGAAAAGTCCTGGACTGTAAAGAACGGCAGCTTTGGCCTGGCCAATGTAGCCCCCACCATTGTGAAAATGATGGGTCTGTCCGCTCCCGATTGTTGGGAAGATAGCATGGTGTGACCGGTCTCCGGTCACCTTCAGACGAGGAGGTTATTATGACTCAACACAATACAAATAATGGATGCGTCAATGTCAGCACCAGCGTCTACACCGAAATCGCCGGTACTGCCGCCACCAACTGTTTTGGTGTCAAGGGTATGGCTGCCCGTTCCGTCAAGGACGGCGTGTACCATCTGCTGCGCAAGGAGTCTTCCAGCAAAGGCGTTCGTGTCCAGTTCCATGAAGACGATTCCATTTCCATCGACCTGCATATTATGGTGGATAACGGCGTAAATCTGAACGCCGTGGCTTCCTCCATTATTTCCGAGGTGCGGTATGTGGTCACCAAGCACACCGGCACCCAAGTCAGAGCCGTCAATGTCTATATCGACTCGATGATGATCGGCTGATTTTTGGAGGTAAGTAAGTGAAACAGACAATAAACGGCGCCGACTTTCGCCGACTGATGATCAGCGCCGCTGCTGGCATCGAAATCAACAAACAGCAGCTCAATGAATTGAATGTGTTCCCGGTTCCCGATGGAGATACCGGCACCAATATGTCCATGACCATCAACGCCGCTGCCCAGGATCTGCGCAAGGTAGAAGATCCCACTCTGGGTGTCGCTGCCAAAACCGCCGCCGGTGCAATGCTCCGGGGTGCCCGTGGCAACTCCGGCGTCATTCTCTCCCTGCTGATGCGTGGTATTTCCAAAAAGCTGAAAGACCAAACCTCCTGTGACGGCGTGCTGTGGGCCACCGCCCTGCAAGAAGGCGTGGATACCGCTTACGGCGCAGTGATGAAGCCTGCTGAAGGCACCATTCTGACCGTGGCTCGTCTGGCCGCTGCCAAGGCCACCCAGGCTGCCAAGGAGAACAACTACTTTGAGTATGTCCATGAAGCCGCCATTGCCGAAGCAAAGATCGCACTGGCCAACACCACCAACCAGAATCCGGTGCTGAAAAAGGCTGGTGTGGTGGATGCCGGCGGCAAGGGCTGGCTGATCGCGCTGGAGAGCATGATGTGCGCCCTGCGTGGAGAGGATCTCACTGCTCCCGAAACCACCACCGAAGTCAAGGACGCTGCCAACTTCTCCGATTTTGACACCGAGGACATTACCTTTACCTACTGCACCGAGTTCATCATCCAGCGCGAAAACAACAACGATCCTGCAAAGCTCCGTGCTTTCCTGGACTCTCTGGGCGACTCTTTGGTGCTTGTGGACGATGAAGAGATCATCAAAGTCCATGTCCACACCAACGATCCCGGCAAGGCTCTGCACGAGGCCATTGAATATGGCTCTTTCGTCACCGTAAAAATCGAAAATATGCGCCTGCAGCATACCGAAAAGGTCATGACCGAGTCCGAAAAAGCCCCCAAGATCGCCGAACCCGAGAAGGCTCTGGGCGTCGTTTCTGTCTGCGCTGGCGACGGTCTTGCCGATGTGTTCCGCAATCTGGGCGTGGACGGTATCATCTCCGGTGGCCAAACCATGAACCCCAGCACCCAGGACATTCTGGAGGTGGTCGATCAGGTTCCTGCTGAGACCGTTTTCGTGCTGCCCAACAACAAGAACATCATCATGGCTGCCCAGCAGGTGGATGCCCTGACGCCCAAGAAGGTCGTTGTCATCCCCTCCAAGACCGTGCCTCAGGGCATTACCGCCATGCTCAGCTTCAATATGGACGGCTCCGCTGAGGAAAACGAGGCCGCTCTGAACGAAGCTCTGCCCACGGTGGACACCATGCAGATCACCTACGCCGCCCGCAACTCCGACTTTGACGGCTACGACATCCACGAAGGCGACTATCTTGCTCTCTACGGCTCTGCCCTTTTTGGCACCAGCCAGGATATTCGTGTCCTACTGCGTTCTTTGGCCGAAAAGGTCCGTGACGAGGGCAAAGAATACATCACGATCTACTACGGTGCCGATGTAAAAGAGCGCCATGCCCAAAAGGCTGCCGACATTTTCGCCGAGGTTTGCCCGGATGCAGATGTCAATCTCATCTCCGGCGGTCAACCGGTGTACTATTATCTGATTTCTGCGGAATAATATTTTCCGTAGGTGCAAGGCTCGCTGCATCTTCGTTATTCAAGATGCAACGGGCCTTTCCCTTACTCCATTGCAAGAGGTACCCTATGAAACGCCTGCATTCGCTTTACGATCAGTCGAAGAAAGTTTCTGCCTTTCTTCAGCCTATGAACATCCCTTTGCACAGCGCCCATACCAGCTTCTTTCTGATTTTATCCCTGTTTCCTGCCCTGCTGCTCCTTTTGGGTCTGCTACGCTACACCAATTACGGTGTAAATGACCTGATCGATCTTTTGGAAGGCTTTCTGCCCCAATCGCTGATGCCCACGGCAGAGGCGCTGGTGGACGCCTCCTACAAGCACTCCTCCGGCATGGTAGTGTCCGTGTCTGTGCTGGCCACCCTCTGGTCTGCCAGCAAAGGCACTTACGGCCTACTGCGAGGACTCAATGCCGTCTATGGCATCAAAGACCGTCCCTACTGGCGCAGCCGGGGCATCAGCATCATCTACACCTTCTTATTTTTGCTGGCACTGGTGCTGACACTGGTGATCCATGTGTTCGGCAGTGCCATCATCGATTACCTTTGGATGACCACTACCCCCTGGGTCATGGGCTTGCTCAGCGTCATCGACCTGCGGTTTTTCGCCCTTCTTTTGTTGCAGACAGTGCTGTTCACCGCCATGTATGCCCTGCTCCCCGTTCAGCGCCACAGCCTGCGCTGCAGCATCCCGGGAGCGCTGCTTGCCAGCTTTGGCTGGTCTGCCTATTCCCGTCTATTCTCCATTTATGTGGAGTATTTCACGGACTATTACAACATCTTCGGCTCCATCTACGCCCTGGCATTGGGTATGCTGTGGCTGTATTTCTGTATCAGCATTTTATTTTACGGCGGTGCTTTTAATCGGTGGCTTTCGGAAAGAAAATCATAAAATTGGAATAAAATCCTATTTTCTTTATACCCAGTTCACAAAATACCCCTAAACTAGGAATAAAAAAGGGGGATAACCTATGTTCGGCTTTGTCACTGCCAGTTTCAAGGAATTAGCAAAAGAAGAGCAGACCCGTTACCAAGCGGTCTACTGTGGCATTTGCCGTTCCATCCGCCGTCAGGCAGGTCAGCGTGCACGGCTCAGTCTCAGCTATGATATGACCTTCCTTGCCCTGCTTCTCATGAGCCTGTATGAGCCGGAGGAAACAGGTGGAAAACACGCCTGTGCGCTGCATCCTATCCGTCGGGATTGGACCGACTGTGCCTATATCCACTATGCCGCCGATATGAACATTGTTCTTGCCTACTATAACTGTCTGGACGACTGGCACGACGATGGCAGTCACCCGAAAAAGTGGATGGCCGATCATCTGAAGCAGTTTCTGCCCGGCATTGAAGAACACTATCCACGGCAGTGTGCCGCCATCCGGGATTGCATTGCCCGGCTTTCCGCTCTGGAAAAGGAAAACTGTGCCGATCCCGATGCCTGTGCTAACTGCTTCGGCGCACTGATGGCTGAGCTTCTGGTCTATGAAGAAGACCTGTGGAGCAGTGACCTGCGAGAAATGGGCATGGCTCTTGGCCGGTTTATCTATCTGGCCGATGCAGCAGTGGACTATAAAAAAGATGCACGCAAGCACAAATACAATCCTTATCTTGCCATGGGCACCGGAGAGGACTTACCCCGGTGGGAGGAATACCTGGTGCTGACGATGGCACGATGCACTGAATACTACGAAAAGCTGCCTTTGGTGCAGGACAAGCCCATTTTGGATAATATCCTTTACAGCGGCATTTGGCTGAACCTGAGGCAAAAACGGAAGGAGGCGAAAGCCCATGATGATCGATGATCCTTACAAAGTCCTTGGTGTCAGCCGTGATGCCACCGACGAGGAAATAAAACGGGCTTATCGCCGCCTGGCCAAGCAGTATCACCCGGACAGAAATCCCGGTGATGCAGCCGCAGCCAAAAAAATGCAGGAGATCAACGCCGCCTATGAGCAGATCAAAAATCCGGAAAAGCAGCAGCCCGGTGGTAGCTACGGCGGTTACAACCCCTATGGTGGCTACCGCACCTATGGCGAGCAGAGCACCGGAAGTCAAACCGGCGGCGACAGTTACCAGCAGGCCGCCTACCAGTACATCCGCTTCGGCCGCTATCGGGAGGCACTGAATGCCTTGCAAAACTGCACAGACCGAAACGCCAGATGGTACTATCTCAGCGCTCTGGCGAACCACGGTGTAGGCAATCAGGTCACCGCTCTGGAGCATATCCGCCGAGCTGTCAGCCTGGAGCCGGACAACCAGGAATACCTGTACGCCCTCGACCGCATTGAACACGGCGGCGCTGCCTATCGTCAGCAAGCCGGTTCTTACCGGGGCTACGCCATGCGTGGCAGCCCCTGTGCCGGGCTGCTGGCCTGCCTGTTCTGTCGGCTGTTCTGCTGCCGCTGCTAACAAAATAAAATGGCCGTGTTGCACATTCTTGCAACACGGCCTTCATTTTGTATTTTATCGATGCTGTCCCAGGAAGAACAGCGCCAGAGTGCCGGGGCCGGAATGGGAGCCAATGACCGCACCGGTAAAACCGATGACCACTTCCTCCACGCCGTACTTTTCCCGTACCAGCTTTTCAAGATACCGGGCATCTTCCAGGCAATCTCCGTGGCAGATAAACACGGTCTGATTCTCTCCGGGCAGTCCCAACTGCCCCATCTTGTCTGCAAGGGCAGCAATGGATGCCTTTCTGCCTCTGGCCTTGCTCATGCTGATCAGATGACCTTCATCGTCCATGTGCAGCACAGGCTTGATGCCCAGCATGGTGCCAACAATGGCCGTGGCTGCGCTGATCCGGCCGCCTCGCTTGAGATACATCAGATCATCCACCGTAAACCAGTGGCACAGGTGCAGCTTATTCTCCTCTACCCACTGGGCTACCTGCTCCAAAGTCTGTCCTTCATCCCGCTTTTTGCAAGCATACCACACCAGCAAGCCCTGGCCCAGCGATGCCGCCCGGGTATCCACCACCTGAATTTTCCGCTCCGGATACTTTTCCAGCAGTTCCTCCTTTGCGATCACCGCAGATTGGTAAGTAGCACTCAGCCCCGAGGAAAATGCCAGCACCAGAATATCCTTCCCCTGCTGCAAAACAGGCTCCATGGCCACACACCACCCATCCGGATTGACAGCGGAGGTTTTTGCCAGCTCCCCGGAACGCAGCGCCGCATACAGTTCTTTCATACCCTCGTCCACAGAGTCCTGCCGCTCCTGTCCTCGGAAATTCAGGGTAAGGCGAGACATCGTTATATTCAGCTTTTGCTGCATCTGCAACGGCAGATCGCTGCCGGAGTCTGTAATGATTTCAAAATTTCCCATAGGATTACCCAAACCTTTGCTTTTAGTTTCTGCCCTTATCATAACCGATTTTCCGGAAAAAGTCACCCCCTTTTTCCGTCCTCCACAGGCTCCCGACAGTAGAAACGCAACTCTACCGTCAGTAGAATAGCCCTTAAACGCTGGACTTGCAGGCACTGCGCTGCCAAATTGGGTTTCTTGGAAAAACCTTCCACAAAATACTGGACAGCACAAAAAACATTTGTTATAATGGTCAAAACAGTTTAGGGAGGAGCCATCTATGAAATGTCCGTTTTGCGGCGATACGGAGAGCAAGGTCGTGGATTCCCGTCGAAGTGAAGACTTCCAGAGTATCCGTCGGCGCCGGGAATGTCTGCACTGCCAGCGTCGCTTTACCACCTATGAAATGGTAGAAAGCCTGCCCATCATCGTGGTCAAGCGGGATGGCTCCCGCCAGAATTTTGACCGCAACAAGATTCTCAATTCCATGCTCCGTGCCTTCGACAAGCGGAAGGTGGACATCAATGATCTGGAAAAGCTGACCACCGAGATCGAGCAGGAGATCCAGAATTCCTTGGAACGGGAGATCACCACCGACCGTCTGGGTGAAATGGTCATGGAGCGGATCAAGCCCATGGACGAAGTGGCATATATCCGGTTTGCTTCCGTCTATCGCCGGTTTCAGGATGTGAATGGCTTTGTCCGGGAAGTCAGCCGCTTCTTAGAGGAAAAATAGCATTTAAAAAGGACGCCATCGGCGTCCTTTTTCTTTATTCTTCCCGGAATCTGATCTCACCCGTGACCGGGTCCATAGCCTCCACAATGGCCAGACTTTCCAGCTGATACCCCAGGTTGCGCAGCCGGTGGCCGCCCTCCTGGAACCCCTTTTCAATGGCAACACCCAGCCCCAACACCTGTGCATCCGCCGCCTCCACAATGGAGATCAGTCCCTGCATGGCACAGCCATTGGCCAGGAAGTCGTCAATGATCAGCACCCGGTCCTCCGGATTCAGAAATTTCTTGGAAACGATGACCTTGCTCTTGACCTTTTTTGTAAAGGAATCCACCTCTGCCACATACAACTCGCCATCGATATTGATGGACTGGGTCTTCTTGGCATAGACCATGGGTACACCAAACTCCCTGGCCACGGGATAGGCCACCGCAATACCGGAGGCTTCAATGGTCAGCACCTTGGTGATATTCAGATGTCCAAACCGGCGATGAAATTCCTTGCCGATCTGCTCCATCAGCCCAATGTCCATCTGGTGATTTAAAAAGCTGTCCACCTTCAAGACATTTCCCGGCTTGACCACGCCGTCTTTCAAAATTCGCTCTTCCAAAAAGTTCATTTTGCCGCCTCCTTCTCTCTTTGGGGCTATTGTAGCACAGGTATTTCAAAATGTCATCCCCTTTTATAAAAAATACAGGGCACATTTGTGCCCTGTATTTTTAACCGTTCAAGCTGAAGCTGTAAGGCAAAATATCCTTCAGCGTCACCAGCTCATAGCCCTCCGGCTGGATCATCAGGATCTTAAAATCATCCTGGCAGAACTCCCGCATCACCTGGCGGCAAACACCGCAGGGAGGAAATAGGCCCGTGATAACGCCGTCCTTGCCGCCGCAGATAGCGATGGCATCAAAATCCCGATGGCCATCGTAGACCGCCTTGAAAATGGCAGTGCGCTCGGCACAGATCGTGGGGCCATAAGCGCCGTTTTCGATATTGCACCCCTGGTATACCGTACCGTCGCTGCACAGCAGTGCTGCGCCGACCTTATAGCCGGAATAAGGAGAATAGGAGTGGGTCATGGCCTCTTTGGCCAGCTCCACCAATTTTTCGTTGGTCATAGGGTAGCCTCCATTTCATAATAGGGGTACAGATCGCCTCCCCTTTTCAGGGAGGCGATCCGATCAGATAATTTCCTTCGCAAAGCTCTTGCCGGGGGTATCCAGTTTCACATCCAGCATATCGGCAATGGTTGCCGCAATGTCAGCAAAGCTGGTACGAGTCCCCAGAGAACCGGGCTTCACATTCTTGCCCAGGATCAGCAGCGGTACATATTCTCTGGTATGGTCGGTGGTAGCGGTGTAAGCCGGGTCACAGCCGTGGTCGGCGGTGATCATCACCAGATCATCCTCTCCCAGCTTCTCCATAAATCCGGGCAGCCAGGCATCAAACTCGGTCAGAGCGTTGGCGTAGCCATCAATGTCCCGGCGATGACCAAAGAGCATATCAAAGTCCACCAGATTCACAAAACACAGGCCGTTGAAATCCACATCTGCATAGTGCAGGGCATGGTCCATGCCATCAGCATTGGACTTGTTGTAGACAAATTCCGTGTCGCCACGGCCGGCGAAAATGTCGTGGATCTTACCAACAGCGATAGAGTCCTTGCCGGATGCCTTCAGGACATCCAGCAGGGTGTCCTTGGCAGGCTCCAAGGAGTAGTCGTGGCGGTTGGAGGTCCGCTTGAAGCCATTGACCGGGTCGCCTACGAAGGGACGGGCAATAACACGGCCTACACCATGCTTGCCCTTGAGCATCTCACGGGCAATATGACAGTACTCATACAGTTTTTCCAGAGGGACCACATCCTCATGGGCTGCGATCTGGAACACGGAGTCAGCAGAGGTATAGACGATCAGATCGCCGGTAGCCATATGCTGTGCGCCGTACTCGTCGATGACCGCCGTGCCGGACCATGGAGCATTGGCCAAAACACCACGGCCGGTGGCTGCCTTGAAAGGCTCCAGCACTTCATCCGGAAAGCCGTTGGGATAAGTGGGCAACGGATCGGGGGATACGATACCGGCGATCTCCCAGTGGCCAATGGTGGTATCCTTACCCATGGAGCTTTCCGTCAGCCGGGCATACGCACCGATGGGCGCATCCACCTTCGGCAGACAGGAAACGCCGTCGATATTGCCCAGGCCTGCAGCGATCATGTTGGGGATATGCAGTTTATCGGACGTGGCACAGGCACACAGGGTGTTCACATCCCGATCACCGAACTTTTCCGCATCGGGCATAGCGCCGATGCCGAAAGAGTCCAGCACAAACAAAAATACTCGTTTCATAGTTTACTTATTCTCCATGGCCACGGCGGTATCCAGAGCCACCTTCATCATGGTGGTAAAAGCGTTCTGGCGCTCGTCGGCGGTGGTCAGCTCGCCGGTCAAAATGTGGTCGGAAATGGTGCAGATGCACAGGCCACGCTTGCCGTAACGGGCAGCATTCATATACAGGGCAGCAGCTTCCATTTCCAGAGCCATAACGCCCATCTTCTTCTGATTGTACAGGGTATCCATACCTGCAGGGACTTCAGCGTGGTCGCCATAGAACACATCGGAAGAGTTCACATTGCCCACATGGTAGGGTGTGCCACAGTTCTTGGCCGCTTCCACAGCAGCGCTGAGCAGCTCGAAGTTGGCAATGGGGGCAAAAGTGCCGGGGAAATGGAACTGGTGGGCAAAGTTGGAGTCGGTGCAAGCGCCCTGGGCGATGACCAGATCATACAGGTGGATATTCTCCTGAATGGCGCCGGCAGAGCCCACACGGATGATGTTCTCCACATTGTAGTAGTTGAACAGCTCGTGGGAATAAATGCCGATGGCAGGCATACCCATGCCGGAAGCCATGACGGAGACCTTCACGCCCTTGTAGAAGCCGGTGTAGCCATTGACACCACGGACGCCATTGACCAGCACAGGGTTTTCCAGGAAGTTTTCAGCGATAAATTTTGCTCGCAGGGGATCACCGGGCATCAGCACAGTCTTGCCAAAGCCGATCTCATTCTGCACATTGATATGGGGGGTAGCAGGGAAGTTAGACATTTTATTATCCTCCAAAAGTTATATTCATAAATTACAAATTAGTAAGTTCCGTCGTTTTCCAGGCCCTTAGCAATCTTCACGATCCGGGAAGTACCCAGACGGGAAGCACCCAGCTGGATGAACTTTTCAGCATCCTCCAGGCTGGAAATGCCGCCGGCGGCCTTGATCTTCACATGGGGGGCAACATGCTTTGCAAACAGCTCCACATCGGCAAAGGTAGCGCCTGCCTTGCTAAAGCCGGTGGAAGTCTTGATGTAGTCCGCACCGGAGTCGGACACGCACTTGCACAGGGCGATCTTTTCCTCGTCAGTCAGCAGGCAGGTCTCGATGATGACCTTCAGCAGCTTTCCGTTGCAGGCCTTCTTGATGGCAGTGATCTCTTCGGTGATCTCAGCCCACTTGCCGTCCTTGGCCCAGCCAATGTTGATGACCATATCCACCTCGTCAGCGCCGTTGGCCACAGCATCGGATGCCATGAAGCACTTGGCAGCAGTAGTGGCATAGCCGTTGGGGAAGCCGATGACGGTGCAAATGGCCAGCTTGTCCCCCACATATTCCTTGGCCTGCTTGACAAAGGAGGCCGGGATGCAGACAGAAGCAGTGTGGTACTTCATGCCGTCGTCGCAGATAGCCTTGATCTCAGCCCAGGTAGCGGTCTGAGCCAGCAGAGTATGGTCGCATTTTGCAAGAATTTCAGAAAGTTCCATTGTTATATCTCCTCTTCTTTTGTTTGTGATTTTAATGGTTACCGTGCAGTTTGATGATCTTTTTGTCCCGGATTCCATGGACATAGCAGCGGTGGCACATAGCGATATAGCTATCGTTGCCGCCCAAAACCACCTGAGCACCCTCCGTAACGATCAGGCCGTTGGAAATACGGGCGTTGATGGTGGCCTTTGCGCCGCAGTCGCACATAGTCTTGATCTCCTCGATCACATCCGCCAGCTCCATCAGCCGTCGGGAACCGGGGAACAATTTGGTCTGGAAGTCGGTGCGCAGGCCGAAGCACAGCACAGGGATGGCATATTCATTGACGATGGCACGCAGCTGGTCGATCTGTGCCTCCGTCATAAACTGGCACTCATCGACGATGACCACATGGCATTTTCCCTGTTTTTCCTGGGAAAAACGCTGAAAAATATCCACCTGCGGCCCCATCACATCCACCTGCGCCTGCAATCCGATTCGGCTGTGCAGAATATCTGCACCGTCCCGGGTGTCGGCACTGGGCTTGATGAGCCAGACATTCAGATCATTTTCTTCATAATTGTATTTGGTGATCAGCGCCTGAGCAGTCTTACTGGAACCCATAGCACCGTATTTGAAATAAAGCTTTGCCACAAATGCACCTCCTGCAATTTGTTTAGCAGTTTATTATAACAGATTTCAGCAAATTTTGCAAGACGAATATGCATTTTGTGCAAATTTGGGGGTGTAGCGTTACAATTGATGTGAGACTAAAAGAATAGAAAAAGGCGATTGAGTCT
>CAYROJ010000050.1:0-10970 GCA_964425865.1 uncultured Oscillospiraceae bacterium | reverse complement strand
ACTGGGAGATCATCTGCCGCAGGGTGTCGATGTCGCTGGTGTAGCGGGACATGATGTTGCCGGCGGTGTTGGAGTCGAAATAGCGGATGGGCAGACGCTGCATTTTGTGGAACATCTCGTCACGGATGTTTTTCTGGATGCCTTGGGTCACACCCACCATCAAATAGCTTTGCAGGAACTGACCCAAAATGCCGATCACAAAGAAGCAGGCCAGGGTGAGCAGAAAGTTCCACACCGGGGCAAAATCGGCGGAGCCGGATTTTACCATGGGCAGGATGAATTCATCCACCAGATCGCCCAGAGCGGTGGAGCTTTTGGCGCTGGCAATGGCGGAGGCGATGATGCACAGCAGCACCAGCACCAGGGTCAGACTGTATTTTTTCAGGTATCCCATCAAACGACCCAGGGTCTTCATGGGATTTTTTGCTTTGCGGCCGTCGCCGCGCATTCTGACAGGAGGCATTATTCTTCTTCTCCTTTCTGCTGGGAATAGTAAACTTCCTGGTAAATGTTGGAGGTTTTCATCAGTTCTTTGTGATTGCCCACTGCCACCACCTGACCGTTATCCAGCACCAGGATAATGTCGCTGTCCTGGACGGAGGCGATACGCTGGGCGATGATCAGCTTGGTGGTGCCGGGGATCTCCTCGGCGAAGGCCTTGCGAATGGAAGCATCGGTCTTGGTGTCCACGGCGGAGGTGGAGTCATCCAAAATCAAGATCTTGGGGTTTTTCAGCAGGGCACGGGCGATGCAGAGCCGCTGCTTTTGACCGCCGGAAACATTGGTACCGCCCTGCTCAATGTGGGTGTCATAGCCGTCGGGGAAGCTGCGGATAAAATCGTCGGCACAGGCCAGGCGGCAGGCGTGAGCCAGTTCTTCGTCGGTGGCATCGGGATTGCCCCAGCGGAGGTTTTCCTTGATGGAGCCGGAGAAGAGCACATTCTTTTGCAGCACCATAGCCACATTGTCACGGAGCACCTCCAGATCGTAGTCCCGGACATTTACGCCGCCGACTTTGACCACACCTTCGGTGGCATCATACAGACGGGGGATCAGCTGCACCAGGGTGGATTTACTGGAACCGGTACCGCCCAGAATGCCTACGGTAGCACCGGAGGGAATGTGCAGGGTGACTTCCTTCAGCGCCCGGTGCTTGGCCTTTTCGGAGTAGCGGAAGGACACATTTTCAAAATCAATGGAGCCGTCCTTCACCTCTGTGACGGCGTTTTCGGGGGAGCGCAGGTCAGATTCCTCTGCCAGCACCTCGTAGCAGCGGTGCAGGGGAGTGCGGCTCATGGTCAGCATTACGAAGACCATGCTCAGCATCATCAGAGAGCTGAGGATCTGTGTGGTGTAGGTGAACAGGGAGCTGAGGGCACCGGTGGTCAGACCGTTGAGGGGATTGTTGCCGGAGGCCACCACCATCTGTGCGCCTACCCAGGAGATGGACAGAATGCAGATATACACACAGCTCATCATGACAGGGCTGTTCAGCGACAGTATCTTTTCGGCCTTGGAGAAGGTCTTTTTCAGTTCAGAGGAAACCTCTGTAAACTTTTCCTCTTCCTTGTCCTGACGGACGAAGGACTTGACCACCCGGATGCCGTGGACATTTTCCTGGACCACGGTGTTGAGCTTGTCGTTGAGCTTGAAGCCCCGGTCGAAGATCTTGAACACCATGGGGATCAGGCAGCCCAGAGCCACTACCAAAATGGGCATGACCTTCAAATAAATGGAGGACAGCTGGGTGGAGATCTGCAAGGCGTTGATCAGCGCCAAAATCAGCATCATGGGGCAACGGATGGCCATACGGATGGACATCTGGAAGGCCATTTGCAGCTGTGCCACATCGGAGGTCAGCCGGGTCACCAGAGAGGCACTGGAAAATTTATCAATGTTGTGGAAGCTGTAATCCTGGACACGGTAGTACATATCGTGGCGCAGATTTTTGGCAAAGCCGGTGGCGGCTTTGGAAGCGAAGACTGCCGATGCTACGCCGAAGGCCAGCGACAGCAGGGCACACAGCACCAGCTCAATGGACTTGGAAACCACGATTTCCATGTTCTGCAGCTCAATGCCATAGTCGTACAGGGCTTTCATGACCTTAGGGATACGCACTTCCATGGCAACTTCGCCCACCATACACAGGGGGCTTAAAATGGCAGCCCACCAGTATTCCCGGATACACCGGGCAAGTCTTTTTATCATGTTTTGGGTTCCTCCTTGCAGGGATGGCAGCAATCGCCGCCCAGGTTATGAATGGCTCGGTTCAATAGCGCAGAGAACTGAGCCTGTTCCTCTTGCGTAAAATCTTTTACGATTTGGGCCTCAATTTGGTCGATGGTCTGCACCATCTTGCTGTGACATTCTTGCCCCTTAGGCAGAATGTATATACGCTTGCATCGGTGATCGACTTCGTCCGGGCGAAATTCGATGAAATCCTTCTTTTCCAGCCTTGCCAGAGTGCCGGAAACACTGGGGTGGGAAAGACCAAAAAAATCTTCAATATCTCGGGCGCAGGGGGGCGTTTTGGAGCGGGCAATGAAGCCCATGATCCGGCCCTGGGATGATGTCAGATCCATTTGCGCCAATGCATCGGTGGTCATCTGATCGGTGCACCAGTGCAGAATGCGAAACCGATGCCCAAAATGCTTTTTCAACACAAAAACCTCCTTTTAAAAATGTAGCACGCTACGCAATATTATGACATATCGTGCCGTCGTTGTCAATATGGAAGAATGGAAAAAACCGAAGCGCTCCCGCTTCGGTTTTTGTGTTCTTTTACAGATTAGTTTGACAAACTGTGTACAGCGGCCAAGTGCTTACATCTGCACTTCTTCCCTGGGGAGCAAACGGTCGTAGAGCAGGGCGTAGGTGGTAAAGACCTGGGGCTTTTTCCAGGTGTACAGCACAAGCTGTCCGCCCAGAGTCAGCACATAAAAGACCATGGAGGCGGTAATGGTGCTCATGCTCAGCGGTACTCCAAACAGGGGCAGCAAAACATCGCCATAGGCCAGCAGGGAAACCAGCACTTCCAGGGCGTAAAACCACCAATAGCGAATGTCCAGCTTGAAGATCTTCATGCAGTTGCCTTTGGTCAGGCGGAAACTGACCATGACCGCAAAAAATGCGCCGCAGCGAGGATCATCCATCAAAACATATTCTGCAAAGCGCATCCGGTAGACCACGGGGATCAGCAGTGCAGCCATGGGGATCAGCAGGAAGGGGAGCATACTGAGCATCAAATTCATCAGTGTGGCCTCGTCCAGATTTTCCAGCAGATCAGTGACGGCACCGGTGTCAGCATTTTGCAGATCGTTCAGCAGTGCACTTAGCTGATTGGAGGCTGGGGTCAGGGTATACAGCGTAGAACCCAGTTGGACGGCCACCATAGTGACCAGAAAATAGATGACACTCTGCAAAAGCAGCAGCCGCAGGGCAGGCCCCCATCGGCGAAGACCCTTTGCCAGGGTATGGACGGTTGCTTGCTGACGGCGAGCCAGCGATACAGCGGCTGCTACAAAGCCCATGGCCCAGAAGGGGGAAAGGACACTGATCAGCATCTGTAAAACCGATTGAGCAGTCTGCAAAACGGCACGGCTTCCGATGCCGCTCAGACCGCCGGTGTTTCCAATGCCGGCATCCAGAAAATAGGTCAGCAGTGCCATGACCAAGCTGGCACCGGCGGCAATTCCGGCGTGGATCAGCGTTAATTTTTTGGGACTGTAAGCATTGCCGGCGACCGCCTGCTTGGCTTCCAGCACCAGCTCTTTAGAGCAAAAATCAGACATTCTATCACCTTAATTCTGTGTAATAAGATAGTTATATAGCAAATATGCAAAAATGGCAAATGAATTTTTCGTAGATATGGAAATTTCCCCCAGCTTGTGCTACAATAAAGGTAAATTTAACTTACCCGGAGGGAAAAGAATGGAATTGGGCGAAAAATTGCGGCAGGCCAGACTGGAGGCGGGGCTTTCCCAGCGGCAGCTGTGTGGTGAGGTCATCACCCGGAATATGCTTTCCCAAATCGAAAGCGGCAAGGCCAGACCGTCCATGGCCACCATGCAATATCTGGCGGCGCAATTGGGCAAGAGTGTGGGCTTTTTCCTGGAGGAAGAGGTGGTAGCCTCCTCCAATGTTGCGCTCATGGACCAGGCCAGACAGGCCTATGGGAAAAAAGAGTATGCCGCTGTATTGGGACTGCTGGAAGGCTACCAGGGGCCGGATGCGCTGTTTGACCAGGAATATGCCTATTTAATGGCTCTGAGTGCCATTGCCCTTGGAAAAGAGCGGCTGGAAGGGGGCAATGCGTTGGAGGCGGTGCCTTTGCTGGAACAGGTGGATCGCAGCAGCATTTATTACCGGGAGGACATGGAGCGGCTGCGCAAGCAGCTTTTGGCACGGGGCTATGAAGCGCTGGAGCAATATTTTAAGGATCGGGAAGAGTATCAGCAGGCCTACCTCTATGCTTGCAAAGGCCGCACTATCAGCGGCCGGTAAGGCTGTCTTCCGTCAGCAAATAGTAGACCGAGTGGACGACCTTTCCACCACTGCAATAGTGACGGGGCACCCGGCGGCTAATCCCACAGACGAATTCATAGTTGAAGCTGTCGGCAGCGGCGGCGATCTGCTCCATGGTGATCTGCTCGTTGCCGTCCCTGCCCACCAGCACCACCGGATCTTCCGGGGCTACGCCGGGAATATCCGTCACATCCACCATCATCTGATCCATGCAGATGCGGCCAAGGATGGGGGCTTTTTGTCCACGGATCAGCACATGAAACTTTCCTGAAAGGCTGCGGCGGTAGCCATCGGCATAGCCGACGGGGACGGTGGCGACGGTGGTGGGCTTTTCCGTGATATAAGTGCCGCCGTAGCTGATCTGCCGACCGGCTTCCAATGTTTTTACATGGGTCACCCGGCTGTGCCAGGAAAGAACAGGCCGCAGGGGCAGCAGGGCTTTGTCCATGTCTGCACTGGGGTACATACCGTAGGTGACGATGCCGGAACGCACCATCTCGTAATTCTTTTCAAAGTTCATCAGACCGGCGGAATTGTCCATGTGGCGGATGGGAATGTGCAGACCCCTGTTTTCTAGCAGCTGCACGAATGCATCGAATTTTTCAGCCTGAAGACGGGCACCGGTCAAATCGGCGCAATCCGCCCCGGCGAAATGGCTGAAAATGCCCTCAGCGATCAGGCCGGGCAGGGCAGCGATCCTGGCGCACAGGTCAGCACTTTCTTCCGTGGCCTGGAAGCCGATACGGCTCATGCCGGTGTCAATGGAAAAGTGAAAGGGGGCCGTTTTCCCTTGCTTGACGGCTTCGGCAGACAGTGCCAGTGCATCTTCATAATGGAAGATGGCAGGACGAATATTTTGCTGCACTGCTGTGGAGAAGAAGGCTGTGGGGGTATGCCCCAAAATCAAAATGGGGGTGTTCAGCCCGGCTTGACGCAGCTCTTTGGCCTCCAGCATGGAAGATACGCCGAAAAAGGCGCACTTATTCTGCAAAAATTTTGCCACCTGGATGGCACCGTGGCCATAGGCATCAGCTTTGACCACCGCCATGACGGGGGTGCCTACTTTCTGCCGGACGGCCCGGAAGTTTTCGCCCATGGCATCCAGGTCGATATTGACATAGGTGTTGTCGAAACTCATACATTCACTTCCGAAAGAAACATTACAAAATATTATAACACGCAGAACCAGGAAAGTAAACCAATGCCCGTTGTTTTTTATTTCTTTGTGTATTATAATATCAGAAAAAGGAGATGGTGCTATGCAGGAATATGAGCTGGTCAGAGAAATTCAAAACCTCTGCCGAAACAACCAGATGCGGGACATTTTCTTTGAAGAAGTGGAGACCGACGACCCGGAGGGGTATGTGCGCAACCTGCTGAAAGGGGACAAGGTGGAGCTGACCACCGAAAAACGACCCGACGGCGCTGTGACCGTATACGCTTCCTGCGACGGCCTGACCCAGAAATTTGTGTTTACACCCATTTAAAGAAGATAGGGGGCGGTTGCTGTGCAACCGCCCTCCTTGTGCTTATTCCTTCGGTGTACCGTCGCTGTTGAACAGGGGCAGCTTCTCCAAATAAATGATGTCGTCCCGATCCTGAGCATCGCCTTCGGCCAGAACCGCCATCTTGCCCACGATGATGCCGCCGGCTTTGTTGACCAGTGCTTCCAAAGCGTGCAGGCTCTCGCCGGTGGAGATCACATCGTCTACGATCAGAATACGCTTTCCCTTCATCAGCTCGGCATCGGCCACATCCAGATACAGCCGTTGCTGACCCATGGTGGTGATGGAGGTGACGGTGGCCTCAAACACACCGGTCATGTAAGCTTTGGGAGCTTTCCGAGCCAGGAAATATTTGGATGCATTGGTTTGGCGAGCCATTTCGTGTCCCAGAGGGATGCCCTTGGCTTCGGCGGTGATGATATAGTCATATTCCGGTGCTTTCTTCAGCAGCTCCCGGGCGCAGGCAACGGTCAGCTCCTGGTCGCCAAATACCACAAAGCCGGCAATGGACAGGGTGTCGCTGATGGGGCAGATGGGCAGATCCCGTGTCAGACCTGCAATATTCATTCTATAAGTCATGGAAAGTACTTCCTTTCTGTTTATGTGGGATAGTTTTATTATAGTATTTCGGAAAGAAATGTCAAGAAAAAACGCACATATTTAGGAATGAGCCACCAAATATGAACAAGATGATGTGATGTGTCAAAAACGGAGGGCGTTTTTTTACAAAATTCTTCTGTCAAAACCCGTTGTCCCCGGCAAGAATTTGTGATATAATACAAGGTACTGACGAATTAGGAGCGAAAGCCATGAACATAGAGCCTGTATTTTTTGAAAAGGCCGATGCCCAGAAATTATTGTCTGCTGCCAGCGGCGATGCGGTGCTACTGTATCTCTACTTAAAAAGCGGAAATTCCATAGACAAGGCCGCCGAGGATCTGTGCCTGACTGAGCCAAAGCTGTCCTGCGCCATGGGGACCCTGCGGCAGCTGGGACTGTGGCAGGAGCAAATGGCGGCTACCCCTGTGTTCGGGGAGCGGCCGGCCTACACCGAACAGGATGTGCTGCGTGCTATGGGCACGGATGCCGCTTTCCACAGCCTGTATGGGGAAGTTCAGCGGCGGCTGGGGCGCACCATGACCACAGAAGAACTGAAAATCTTGCTGGGCTTTGTCCGCTATCTGGGACTACCGGAGGATGTGATCTGCGTTCTGGTGACCTATTGCATCGACAGAAGCCGCCAGCGGGGCAGCCTGCGCAATCCATCTCTTCGTACCATCGAGAAAGAGGCCTACCACTGGGCGGAGCAGGGCATTGACAATATGGCTGCGGCAGCTGCCTTTATTCATAGTCAAAATCTGTATTTCAGTCAGCTGGGTCAGCTGAAAAAGCTGCTCCAGATCCACGGAAGAAACTTGACCGCAGCGGAAGAAAAGTATGCAAAAGAGTGGCTTTCCATGGGCTTTGAGGACGAGGTGCTGGCCATGGCCTACGAGCGCACTTGTCTGAATACCGGGGGCCTGAGCTGGGCTTATATGAATAAGATCCTTACCCGATGGAAAGAAGCGGGCTTTGTCACCGCAGAGGATGTCCGTTCCGGCGACAGGAAAAGCGTTCCCAAGGGTGCATCCGGCCAGTTGGGTGACGCAGAATTGGAAGCCATCAGAAAAGTATTGCAGGAGGGTTAAAGCATGGCATATAGTGCAGAAGTTGTGGCAAGAGCCAGAGCACGGCTTGCCCAGGATCGGGAAGATCGGGCATCAGAAAACCGGCGGCATTTGGCGCATGCCTATGAAGTGCTGCCCCGGCTGCGGGAGATCGATGTTCAGCTGCGTGCCACTATGGCTATGGCAGCGCAGGCGGCCTTTACCCAGGGGGAAGACCCTCAGGAGCTGTTGCAGGAGGCAAGAAGAAAAAACATTGCCTTGCAGCAGGAACGGGCGGAGCTGGCAGCGCTGTATTTTGAAGAAGGCTATCTGGACGACAGCCCTGTCTGCGACAAATGCGGCGGCAACGGTTATATCGGCAGCCAGATGTGTGAATGTCTAAGAGAGCTTTGCAGTCAGGAGCAGAAGAAAGAGCTGACGCTGCTTTCCGGCACCAAAGAAAACTTCAATCAGTTCCGTCTGGATTATTACCCAGCTGAAGTGGATAGCCGCTACGGTGCCAGCCCCAGAACCATCATGGAGCGGAATTTCCGCAGCTGCAAGACCTATGCGGCGAACTTTTCCATGGATGCAGGAAATCTATTGTTTGTAGGCGGCACAGGCTTGGGTAAGACCTTCCTTTCCGCTTGCATTGCCCGGTCAGTGGCGGATCATGGATACAGCGTCATGTATGAAACGGCTACCCACCTGTTTTCCAAGCTGGAGCAGGCTCGGTTCAATTCCAATGAAGAGACCCGCCGGGAAGCGGACAAATTCACCGCCTGTGACCTGCTGATCATCGACGATCTGGGCACGGAATTGCCCGGCCAGTTCGTCACCGCTGCCCTGTACAGCCTGATGAACGACCGTATTTTGGCAGGCAAGCCCATGGTTATCTCCACCAATTTGAATGTGGACGAGACCGCCCGGCGGTATTCCCCACAGATCGCCTCCCGGCTCCACGGCAATTTTACCCGGCTGACCTTTGTGGGCGAAGATATTCGGGTGCTGAAAAATCGGGGGCTATAAGGTGAAAACAGCGGTTATTTTTGATCTGGACGGCACACTGCTGGATACTTTGGGGGATTTGCACGCTGCCACCAATGGGGTTTTGCGGCAATTTGGCTACCCGGAGCGCACAGTAGAGGAAGTGCGCCAGTTTGTGGGGAACGGCGCAGAAAGGCTGATCCGTCTGGCTGTTCCCAAAGGGGAGCAGGGGAGCGTGCCCCGGGTTTTGGCGGCCTTTCAAAGCTACTATGCAGCTCATTGTGATATTTTGACCAAACCCTATAAGGGAATCCCTGAAATGCTGGAAAAGCTGGGTGAAAAATATCCTCTTGCGGTGGTGTCCAATAAGCCGGACAGGGCTGTGAAGGAATTGGCTAAAATCTATTTCCCGACCCTCTACGCCCGGGGAGAAAGCACCGATTGCCCCAGAAAACCTGCCCCTGACATGGTTTTTAAAGCCATGAAGGCCTTGGAGGCAGATCGCTGCATCTATGTGGGCGACAGTGAGGTGGATGTGAAAACCGCCCAGAATGCCCATGTGCCCTGCCTGAGCGTCACTTGGGGCTTTCGGGATGTGAAGACCTTGGAGCAGGCCGGGGCAAAATACTTCTGCCATGGGGCGGAAGATGTTATGGAAAGTATTGAGAATATATTGGAGAGAGAATTTTAAAATGGCAAATGAATTTTACGCCTTGCTTGGCAGAATGAGATATATTACCCGCTGGGGTTTGATGAGAAACAGTTTTTCCGAAAATATTCAGGAGCACAGTCATCAGGTGGCGGTGCTGGCCCACGCCCTGGGCCTGATCCGCCGGGATATTTTAAAGCTGCCCAGCCCTGACCCGGATCGGTGCGCTGTGGCGGCACTGTACCACGATGTGTCGGAGATCGTCACGGGCGATCTACCTACCCCCATCAAGTATTATTCTCCCACCATTCGGGATGCCTATAAGCAGGTGGAGCACATTGCCGGTGAGCGGCTGCTGGATATGCTGCCCCCGGAACTGCGCAGTAGCTATGTGGATTATATCCACGAAAGCGACGAGGAACTCAACCCCATCGTCAAGGCTGCCGATAAGCTGTCAGCTTATATCAAGTGCGTGGAGGAGCAGAAGGCAGGCAATAAGGAGTTTGAGTCTGCTGCTGCCCAGACCATGGCCGCCATGCACGCTATGGAGCGGCCGGAGCTGGAGTGGTTCATCTACCACTGCTTACCGGCATTCAATTGCAACCTGGATGAACTGGGACTGTAAAAATTGAATTGGGGCAGTTTGCACTGCCCCAATTTTGAAAAATTGTTACTTTTCGACAAAAGAACCCCTGAAAAAGGGGTTGACAATCCTGTTTTCCTGTGCTATACTATCTAAGCAATCAAGGTTGCACCCAATATCGCGGAGTAGAGCAGTTGGCAGCTCGTCGGGCTCATAACCCGGAGGTCGTAGGTTCGAGTCCTGCCTCCGCAACCAAAATTTGTCCCAAATCCACACGGATTTGGGACTTTTTGTTCGCTTTTTACGGTCAAAAAGTTTGGAGAAATTTTTAGAAAAACGGCAAAATCGTTCCCTGACCCATACGCTGACCCATGTTGGAAAAAGTTTGGCAAATTTCTGCGAATTTTTCACCACCGCCAGAGAGGAAAACGACTGTTTCCAGAAATTTTCTGAATTTTCTGAAATATTTTTCTTTGGTTCAATTCTGGGTCACGGGTGTCATTTTTAGCCAATCTGTAAGTGCCTATCACACTTTATTTGTGATAGGCACTTACAGATAACTTGTAACTAGTAGTCACAAATAGGCTGCCATTGCAGCTCTAGACCAAATATTTCGCCCTTTGGTGAGCCTGCATTCTGCATCTCCACCAAAGGGCTTTTCTTGTTTATTTTCTTTTGTTAGCTACCGCCACACGGCATCACTTGCACCCATCTGGCGGTAGTGGATTTATTGTGAAATTCTTTGCCCCTTTATTTTAAAACATAGGTATGCTACAATTTTTCAAATAGATAGAAAGGCGGTGTTGCAATGAAAAATATTTGGAAATATATTTTAATTGGTTTGGGCGTGGTTGTTGCCGAGTGGGTATTCCTTGCCCTGTTTATTGAGGTGTTCAACGGTCTGGGACAGACTGGCGGAGTTGTTATTGGTGCGGCATTTTTCCTTGCCTTTGAAATGGTAATCTGCACAGGAGTAATCATTTCAAAAATTGAACAAGCAAAAGAAAAGTCCGACAGTAACCCCACAGAGTAAGGTGGTGATTATATGAAATGTCCGATATGCGATAACGAAATGC
>CAYROJ010000049.1:0-11057 GCA_964425865.1 uncultured Oscillospiraceae bacterium | reverse complement strand
ACATCAAGGGCGACTTCTCATCTTTTTTAGGTTCACATCATTTTAGCACATACACCGCAAGGGGAAAGCACTGTTCAGAAGAGGGTAGATCGGCTTTTCCCGTTGGAGAGGTTCGGTGGGTCAAAAATCCCCCGAAGCAGCGCTTCGGGGGATGGCCATCATCTTCTTCTGCGGGGACGGGGCTGGTCATATTGCCGCAGGGCGGAAATATTGCTGTCGGACTCAGCCATGAATTTCTTCAGCTTTTCCTCGAAAATCTGATCGGCGGTCTTGGGAGCCGGAGGTGTCACCGGGGCAGCAGGGCGGCTCTGGCGCTGGCGCTCACCGCTGGGGCGAGGGCTGGCATCCCGATTTTGCCGGGGCTGCAGGCGCTTGATGGATAATTTCAGCTTTCCATCCTCATTTCCCAGTACCATCACTTTCACATCCTGACCCTCTGTCAGGTGCTGGCGAATATCGCTGACATAGGCGTTGGCCACCTCGGAAATATGTACGAGTCCCGTCATATTCTCAGGCAGGGCGATGAATGCGCCAAAATTCGTGATGGTTTTTACTTTTCCTTCTAAAACGGCTCCGACGGTCAAATCCATAAATTACTTTGCTTCCTCCAAAAATACTTTAATTGCCGGGGGTGATGATCATAGAGTCCGGGAAAGTCAGTCCCAGTTCCTCCATAGCGATGCGGATGGCGCTTTCCCAGGAACCCAAATCGTCGATCTTGGTTTGGAGCTGACCGTTGCCGGACTCCAACTCCATGGCCTGATTGCGCAGGGCATCGTACTGATTTTGAATATGGTCAATGGAACTATATAGTGCCACCAGTGCCACCAGCGACAGAACCACTGCGGCCAGAATGGCGGCCTTTGTGACGGGATTGCTTCGCTTCATGACCAGCTTTACCGACTCTTTTTTTGCCATGGGTGGCACCTCCTTCTTTTGTGATCGTACCTACCATTGTAACCCATTTTTTCAAGATTGCCAACAGAAATTTGTAAATTTTTCGGAAAAAATCAAATATTTTTTTCACCGGCCAGAAAATGATCCTCCAAAACAGGGCAAATACAGGCCGCAGCAGCCGCCCAAGGGTCATTTCCTCTGCCCATCCCCCAATAAAAAGCCCCACGGTGTAGCCGGGGCGAATGTCCCCGGCACAGATCCCAAAAGCCAGATACACCCAGCCAAGAAAGGCGGCAAGGACAAAAATCCCATCGGCAAGGCAGGTCAGTCGGGGACGCAGGGGGCGTAAAAAACCGTAGACCAGACCCAGGATCCCCCCAATGACCAGGGCAGAAAGGAAGTTCCGGGCGGCCAGGGCCGGGGGGATCATTTAAATAGCCGCCGCAGTGTTCCGGCAGGCTTGGGATCTTCGTAGATCAGAGCGGCGATGTGGCCGTCCACTGCCACCTGCCCCCCTTCCAGAGAAAGGTTTTTCAGCTGTAAGCCTTTGCCGTGGATGGTCAGCTGCCCCAAGCCGGTTTTTACCACCACCGCATTTTCATCAAAGCTGACCACTTCCGTAGCACCGGACAGGGTCAGCGCCTCCCGCTCGCTGAGTGTCAGCTTGTGGGGCATTCGGATTTCTTCGCCCATGGTATCCCTCCTTGCTAGGCAATGGTATGCCGGGATGGGGCAGATTATGCAAGTTGACAGCCGCCCCTTTTCGGGATAAAATAAAAAGGACGGTGTTTTTCGGACACCAACGCCGGAAGGCAATACCCAACGGACAGAGGAACGATATGGAACTTTATATGCTCTGGCAGCGGTTGGAGGGGGAGCAGGGACATCAGGTCGGTCGGCAACTGCTGCAACGATTATACACCACCTATGCAGGAGAAAAAATGCCGGAAATCTGCATTGCCCCCAAGGGAAAGCCCTATTTTAAGGATGAAAACTGGTATTTTTCCATTTCTCATTGCAAAAACCATGCCTTTTGTGTGCTGTGCAGCTGTCCTGTGGGACTGGATGCGGAGGAATTGAGCCGCAGCCCAAGCCCGATTTTGGCAGAAAAGGCGCTTTCTTCCATGGAAAAGCAGCAGTATGATGCTGCCACCGACAAGCGCAAGGCCCTTTTGACTTTCTGGGTGCTGAAGGAGGCAGCCGGAAAATTGACAGGGGAGGGCATTGGCTTTCATCCCAATCACACAGAATTTATGTTAACCGACAGCCGTGTACAGGAAATTGACGGCTGTCTGGTAGCCATTGTAACAGAGGAGAAATAATATGCGATTTGATACCCATGCCCATTTGGATGATCAGGCTTTTGACCAGGACAGACAGACTTTGCTGGAGCAGCTTCCGGCGCAGGGCCTGGCGCTGATCCTGAATCCTGCTTGCAGCCTGGAATCCAGCCGCACGGTTTGCCGGTTGGTCGAACAGTATCCCTATCTCTATGGTGCCGTTGGCTCTCACCCGGATGCGGCAGATGAGGTGAATGCGGCGGTCATTGCCGAATATAGAATGTTATGTAAACAAAATCCGAAAATCAAAGCCATTGGTGAGATCGGCTTGGATTATCATTATGAGGATGTTCCAAGAGATATTCAGCAAAAAGCCTTTCGGGAGCAGATGGGGCTGGCGGCAGAGCTTCAGCTGCCTGTCATTGTCCACGACCGGGATGCCCACGGCGACAGCATGGCCATTGTGGAGGAGTTTCCTACGGTGCAGGGGGTGTTCCACTGCTATTCCGGGTCTGCGGAAATGGCGGCATGGCTGGTGGAGCGGGGCTGGTACATCGGATTTACGGGGGTATTGACCTTTAAAAATGCCCGTAAAGCGGTGGAGGTGGCAGCGTCCGTCCCTCTGGAGCGGATCGTGCTGGAAACCGATTGCCCCTATATGGCTCCGGAGCCTTTCCGTGGAAAGCGCAACAGTCCGAGCTACCTCTATCGGATGGCAGAGCGGCTGGCAGAAATTCGGGGCATGACCGTAGCGGAAATCGAAAAGATCACCCTGGAAAACGGCAAACGGCTGTATCGGATATAAAATAGCACCCTGATATGATATGCACCCCAAAAGTGAGACACTTTTGGGGTGCTGATTTTTATTCCTCCAAAGGAGCGATCCTCTTTTCGATTTGTGCCAACGCCGCCTTCATGTTTTCATAGGCGGTTTTGGAAACCTTGGAAATATGGTTGTTTTCATACTGCTCCAGCGCAGGGAGGATCTGCAAAATGCGCATGGATTCTTCTTCCCGGCTCTCTGTCACCGTGTAGATGGGCGTATAGTCCCAGCCGGTGATGGCAGCATCCCCGGTATCCCAGTTCTTGGTGATCTCCAATTCCAGTAAAATGGAATACTGATTGCCGGAAACCAGTCCGTCTCCGTAGAAATCGCCCAGAGAGTAGGCCACCAGCGTGCTGTTTTCTTCATCGTAGTTGATGCTCTGCACCTGATGAGAGTGGGTGCCGATGATGGCATCCACGCCGTTTTGCAGCATTAGCTTGGCAATTTTTTTCTGGGTGGGGCTGATGGTGCGAATATCCTCGCTGCCCCAGTGGACCAGGGCAATGGTGATGTCGGGCTGCGCCTCCTGTACCGCCTGCAAAATGGAGGTAATGCCTCCGGTGTTCACCTTTTTATAGGTGGTGGTGTAGTCGGTATAGAGCAGATTGACACATTTTTCGCTGCCCGTGGGCAGACCCATGCCGTCCATACCCTTGGTAAAGGCCACGAAGGCAACTTTTACGCCGTTTATGGAACGGATGGTGTAGCCCTGCTCTTTGGAGAAGGCGGCATTGGAGGCATAGGCACCCAAGGGCTCAAGACCAGCAGCGGCAATGGCATCCAGCGTCCGGGAAAGACCGGAAATTCCGTTTTTCACAGAGCAGGAATTGGCTATTTGCAAAAAATCCACGCCCATGGCAGCCAGGGAGGTGGCCAGGCTCTGGGGAGCGGAGACGGTGGCACTGCCGTAGGGAGCGCCGCACAGATTGCCCTCAAAATTCAAAACAGCAGCATCGGCTTCGGCAAAGAGCTGAGCCACATCCAAAAAGGCTGTGGAAAAGTCGCTGGCTACCGTATAGTCCGTCACATTCAGGTCGCCGCCGGCCACGATCGTGATGGTGGAGGTGTTTCCCTGGGTGATGGGAGGCGTGCTGTGATGGCCGCCGGAGAGCAGAACGGTGACCAAAATCACCGCAGCCAGCGCACCGACACCGCCCAGCAGATACCATTTGGTTCTGGGCTTGCGCAGCAGCCGGATGGCTCTTCTTTTCAGTTTTTTCCAATTGAATGCCATGGGTCGCCCTCCGAAAAAATACTACCCATTATTTTACATGATTTTTTCGGATTATACAAGAGGGAGTTTTGGAGGCTGCGCAGAACCAGAATAACGCTGCCCCATGCAAACGTGGGCATGGGGCAGCAAAACGGCGTTTCGTCACCGATTCCCTTCCAGAAGGGGGTTGAACGCATCCCGCAGGCCGTTGCCCAGCAGGTTAAAGGAAATTTCCAGCAGCGCAATAAAAATTGCGGGAAATGCCAGAATGTGGGGATAGCTGCCCAGATATGCCCGTCCTCCGGAAAGCATGGTGCCAAGGCTTGTCAGGTTGGCAGCCTCCAAATTGACGATGCCCAGATACGACAGCATGGACTCGCTGAAGATCACCCCGGGGATCAGAAGCACGGCGCTTGTAATGATGGTGCCGATGGCGTTGGGCAGAATGTGACGGTAGATGATGCGGCTGTCCTTCGCCCCCAGTGTTCGGGCGCAGAGCACATATTCAGCGTTTTTAAAACGGTAGAACTGGGTGCGTACTCTCGATGCAATGCCGATCCATCCGGTGAGGACAAAGGAGAAGAGCAGCGACGGGATCGCTCCGACCCGGCCTGCCAGATGGAGCTGAAACAGGGTGGCTACCACGATAAAGGGAATGGCAGCCAGAATATCGGCTATCCGCTCCATAATAAGATCCGTTCTGCCGCCGTAATAGCCTTCGATGGCACCGTAGCACAGGCCAATCAGCAAATTGATGGCCGACACGCTCACCGACAGCAAAAAGCTGAGTCTTGCTCCGGATGCCAGACACACCAGAATGTCCTGACCGTGCTGGTTGGTTCCAAACAGGTGGTGGGGGGAGAAGCCATTTTGATAACGGTAGTAGGCAGTGTAGAGCACGCGGCAGCGGTAGCCGGTCTGGTTTTGTATGCCATATACCCAGTTGCCCGGGTCTTGGGAAAGCCGCAGGGAGCGGTAGCTGCCATCCTGTTCCCCGGTCAGATAGTTGGACACAAAAATGGGCTGGCCCTGCTCATCGTGGTAGGCGGACTCCCCGGTGGAGTAGATGTCGGGATCCTTGAGCGTATACCAGAGATTGGCACTGCTTTTTACCGCCGGATAGAAGGTGGCGTAGTTTTTCGGCAGGGGATAGCAAACCTGAATATCCGTGGTATTCTGATAGTCCTGTAAGGCCGAAAATTCCTCCCGGCTCAGATCCACATACAAAAAGCCCACCTTGTCATAGGCGTCTACCGAAAGCTGATAATAGCCGTCTTTCTGGCTTTTGATGGCTTTCACAGCGCCCATTGCACCGTAATAATCCCGTACAGCCTGCGGGCCGGAAAGACGGATGCTTCGGGCGAAGGCCGGGGGCATGGAGCGGTAGTATCCATCCCGAAAGCCAACGCTGTACCCGGAAAGCAGGGGGGCGGCGATGGAAAAGACAAATAACAGACCGATGATGGCCGCAGCAGCTACGGAAGCCCGGTTTTTCATAAACCGGGTAAAAGCGCCGTCAAAAGAGCTGCGGACAGCCACGGTGCCCCCATCCCACTGGGAAGGGCGTTGTTCAGCAAAATCAAAGAGTTTTTTATCCATACTCAAGATCCTCCCATGCGGATCCGGGGGTCAATAAATCCGTAGCTGAGATCCACCACCAGGGAAGACAGCAGCCCGATGAGGGTGTAGAAAAAGGTCAGTGCCATGAAAAAATGATAGTCCCGGACGCTGATGGCACTGGTGTACAGGTTGCCGACACCGGGAATGGCAAAAATGCTCTCAATAATCAGTGAGCCACCCAAAATGCCTACAAATTCTCCCAAAATCATGGGGAGGATGGGCACCATGGCATTTCTCAGAGCGTGTCGCCACACTTCCTGTCTGCGGTTCATGCCCTTGGCTCTGGCCAGAAGCAGGTATTCCCCGGTCAGCGCTTCGGAAAGCTCTGCCCGTGTAAACCGGGTCAGGGCGGCAATGGTGCCAAAGGCCAGGCTTAGTACCGCCGGAAACATGGAGCGCAGCATGGTCAGACTCCACAATCCTGCCTCCGACCTGCTGGCAGCCGTCAGGGGAAACAGGCCTGTGGCATAGCATAGAAAATACTGCACCAGAAAGGCGTACACATAGCTGGGCACGGAGATGAACACCATCACCGCAGTGGAGATCACATGGTCCTGCCAGCGGTTTTTTCGCAGGGCAGCATAGATGCCCAAAAGCAGACCCAGCGGAATAGAAAGCAGCATGGCGTAGAGGTTGACGGTGACGGTGTAGGGGATCTTTTCTGCCAGCACAGAGCCAACCTCCTGCCCCACATACATCTGCTCCCCAAGGCCGAAATCTCCCCGGAGAATGTGCTTCCAGTAGAGAAAATACTGGGTGAAAATGGGCTTGTTGTAGCCCATGGCCTCCCGGCGAGCCAGCAGCAGTGCCGCATCACGGCCCTGCTCCTTGATGGCAGGCAGAGGCAACAGCTTGATGAGCACAAAGCAGAGGGTGCAAATGATCAGAAAGGTCAGCACCATCAGCGCCAGCCGCTTGAGTATATATTTGAAAAGATAGGCGTTTTTCATAGAACATCCTTCCTTTTTCCGAAGTGGTGATGGGAGGAAAATCAGTATTGCTGCTCCCGTTTGATGCTGTCCCACTGGGTGTCACAATAGCGGAAGGAATAGAAGGCAATGCCCCCAAATTCCACCAGATCCAAATAGGTTTTGGTGGGATAATCCCCCTTGTGGGACAGCAATGTGGCACTGTTGCGGTAGTACAGGGGCAGTGCCACCATCTGAGAAAGGTAAGCAAATTCCAGGTCGGCGTAAATGGCGCACCGGGTATTGGCATCGTAATTGCGGAAAGCGGAGAGGGTCTTGCCGCCCGGGGAGGGGATCTCAATGGCTTCTCCGGCACACCATCTGGCCCAGTCCTGCAAAGATGCAGTGTAAAGGGCATCGTCCAGGGTGATGCAGACGGTGATTTTTCCGGAATCGAAGCCATATTCCATCTGGCTGGGGTATTCTTCCACGCCGCCGTCACAGTAGCAGTTGAACAGCAGGCGGTAGGGGTCGTAGGCTGAGCCGCCCCAGGTGGAGAAGATGATGTCCGTCAGCCCGGATTCCATGGTGGCGTAGTAGTCGCCGTCCACCACCATTTTCAGGGAAACCTTCCCTTCAAAGCCGGTGCCCCGACAGGCGGCGGTGAGTGCATCGTTCAGGGCGTGATACATCTGGGTGTAGATGTCTTCGTTCTGATAGACGGAAAGCTGTAACTGGATGGGGCTGGTGCCGTCGTAAAGACCGCCGGCCACTGCTTCGTCATAGGCTTTTTCCATATAGGCTCTGGCCAGGGGCAGGTCATAACCGGTGATGGCGCTGTAAGCCCGGCTTAAGGTTGGGTAGTCTGCCTGGGCTCCGTAGGTCAGGCCATAGAGCTGTACCAGAGCGTTTTTGGCAGGGTCGCTTTGACGATAGCTGTCCCCGGTGTAGGGATCGTAGACATACATATCGTTGAGGATGCCGTAGCCCGGTGCTCCGGCGGAGGTGTAGGAGGAGGCAAATTTCGTCCGGTCGATGGCCAGAGAGAAGGCTCTGCGAAAGTTGGCGTTGCTGAGGATCTGTGTGCCGCGGGCTTGCAGTGCCTTCGGGTCGGTGTTGAAGGTCAGCTTGGTGGTAAAGGTTTGGGGGATATAGCGGATCGCTTCGCTGGCGGCGTATTTTTCCATGTCGGCGGCCGACAGGCTGATGCTGTCCAGATCCCCTTTGAGAAAGGCAAGCAAGGCAGTGGATTGGTTGGAAATGACCTGGCAGGAGATCCGGTCTGCCTGATACTGCCCCCGGTGCTTGCCGTCTGTGTAGCCGTGCCAACGGTCGTTGCGCTCAAGGGTAATGGCCTTGTCCTGCTCAAAATAGGTCAGCTTATAAGGGCCATAGGACATGGAAGTGGCCAGAGAGGTGGAATAATTGGTGGTGATGGAGGCTACCTGGTCGCTGTCGGCTGCCAGGGCGTTTCCGTCCTTGTCAAAATAGCTTTTGCATTGCTCCCACAGCGGCTCATAGACCAGATAGGTGCTGGTCAGATAGTAGGGAACATAAAAATCGGGGTCGGCCACTGCTGTGGTGGTGATAAATACAAGGGAATATTCTCCTGTTTTTAAAATGCCCACATTGTCCCAATCGGCTTTGCCGTAGAGATAGTCTTTTGCGCCCACAATGGCAAAATCCCCGGCGTAGAGGCTGTCTGCCCGGCGGTTCATCATTTTTCCGTCCAGCAATTCCCGGTAAGAGTAGAGGTAGGTATCGGCATTGATGGGGGTGCCGTCTGCCCAGCAGGCCCGGGGAGCAAGATCGATCTTCCAGGCACGGGCGGTTTCTCCGCTTTGAATACCGAATTGCCCTGCGTAGTCCTCTGTCACATCCGCAGGTGCGCCCACCGCCATTTCGTCTACAATGGTCCAGCCGGAAAGGTCGCTGTTGGGGGCAAAACGGTAAAAGCCGGTGGTGGTGTAGTTGAGGATATAGGAGTCAGCGGAGGTTTCCCAGGTGTGGGGCGCCCATTTCAGACCGCCGGTGGAGGAAATATATTCCCGATAGGTATAGTCTTCAGTGTCGGAATAGTCGCCACCGCCACCATAGGTGTCGTTATAGGTGACACGGCCGCCGCTGTCGGGGCGCAGGGCGGTTTGCCAGCTGCCTCCCAGAACGGTGTTGGTATCATAGTCCGCGCTGTAACTGTCCCGGGCAGTGGGGAGAGGGCGGCGGTATGCTTCTTCCATGGGTGTGCCAGGCGTGCAGCCTGATAGGGAAAGGCAGATAATTGCGGCAACCAAAAGAGCCGTTGATCTCATAGGCATTCCTCCGAAATGTTGTATGGGCAGTATGCCCCTGAAATTTCAGATTATGAGACTTTTCGGCAAATTCAGAAAGCCTTTGCTTGGCGCTTGCAATTGGGTTGCAGCCGTGATAAAATGGAAACAATGTATTTGCATGAATGCCACAGAAGGGGGGCTATGGATGAAATTTCTCTCTAAAATATGGATATTGCTCCTGTGTGTGAGCCTTTTGTGGCTCCCGGCGGCAGCTTCCGGTGTGCAGTCGGCTCAAAGCAATGCCACCGTGTCTGAAGACGGCAGCTGCTATGTGACCATCCGTTTCCAGCTGGCACTGGAGCAGGCACAGAAGATCAAATTTCCCCTGCCGCTAAATGCCCAAAATGTCCGGCTGAATGGCAGCTTGAAAACCCCCACTGTCCAGGGGGACAGAATGATTTTGACCCTGTCGGAATTGGGGGCAGGTGTCCACACCGTGGAGGTCAGCTTCACCCTTTCCAATGTGATCACGGAAAAAAATGGGGTGCTGAATGTGGAAGTGCCGCTGCTGACAGGCGTGGATCTTCCGGTGGAAAACTTTTCCTTTACCGTGACCTTTCCGGGAGAGCTGAAGGATCAGCCCGGCTTTTCCAGTGGCTATTACGGACTGGATATTGCATCAAAGCTCCAGGTGCAGGTTCGTGGCGGCACGGTTTCCGGCTCCGCTGTCCAAGGCCTGCTGGGGCAGGAGACACTGGTGCTGCAATACAAGGGCGACTATACACTGTTTCCTCAGTTTTCTGCCCGACAGCCACTGCTGAGCCTGTGGGAGCAGGTGATGGCGGCGCTGATCCTGGTGGGTGCGCTCTATTACCTGCTGGCGCTGCTGCCCAGCTTTCCCCACAAAGTCCGTTCGTTCAGCCCTCCGGAGGGAGTGGCAGCCGGAGATGTGGGTACCTGCCTGACCGGCTGCGGTATGGATCTGACGATGATGGTATTCTCCTGGGCCCAGTTGGGCTATCTTTCCATCTATATGGACAAGCGAAATCGGGTCTGGCTGGAAAAGCGGATGGAAATGGGTTCAGAACGGTCTGAATTTGAAAATCGAGCGTTTCAAAAGCTGTTCTCCGGACGGCAGAGCGTAGATGGCGGCGGCCTGCACTATGCTCTGCTGTATCGAAAACTGGCAAAAAAATCGCCGCTTCTGCGGCAAATTTACAGATCCCGTTCCGGCAATCCCCAAATCGTCCGTGGGCTGGCTGTTGCGGTGGGTGCTTGCGGCGGCGTGGTGCTCAGCGGCGGCGTTTATACAGCCGGGGCAGGAACGGTGCTGCTGGGTCTGGCGATGGCGGCGCTGTGCGGTGTGCTGAGCTATTTTATCCAGTCTGGCGGCCGCTGTGTGAGCCTGGGCAATAAATGGCCTGTGTGGCTAGGGACGCTGTGCGGCGGAATTTTGATCCTGGCAGGTTTCCTGTACGACAATGTGCTGCTGGCACTGGGACTGGTGGCTTATGAAATGCTGGCTGGCATCGCTGCTGCGGTGGGTGGCCGCCGCAGTGAAGTGGGACGGCAGTATGTGGCTCAAATTCGGGGGCTTCGCACCCACTTGACCAGAGGCTCTATTTTTGATATGCAGCAGTGCCTGGAAAAAAATCCTGCTTATTTCTTTGATCTGATGCCCTATGCCCTTGCACTGGGGGTGGAGAAGCGGTTTGCCCGCCGCTTTGGAAAGATCAAGCTGGCCGAATGTGAGTATCTGGTCACAGAGCAGCGGAATTTGACTCCCATCCAGTGGGCGGATCTGCTGCGGCAGGTGGCCGATCGTCTTGACCGCCGCCAGAGAAGGCTGCGCTATGAAAAAATCCTGCAAAATAGAAAAAGGTAAAAACAGACGGGGGTGGCCGTTGGCCACCCCCGTCTGCAAAATTGTCAAAGAATGCCTGCTTATCCATAAATACAAGAGGATAAAAGACTTCTCCCCAGGGAGGGGCTGGCAATAGTCTTTGATTTTTGAGTTGTGCGCTGCAGTGCCATGCAAGCGAG
>CAYROJ010000048.1:0-11325 GCA_964425865.1 uncultured Oscillospiraceae bacterium | reverse complement strand
CGAACTCAATCGCCTTTTTCTATTCTTTTAGTCTCACATCAATTGTAACGCTACAAATAAACACCGTTTTCTTGGAATTACCCACTTGCACTTTTGGCCGGACAGCGATATAATAATATACTGTGTTAATTGTAGAAAGAGAGGGGCTTTTATGAAACGCTTCCGTCAAGATATGCTCACGGGACCCTTGTTTCCAAGCATCGTATCCTATACGATCCCCATTATTTTAACGGGTTTATTACAACTGCTGTTTAATGCAGCAGATTTGGTGGTCGTTGGCTCCAAGGGGGATATTTTTCTGTCTGCTGTGGGTGCCACCAATTCCATCACCAACCTGATCGTCAATCTGTTTATTGGTCTTTCCGCAGGTGCTGGCGTTACGCTTGCCCATGCCATTGGCTGTCGGGACGATGAGGCAGTCCACCGCACGGTACATACGGCGCTGCCCACGGCGCTGATTGGCGGCGTGGCATTGACGGCTGTGGGTATTTGCTTTGCTGAGAAATTCCTGACCTGGATGGATACCCCGGAAACGGTGTTACCCTATGCGACCCTGTATATGCAGATTTACTTTGGCGGCATGATCTTTAATATGATCTATAATTTCTGTGGTGCGCTTTTGAGGGCAGCAGGAGATACAAAGGGGCCGCTGATTTATTTGACCATTGCTGGCGTGTGTAATGTGCTTTTGAATCTGATTTTTGTACTGGTTCTGGACATGACTGTGGACGGTGTTGCACTGGCAACCATTATTTCTCAAGGCATATCAGCGGTTTTGGTGGTTTTGGCATTGATGCGCCGGACAGATGCTGTCAAACTGCACCTGAATAAGCTGCGTATTCATAAGGCACAGATCATAAAAATCGTCCGTCTGGGTCTGCCGGCTGGTATCCAGGGCTCACTATTTTCCATTTCCAATGTGCTGATCCAGTCCTCTGTGAATTCCTTTGGCGAAGTGTTCATGGCCGGCAATACTGCTGCTGGCAGCATCGAGGGATTTGTGTATGTGGTGATGAATGCTTTCCATCAGACGGCAATCAACTTTACCGGACAAAACATGGGCGCAGGCGAATACAAAAGAGTACGCAAGACCATGGAGATTTGCCTGGGATGCGTGACGGTTTTGGGCCTTGTGGTTGGTGGCGGTGTATATCTGCTGCGGGAACCGCTGCTGCGGATCTATATTACGAAATCGGACAATACAGCACAGGCCATTGCCTACGGTGCAGAAAGAATGCTTTATGTGTGCGTGCCCTACTTCCTGCTGGGAATCATGGATGTGACCACTGGTGTACTTCGTGGATTGGGTAGCTCCATTACACCCATGGTCATTTCAGTTTTGGGTATTTGCGGTATGCGAATTAGCTGGATCTACACTGTTTTTGCCAATCATCATACGCCGGGAACACTGTTTGTGTCCTATCCAATTTCCTGGTTCCTGACTTTCCTGGCTGAATTTGCAGCGTTTGTTGTGATTTACCGTCGCCAAACCAAAAGGGAAAATCCAATTTCACATACATAAAGAAAATTCCCATGGTGAACCCATGGGAATTTTTTGTCATTTAAGGCTGGCAACACTTTTCCGAATCAGCGCACGGCGCAGTCGAGCTTCTGCCAGACGCAGGTCGGCATCGCTGGAATCCTTGCTACCGAGAATGGACTTGGCCTTTTCCACCGAGCGGTCAGCTCGTGGCAGATCGATTTCATCGGCCCATTCAAAGGTGGTACACACAATGGTTGCCTCGCCGTCCAGAACACTGATCATGCCGCCAATGCAGGCACCGTGACGAGTGCCATCCTCCATCACAATGGAGGCACGACCCATGCCCAAAGGAGCAACACAGTTCATGTGGTGGGCAAGGATGCCCATTTCTCCGGTGGTAGTGCGCACCGTAAGCTGCTGCACCTGACCTTCAAACTTGTTGCCGTCGGGGCAGACAATTTTAAGAGGGAAGGTGGCCATGATCAGGCCTCCTTTGCAGCATTATAGGCGGAAACCACATCGTCGATGCTGCCTTTAAACAGGAAGAAGGACTCAGGAATGTGATCGTGTTTGCCCTCGATGATCTCTTTGAAGGAACGGATGGTATCTTTCAGAGGAACATACTTGCCTTCGTAGCCGGTAAACTGTTCAGCAACGGAGAAGGGCTGGCTGAGGAAACGCTGGACTTTACGGGCACGGTTGACCGTGATCTTATCCTCTTCGCTCAGCTCGTCCATACCCATGATCGCAATGATGTCCTGCAATTCCTTATACCGCTGCAGGATCCGCTGAACGGCACGGGCAGTCTCGTAGTGCTCTTTACCCAGAACTTCGAGGGAGAGGATACGGGAGGTGGAGTCCAGAGGATCAACCGCAGGATAGATGCCCAGAGATGCAATGCTACGATCCAAAACTGTGGTAGCATCCAGGTGAGCGAAGGTGGTGGCAGGGGCAGGGTCGGTCAAGTCGTCCGCAGGCACATAGACAGCTTGGACGGAGGTGATGGAGCCATCCTTGGTGGAGGTGATACGCTCCTGCAAGGCACCCATTTCAGTTGCAAGAGTGGGCTGGTAACCAACGGCAGAGGGCATACGGCCCAGCAGTGCAGAAACCTCGGAACCTGCCTGGGTGAAGCGGAAAATATTGTCGATGAAAAGCAGCACATCCTGATGCTTTACATCACGGAAGTATTCAGCCATGGTAAGGCCGGTCAGGCCTACACGCATACGGGCTCCTGGGGGCTCATTCATCTGGCCGAAGACCATGGCAGTCTTGGAGATAACGCCGGATTCGGTCATTTCGTTGTACAGGTCGTTGCCTTCTCTGGTACGCTCACCGACGCCTGTAAAGACGGAGTAGCCGTTGTGAGCGGTGGCAATATTGTAGATCAGTTCCTGGATCAGAACGGTCTTACCTACGCCAGCACCGCCGAACAGACCGATTTTACCGCCCTTGGCATAGGGACAGATCAGGTCGATGACCTTGATGCCGGTTTCCAGCAGTTCAGTGGCAGGCTGCTGCTCGTCGTATGCCGGAGCAGGGCGGTGGATGGGCCACTTTTCAGCGGCTTCCGGTGCGGGTTTTTCATCAATGGGCTGACCCAACAGATTAAACACCCGACCAAGACAGCCATCGCCCACGGGGACGGAGATGGGAGCGCCGGTGTCGATGGCTTCCACACCACGCTGTAAGCCGTCGGTGGAGCTCATAGCAATACAGCGAACCACATTGTCACCGATGTGCTGGGCAACTTCAGCGACAACTGTGCGGCCATCCACGCTTACTTCAATGGCAGAAAGTAGCTGGGGGAGGTGACTGTCGGGAAAGCGAATATCCAGAACCGGACCCATTACCTGAACCACGGTTCCTGCATTTTTAGACATAGGATTCAACTCCTTGCTTATTTCTTAAGCACCGGCGACGATCTCGGTGATTTCCTGGGTAATGGCGGCCTGACGGGCCTGATTATACTTCAGGTTCAGTTCGCTGATCATATCGTCGGCGTTTTGGGTGGCGGAGTCCATGGCGGTGCGGCGTGCAGCTTGCTCTGCCGCACGGCCTTCACACAGAACACCGTAAAGAATACCACCTACATATTCGGGGATGATGGTTTCAAAAACGGTGGTGCTGTCCGGCTCGTAAATGACTTCCGCAGGGTCTCGCTTGGGGTGGCCGGTTTCCTCTCGCAGCAGAGGAAGGGCCTGTAAAACAGCCGGTTCTTGAGAAAGAACGGACACAAAATTGGTATAGCCAATTTGAATTTCACCATATTCTCCACTGAGGTATGCCTTACACAGCTGCTTTGCCAGTGTAAAGCAATGGGAAGCCGTAACCTCTTCGGTGGTCATTTCAGTGGTGGAGAACAGGCAGTAGCCTTTGCTTTTAAAGAATTCTGTGGCTTTTTTGCCAATGGGCAACACCACAGCATCCTTGCCTTCCATGGCGGCGGTGGCCATTTTCAAAATGTTGCTGTTGTAGCCGCCTGCCAGGCCTCTGTCACCAGCCACCACCACAAACAAAGACTTCTTGCCGCCGTTGCCGGTCAGGTAGGGGGAGTCCAGATCTGCACTGGTGTCTGCAATGCCCTGCACCGTGGCGTAGAGCGTCTCAAAATAGGGACGGGCAGTATACATCTGTGCCTGTGCCCGGCGGAGTTTGGACGAGGCCACCATTTCCATGGCCTTGGTGATCTGCCGGGTGGAATTCATACTGCGGATGCGGGTCTTGATCTCTTTGGAGGATACACCTGCCATGTAAGTTTCCTCCTTTACACCTTAGTCTGAGGCAGCAGGGAAGTGATAGCTTCTTTCAGCCGCTCCTCGACAGCAGGCTCCAGCTTTCCGGTGGAACGAATGGACTCCAGCACATCGAAATAACGGCTTTCCATCAGGGTTTCCAGCTGCTGCTCAAAAGAAGGCACCTGCTCCACAGGAATGTTTGTCAGATAGCCCTTGGTGACGGCATAGATGATGCACACCTGCTGGGCAACTTCCTTGGGGGCGTTATTGATCTGCTTCAGCACGGCAACGATCCGCTCACCCAAAGCAAGACGAGCTTTGGTGTCAGCATCCAGATCAGAACCGAACTGGGCGAAGCTCTGCAACTCACGATACTGGGAGTAGAGCAGCTTCAAAGAGCCTGCCACCTTTTTCATGGCCTTGATCTGGGCATCGCCGCCAACACGGGACACAGAAATACCGGGGTTAACAGCAGGCATGATGCCAGCATTATAAAGCTCGGTTTCCAGGAAGATCTGCCCGTCGGTGATGGAGATCACATTGGTGGGAATGTAGGCGGAAACATCGCCTGCCTGGGTCTCGATAATAGGCAAGGCGGTCAAACTGCCGCCGCCCAGCTTGTCGGACAGCTGTGCTGCACGCTCCAGCAGACGAGAGTGCAGATAGAACACATCGCCCGGATAGGCTTCCCGTCCGGGAGGACGGCGGATCAGCAGGGAAATGGCACGGTAGGCCACAGCGTGCTTGCTCAAATCATCATAAATGACCAGCACATCCTTACCCTGGTGCATAAAATGTTCACCGATGGAACAGCCGGTGTAGGGGGCGATATACTGCATGGGAGCCAGCTCAGAAGCAGTGGCGGACACCACAATGGTGTATTCCATTGCACCGCTGAGGGTCAGGGTTTCTACCAGCTGTGCTACGGTGGAGCGCTTCTGGCCGATGGCCACATAAATACAGATCACATCCTTACCCTTTTGGTTGAGGATGGTGTCTGTGGCGATGGTGGTCTTGCCGGTCTGACGGTCGCCGATGATCAGCTCACGCTGGCCACGGCCAATGGGGATCATAGAGTCGATGGCCTTGATACCGGTCTGCAAGGGACGGCTGACATGCTGACGGTCGATGATGCCGGGGGCGGGCATTTCGATGGGACGATAGCCTTCTGCATCGATGGGACCCTTGCCGTCAATGGGCTGACCCAGTGCATCCACCACACGGCCGATCATGGCCTTGCCAACGGGTACGGATACCACTTTGCCGGTTCGGCGGACGGTGTCGCCTTCTTTAATGCCATTGTCAGAACCAAGTATAACGACTGCGACACTTTCTTCCTCCAAGTTTTGCGCCATACCAAAAGCACCATTGGGGAAAGACAGCAGTTCACCAGCCATACAGTTGGTCAGACCGGAAACCCGAGCAATGCCGTCGCCGACCAGAATGACGGTGCCGGTCTCACTGGTTTCCAGCTTGTGTTCATAATTTTTGATTTGATCTTTAATGATCTTTGTGATTTCTTCGGGTCTTAATTGCATACAGTACCTGCTTTCTGCATCAGAGTACGGTGTTTTTTAGTTTTTGACGGATAGTTTCCAAACGATGGGAAATGCTATCCTCCAATTGTTTACCGTCGTAATCCAGACGCACACCACCCAAAAGATCGGGATCGATCTTGTTGGACAGCAAAATGGTTTTCTGGGTAATGGCGGTCAATTTCTCGGTCAAACGCTTGGTTTGATCGGCAGTCAAGGGGAGGGCGGTCACTGCCGTTACAGGTAGAATACCGTTGCCCCGATAGTAGCACTGCCGGAAAGCATCACAGCAGTGACGGAATTGGCGGACATAGCCCTTTTCAACTAGGATCTTCAGGAAGTTCAGCAAATAAGGATGAATTGCATTTTTCATACTTTCATCCAACAGATCGCACCGCTCCTGCTTCGGAAGGTTCTGGCAGGAAAGCAGGTCAATATAACCCGGCTCTGCTGCAAAACAGGCTTCCAGCATTTCCAGCTGGGGCAGAAGGGAGGCGGTCAGGTCTTCTTCCTGTGCAAGGGCATAAATCGCTTCGCCGTAAACAGTTCCCACATTGGTCATAGGCCTTCACCCAAGTCGTTGATGAACTGATCCACCAACTTTTCGTGGTCAGCGGCGTTCAATTCCCGATCAACCACTTTTTCGGCGATGGCGATGGCAATAACGGAAATTTCGTCCTTGGCATCGTTGATGGCCTTTTTCTTTTCCTGCTGAATGTCGGCGTTGGCCTTCTCCAGAATGGCATCGGCACGCTCATTGGCCTGACGGATGATCTCATCTTCACGCTTCTGGCCGCGAGCCACTGCCTGCTGCACCATTTCTTCGCCGGTTTGAGCGGCAATAGTCAGCTTCTGGGTGTATTCTTCCTCCAAAGCCAGGGCGTTTTCCTTGGCAGCGCCTGCATCGGCATAGAGATCGTCGATTTCTTTCTGACGGTCTTCAATCATTTTCATCACCGGCTTAAATAGAAATTTTGTGCCGACGATAATAACAGTCAATGTGTTTAAAAGAACGAACAGCGCATCCCACAGATTGACACCGATAAAATCTTGAAAGTAACCCACGCACTTCGCTCCTTTCGTTCTAAAATCAGGGAAAGGGGCTGATTACAGGGTGAACAGGATCAAAATAGCGATGATCAGGGAGTAAATACCGGTGGACTCGGTAATTGCACAACCAACGATCATGTTGGTACGCAGATTGCCTGCAGCCTCAGGCTGACGGGCCATACCGTCCAGAGCGTGGGCAACAGCATTACCTTCGCCCAGAGCGGGGGCAATAGCGCCAATGCCCATACACAGGCCAGCACCCAGTGCCTTACCCAAAATAGCCAAACCTTCGCCGTAACTCATAACATCCATAAATAATTATCCTCCTAAAAATGTGTTTTTATGGTTTATATAAAATTTTGCTGACAGAAATTAAGTGGCGGCTTCTTCCGGATCCGGGATGGAACCGGCGATATACACCATGGAAAGCAGGGTGAAGACCAAAGCCTGAATGAAGCCGGAAAAATAGTCAAAATAGAGGGAGAGTACTGCCGGGATACCGTAGGAGAAGATGGGAACACCTGTGAGGATGTTCAGCGCTTCCAGCAGACCAAATCCACCGACAACGAAGGTGACGATGGCCAGAATTTTAAAGACCAGCTTTTTCTTCTTGGTGCCATACAGGAAAAGAAGAACGCCGGATACCATCAGTGCCAGACCCATCAGCCATCCGGCGGAAGAGATCACGCCCAGCACGGCGGTTGACAGTGCAGCCAGTGCAGCGTATAAAATGGTGCCGATGATGCCGCCTACCGATACATTACTAAAATGACGGAAGGACATTGACAAGGGCTGAGAAATATCAGAAATGATATTCATGGGATTGATATAGTTTTTCAGGAAACTACCAAGGCCATTGTAGTGTATGGTGTTGTACCAGATGATAAAGGATACCATCAGTGCCCAGGTGGCGGTGCAGTTAATATCAGCAGTAGCGGATCTGAGAAATCCGGTGGTGCCAATGTAGCTGCCGCAGATACTGCACAGGAACAGACAGCCCATGAAGGGGGTCCAGTTCTTATTGTGTTCGCCCATAGAAGAAACTGTCAGGTTTGTGATCATGGAAACACCTTTTTCCACAAGCACCTGCATTTTGCCTGGGCGTTTTGTTAGATTTCGACCCAGCAGAACAAAGGCAACACACAAAATAATGGTTACAATAAAGGAAGAGACCGTGGTCTGGGTAATGGGAATGCCACCAAAGATGGGAATGGTGTAATAGACCCATGCGCCGGTTACATCAATGCTCATGTATTTTGCTCACCAGGCTTTCTAAAGAAATGATAGAGTGTCAAAACGGGGCGGGTGAACACCATGGGAACGACCAGGGCGATCACATTGCAGTAGCCGCTTTTTGCAAAGACGATCAAAAGTACTGCCATGGCGATCAGACGCCCGGTCATGGAGGCTTTTATGGTTGCCTTTCCGCCTTTTACATTATCCTGGGCTGCCTTATCGGCGGCGATCATAGCGCCCATTGCCATGGCAAAGAAATTGCCGATGGCCACCAATGCGCCTACAATACCCCCTAAAAGGACGGTGCGATCGTATTGGTGTAGCAAGGCAAAAACGCCGATCATTGCCGCGGTGCAGATGGCTTGTCCGGCGGCAACAATGCCGGTTTCGACCAAAACCAGTTTACGAGAATTCATTATTTACCTCCAGATCAGTCGTGCTCGGAAAAGGAGACCGGTGGCGGCTCGTCCTTTTTCTTGCCTCGGGTCAGCCGCTCCAGGGTCTTCAGGGAAGTGTGCAATCCTTCAAAAGCAGAATAGACACCAAGTCCTAATGCCACCCAGAACACCCATTGCCCCCAGCCAAAGCGGCTATTCAGCCAAAGTCCAAGCAGGGGAAAGCAGATCAGGGGAGCAGCTACGGAAAGACCAAACTGGGTCAGCCAAACGATCAGTTTCAGATCTTTCATTGTCGAGCCCCCTTTAAAAATCAACCTAACATATATTATATGTCAACAGCTCTCTTTTTTCAAGGGATATTTCCAGAAGAAATCGTAAATTATTGTTGAAATATCCTTGCTTTTTCACAGTGTTGGCAAAAAGTGCAGGAATAACAGAATTTACAAAAAGGGTAAGGTAGAAAAGGTTGACTTTGGTCAATATTTTGAATATAATAACTGCATCTATTTTGGTGAAACTTGGCAGGTGCTTTTATGGCAGTAAAAAAACAAGAACAATATGGTAACTCCAGCATTTCCATGCTGAAGGGAGAAGACCGGGTGCGTAAGCGTCCGGCGGTTATTTTTGGCTCGGATGATCTGGAAGGCTGCAAGCACGCCGTTTTCGAGATCCTTTCCAACGCCATCGACGAGGCCAGAGAAGGCCATGGCGACACTATCATCGTCACACGCTATGAGGATCTGAGCGTGGAAGTGGAAGACTTTGGCCGTGGCTGCCCTGTGGACTACAACGAAAAAGAAAAGCGATTTAACTGGGAACTGGTGTTCTGCGAAATGTATGCCGGCGGCAAGTACGGCGAAAACGGCGAGAACTATGAGTATTCTTTGGGCCTCAACGGCCTTGGCTCCTGCGCCACTCAGTACGCTTCTGAATTCTTCGATGCGACCATCCGCCGGGACGGTTTCCGGTATGACCTTCACTTTGAAAAGGGTCGCAACATCGGTGGCCTGAAAAAAGAGCCTACTGACCGTGGCCGCAAGACAGGCTCCATTTTCCACTGGAAGCCGGATAAGCAGGTCTTTACTGACATCAATATTCCCGTGGACTACTACCGGGATGTGCTGCGCCGTCAGGCGGTGGTCAACAAGGGCATTACCTTTAAGTTCCGCAATCAAGTGGGGCGGAAATTTGAGGAAGAGGAATTCTGCTATGCCGACGGTATCAAACAGTATATTGAGGAAATGGTAGGGGATAACGCCTTTACCATGCCTGTCTATTGGGAGACAGAGCGCCGTGGCCGGGATGCGGAAAATCGCCCGGAAATGAAGCTGAAGATCACCACTGCCTTCTGCCTGAGCAAGCAGGTCAGCCACATCGAGTATTATCACAACTCCTCCTGGCTGGAATACGGCGGCAGCCCCGATAAGGCGGTGCGCTCCGGCTTTACTGCTGCCTTTGATAAGTATTTGCGGGATAACAATAAATACACCAAAACCGAGAATAAGATCATCTTCCAAGATATTCAAGATAGCCTTGTTCTGGTCAGTAACTGCTTCTCTACCATCGGCTGCTTTGAAAACCAGACCAAAAAGAGTGTCAACTCCAAGTTTACACAGGAGGCCATGACTGCTTTCTATAAGGAGCAGCTGCAGGTCTGGTTTATTGAGAACAAGCAGGAGGCCGACCGTGCCGCCGAGCAGATCCTCATTAACAAGCGGGCCAGAGAGTCTGCGGAAAAGACCAAGACGAATATTAAAAAGAACCTGTCTGCCAAGGTGGATATTGCCAACCGGGTGCAGAAGTTTGTGGACTGCCGCAGTAAAGATGTGGACAAGCGAGAGCTTTACATCGTGGAGGGTGACTCCGCATTGGGCAGCGTTAAGCTATCCAGAGATGCGGAGTTCCAGGGCATTATGCCGGTGCGTGGCAAAATTTTGAATTGCCTGAAAGCGGATTATACCAAAATTTTTGCTTCTCCCATTATCACAGACCTGATGAAAGTGCTGGGCTGTGGCGTGGAGATCCAGGGAAAAAAGGCGAAAGACCTTTCTTCCTTTGATATCGATAATCTGCGCTGGAATAAGGTAGTCATCTGTACGGATGCGGATGTGGACGGTTTCCAGATTCGTACCCTGATTTTGACGATGCTGTATAGACTTTGCCCCACCCTCATTCGGGATGGCTATGTGTATATTGCAGAGTCGCCCCTGTTTGAGATCACCTGCAAGGATAAGACCTGGTTTGCCTATAACGAGCAGGAAAAGGTACAGATTTTGAAGGATCTGGAAGGTAAAAAGGTGACCATCCAGCGTTCCAAAGGTTTAGGCGAAAACGATCCGGAGATGATGTGGATGACCACCATGAATCCGGAAACACGGCGACTGATCAAAGTGATGCCGGAAGAGGCAGAGCGGACAGCCCATTATTTTGATGTGCTGCTGGGCGATGCGTTGAACGAGCGCAAGAATTTCATCGCTGAAAACGGCGCCAAGTATCTGGAACTGGCTGATATTTCCTAAAGAAGAAGGAGCCAAATATGGCAAAAAAGAAACAACCTGAACAGGATAAAAAGAAAATAAATACCGACGGCATTATGGGGCTGGTGGGTTCCACCACCGAGCAGGCGATCTCCGAAACTTTGGAGATCAACTATATGCCCTATGCAATGTCCGTCATCGTCTCCCGGGCAATTCCTGAGATCGACGGCTTTAAGCCCTCTCACAGAAAACTGCTGTATACCATGTACAAGATGGGCCTGCTGACCGGCAGCCGCACCAAGTCTGCCAATATCGTTGGTCAGACTATGCGCTTGAATCCTCACGGCGATGCTGCCATTTATGAAACCATGGTGCGTCTGGCCAAGGGCAACGAGACACTGCTGCACC
>CAYROJ010000047.1:0-11359 GCA_964425865.1 uncultured Oscillospiraceae bacterium | reverse complement strand
CCAGACTCTCTGTGTCCACGATTTCCAATATTCCGCGTTCCATTTTTCCACGTTCTAGCATTTTACATTACCCGCAACTATTATAACACACAAAATAGAAAAAGCCCAGCTTTTGCTGAGCTTTTTCGACAGTCTGAAGAACCGTGGCGCTGCCACGGTTCTTCCTTTTATGCGATTTGTTTCTTTTGCAGTTTGGGCTTCCAATAAGACTTGCCATAGACCAGCACTTCTGCCAGAAGGCACACCGGCAGGGCAATAATAATGTCGATGAAAGCGTGCTGCTTGACAAATACTACGGAAGCGCAGATCAGCAAACAGAAGAGTACCACAAACAGCCGTGTCCATTTGCAGGACTGCTTTTCTTTCAGCCAGGTGGAGGCGATGCCGATGGAGTAGGCAACATGCAGGGAAGGACAAACCCCGGTGGGAGTGTCTGCCGATTGAATGATCCCAAGCAACCAGGTGGCAAAATTGCTTCTGTCTACATCACACATTGAACGCAGATCGCCGGTGGAGGAGGGGTAGACGATGTAGCAGATCATAGCCACCACCTGCGTGACGATGATAAACTGCTGCAAACCTTTGAAATGCTCCACATTGAACAGCAGAAAATAGCCCAGCGACCAAACGATCAGTACATACCAGCCCACATAAGCCAATACAAACCACTCGCAGTAGGGAATCTTGTAATCGATGGGCAGCGCCACGATATGGCAGGCACTTTCTGGTATCAGATTTTCTGTCAGGACATACATGATAAAGTAGCCCACCCAGCCCAAGAGCCAGAGCAAATGCCGGAATTGAGGGCTGCGAATGTTGGAAAGCCGAAGCTGACGGTAATCTACGACCGGTTTTCTCATTATAGGGTTTCCTCCTTGGGCTTGTTGGTCGGATAGTCCCTTTTGGGAATGTTGGGATAGGGGATCACGGTGTGATAGGGAAGTGATACGGCAATGGAGGTGATCTCATCCATTAGATAGTTGGTGATTCGCTGACGCTCCTCTTCAATGGGATTTTCGGGAGAAAAGGTGATCGCCTTGCCGATATACATCTTTTTCAGCTTGGGCGCAATATACAAGGGTACGAATTTTAAACATTTTCCTGTGCGTTTATGATAGAGTTTGGCGACATCGATGTACTTATCCTGAAACTGATAGACAATGCTGTTGTGGGGGGTGTAGCACTCCGGGAAGATGACCACATTGGTGCCATTGTCCAGTGCTTTGATGGTCTGCTTGAAGGTGGAGATCAGGCGGGTGTCGTGGTATACCGGAATGGTCTTTGCTTCGTTGAACACAGCCACAGAGAACGGAGCAATGATGTAGGACAGCAGCTTGTAGAAAGGATGGGTCCACTTGGGCTTTTTGCCCCAGAAATCCTGAAAGGCATAGGCAGGTACTTCCTTTAGCTCCATCATCTGATGAGCGCACCAGGTGATGCGCTGGCCGGGAAGAAATAATTCTGCACAGATGGGGCCATTCATTTGTGTGTGGTTACCCACGATGACGGCGGCATCCTCGGGGAGATTTTCGATCCCTTCTACCTGGATCTTGGGATAAAAAATCAAGATCAGCCGCCGGATAAAGCGGTAAATGCATCGGGAAAGCCAGTTTTTCTTCTTATCCATAATACTTTCTACCTCGTTCCTAGGGTTGCAGTGTAGCCGGTGATGTTGGTGACGGGATCACCGTCAAGCAGCAGTGTGGTCGCCTGGGGAAATTGGATGGAGATCTCGTTGCCACAGAGTGTCAAAGCCTGCTTCAGGTTTATTTTAACGGGCAAGAAGCGGCAACTGCCCACAAGCTGCAGCTGTAGCTGCTGCTTGTTTGGATCATGCAGAAGGAGGACAGCTCGCAGCCTTTTTAAAGTGCGTTCCTCACCGTCAACAGATACCGTGACATCCGAGCATTTGGGACTTTTCCATTCGATCGAATGGAAAAAACAGATTTGACGCCGACCCACAGACATTTTGGGCAACCGCTGCAAATACGGACGGATGGGATAGGGGGCACAGCCAAAGGGCTTGGAAAGGCTCCTGGAAAAATTGTTTTCACATCCCAAAGGAAAATAAAAAATGTCGCAGGGGACGGTGTCGTAAGGGACAACATTGAAAAAGCGTTGAAGTGTCCCATCTCCGCCGCACAGGAGCAGAATATCCTCTTTTTCCAGAGTGAAAAGCTGGCACTCATAGGTTTCGGGCTTTGTCAGGTCGCAATAGAGGATGGGTTCATCGTATATTAGGTCTAAAAAATGTACATCGTCTTGGCAACTGCCCTTCCCGGCCAGAGGGTTATAAAATGCATATACCTTGGGCATAGCAAAGCCTCGCAGCCTTAAGCGGCGGATTTGCCGGTCAGCATCTTGAAGTTACGGATGCCATAGCCTACGGCAGAAATCAGCATCATCGCTGTGCACAGACAAATCAGAATGAATGAAACCAGTTCGGGAATGCCGTACCACAGAAGGTGGACTGCCATGGTGCCGTAGAGCAGGGCAGTGGTAACTTTGCCGTGCCAGACAGCGCCTTCCACCTGGCCTGTTTTACGGATGGCCAGAAGGCTTGTAATGCCGGTGAACACTTCCTTGATGACCAGAACGATCCAGGGCAGCAGCATCAGCGGAAACCGTGCCACAAGGCAGAACATCATGGCGATTTGAGTCAGCTTGTCTGCTACCGGGTCAAAGGCTTTGCCAAAATCGCTGATCATATTGTAGTGGCGGGCGATATAGCCATCGGCCATGTCGGTCAGGCCGGACAGCACCAGCATCAGGGTGGTCAAACTGTAGTTCTTCTTCACCATGTACAGCCAGACCATCACAGGGATCATGCCCAGCCGCAAAAAGGAAAGAAGGTTTGGAATGGTCAAAATTTTATCCTTGTATTTGGCGTCTTCCATCTCGTTACACGCTCCATATTATCATTCTCTATCAAATTATAAGGATAAAATTTAAACTTATTATCAACTCAATCTCAACTTTTGTTGAGAATTAAAGCAGAAGACGGTGCAGCCCTTTGAAAAGCGCCCCGGGCAATGGCCCGGGGCAGAAAATCAGTTGTTTTTGGACCCCTTGCGGTCGTAAATTTTAGCAAGGCCACCTTCACTTGTTTCCCGGAAACGGTGGTTCATATTGATGCCGGTCTCGTGCATGGCACGGCAGACCATATCATAGCTGATGTTTCGGGAGCCGGTCAGGAAGAAGCTCATATTGCAAGCGTTCATTGCACGCATGGCGGCGACGGCGTTGCGCTCGATGCAGGGAATCTGTACCAGTCCGCAGATGGGGTCGCAGGTCAGCCCCAAATGGTGCTCCATGGCCACTTCGGCGGCGTACTCCACCTGATCGATATTCTGCTGATACAGCTCAGCCAGCGCAGCGGCGGCCATGGAACAGGCAGTGCCGATTTCCGCTTGACAGCCACATTCTGCACCGGAAATGGAGGCGTTGGTCTTGGTCAGATTGCCGATGAGTCCGGCGGTGCCCAGCACACGCACGATCTGCTCGTCAGAATAGCCACGGGTTTCCTGGGCATAGCGCAGTACTGCGGGAAGGACACCGCAAGCACCGCAGGTGGGGGCAGTGACGATGGTGCCGTTGTCGGCATTCTGTTCTGCCACAGCGAAGGCAAAAGCGGCAATTTTTTGAAATTCCTGTAATGCAGGACTGCGGTTTTCAATGCACTGGGCATACAGCTCTTTGGCTTTGCGCTTCACATTCAGACCGCCGGGGAGAATGCCCTCGGCATTCAGGCCGTCGTCAATGGCCTTTTTCATGGTTTGCCATACATCCATCAAAAAGTCCCAGATTTCCGGGCCTTCGTTCAGCTCCACATAGTCGGACAGCCGGGTGATATAGCGCCACTTGCAGAAATTGGTGATCTCGGCAAAGGAATGCTCGATGTACACTTCCTCGCTTTCCGTGTCTGTCTGGCCGGGGATCCGAATGTCGCCACCGCCAATGGACTCAACACGCAGGCTGCCGATTTCGTTTCCATCTTGTAAGGCGATGAAATCCATGGTGTTGGGGTGGGAATTTGCCAGGGTCTCCTTGGAGAAAACGATCTCCGTGTGGAAATTGCAAAGTACCTCCCGAATGACACGGTCGGTGCCGTGGCCAACGCCGGTCTTGCTCAGAGAACCGTAGAGAATGACTTTGAAGGCATCAGCTTGTGGATAACGGCTTAAAAACAGCTTGGCTGCCCGCTCCGGACCCATAGTGTGAGAGGAGGAAGGGCCCTTGCCGATTTTATATATATCACGGATGGATTTCATACAAACACCTCGGTTTTCAAAAATCATGAACATTATAGCAAAATTCTACAAGAAATACAATCATTTTCGAAAAATAATCTGCAAAGAAATATGGGATTTCCGGGTGAAAATACTTGACAGATATGATAAAATAAAGTGTACGATTATAAAGCCGAGAGGATGAGAATTATGGCAAAAGAAAAAAAGGTTGAGCAGATCACCGATATGGAGGTAGATTTTGCCCAGTGGTTTACCGATGTGTGCAAAAAAGCACAGCTCATCGACTATTCTTCCATCAAGGGTGTGTTTGTCTATCGCCCTTATGGCTACGCTATCTGGGAAAACATCCAGCATATTCTGGATAAGATGTTCAAAGAGCAGGGCGTTGAGAATGTCTATATGCCTATGCTGATCCCCGAAAGCCTGCTGCAAAAGGAAAAGGATCATGTAGAAGGCTTTGCTCCTGAGTGCGCATGGGTCACCATGGGCGGCGGCGAACGGCTGGAAGAGCGCTATGCCATCCGCCCCACTTCCGAGACTCTGTTCTGTGAGCATTTTGCAAATGTGTTGCAGTCTCATCGTGATCTGCCCATGAAATATAACCAGTGGTGCTCCGTTATGCGTTGGGAAAAGACTTCCCGTCCGTTCCTGCGCCACAGAGAGTTTTTGTGGCAGGAAGGCCACACCATCCACGCTACCGCAGAGGAAGCCCGGGAATTCACCGAGACTATGCTCAATGTCTATGCTGACTTCTGCGAAAATGTGCTGGCAATGCCTGTGACCCGTGGACAGAAGACCGACAAGGAAAAGTTCAATGGCGCAGAAGCTACCTACACCATCGAGTGCATGATGCACGACCGTAAGGCTTTGCAGGCCGGCACTTCCCACTACTTTGGAGATGGTTTCGCCAAGGCCTTCGGCATTGAGTTTACCGACAAGAACAACCAGAAGACCAATCCCCACGAAACTTCCTGGGGCGTGTCTACCCGTCTGATCGGTGGCATTATCATGACCCATGGTGACAACAACGGTCTGGTTCTGCCCCCCATCGTTGCGCCTGTGCAGGTGGTGATTTTGCCTGTTGCACAGCATAAGCCCGGTGTTCTGGAAGCTGCCGCTCAGTTGAAAGACCGCCTGACTGCTGCGGGTCTTCGCACCAAGATGGATGACTCCGACAATTCCATGGGCTGGAAGTGCGCCGAGTACGAAATGAAGGGCGTGCCGGTTCGTGTGGAGTGCGGCCCTCGTGATCTGGAAAATGGCGAATGTGTCATTGTCCGCCGTACTGATCGGGAAAAGGTAGTCGTGAAGCTGGAAGATCTGGAAACTGCCGTTGTGGAACAGCTGAAGATCGTTCAGCAGCAGATGTTCGATAAGGCAAAGAAAAATCTGGACGAGCACATCTATGAAGCCCACTCTCTGGAAGAGGCTAAGGAGCTGCAGGAGGCCAACGGCGGCTACATCAAGACCATGTGGTGCGGCGATCTGGAATGTGAGCTGGCCATGAAGGAAAAGGCTGGTATGTCTTCCCGCTGTATCCCCTTCAATCAGGAAAAGCTGGACGATGTTTGCCCCTGCTGTGGCAAGCCTGCTCAGAAGATGGTCTACTGGGGCGTTGCCTACTAATTGAACCGTATCTAAGAAATTCTGAAAGCGGTGCTGTGGTTTCCACGGCACCGCTTTTTTATATGAGGAGAGGAATATGGAACGGATTTTGATCATCGGCTGCGGTGGCGCTGGAAAATCCACTTTGGCACGGCAGCTGGGAGAAAGGTTGAATATCCCGGTGGTGCATTTGGATAAGCTTTTCTGGAAGCCGGGCTGGGTGGAGACCACACCTGCCGAATTTGATGAAGCATTGGCGAAAGAGCTGGAAAAGCCCCGGTGGATCATGGACGGCAATTTTAACCGCACCATGCCGCAGAGGATGGAGCGGTGTGATACCATCATCTATTTGGATTTCAGCCGTTTTGCCTGCCTGAGAGGTGTCCTTAAACGGGTGCTGACCACCTACGGAAAGGTGCGCCCGGATATGGGAGAGGGATGCCCGGAGCGGATCGACTTTACATTTCTGAAATGGGTTTGGAATTTCAATAAAAATAAACGGGAAGGATACTACCGCCTGCTCAACGAAGCGGAGGGCATCGAAACCATTGCTCTGAAAAACCGCCGTCAGGTGAAGAGATTTCTGAAAAGCTTATAAGAAATCGGTCACGATTTTGTAGACACATATAAAAACAGTTAATCCGACCTGTGGTGACGATCACAGGTCGGATTAACTGTTTTGTGCACTGGAGCAGGAGCGCCCAAGGCTCCCTTTACACAAGGGAGGCTTGGGTGCGGTGCGAAATCATATACTGTATGGTTACAGTAAGAAGTTTGTCCCAAGAGTGGTGGTTTTATCGGTTTTTCCAATCCAGAATAGCCTGAATACCTGCAAGCAGAGCAAAAACATCGGCTTCGGTGGTCTCCCGACTGAGGGAAATGCGGAAGGAACCGTCCATTACTTCCGGGGGCAGCTTCATAGCGGTGAGCACATGGCTGCGGTGGCCTTTGGCACAGGCAGAACCGGCAGAAACGAAAATGCCCCGATCTTGCAGAATGTTGATGGAGTTCTGGGTGGGAACGCCGGGGATAGATAGACTCAGAATATGGGGGGCTTCATGGCAACCGTTGATCTGAATACCGTCCATAGCGGCGATTTTGTCGATGATTTCGTCCAGAAATTCCTTTTCTTTTACAATATCGGCTTTGAAAGTTTGAAAAACCTCGGCGCAGGCTGCCCCAAAACCGAAAATGGCAGGGGTGCCTTCCGTGCCGCTGCGGTAGCCCCCCTCCTGACCGCCGCCTTGGAGCAGGGCAGGGAAGGATTTCAGCTTGGGGCTGATGTAGAGTGCGCCACAGCCTTTGGGGCCGTGGACTTTGTGAGAGGAAACAGAGATCAGGTCAGCGCCCAGTGTTTTGGCGGCGAAGGGGATCTTCAGAAAACCCTGCACTGCATCCGTATGGAACAGGGCGTTGGGGCAGACCCGGTGGGTCAGCCGTGCCATCTGGGAAATGGGCATGACGGAGCCGACCTCATTGTTGACCATCATGATGGAAACCAGAATGGTATTCTCTCGCAACGCAGATTTTAGGTCATCCACGGTGATGTGTCCCATATGATCCGGCTGCAAGTAGGTCACTTCATAGCCTTGGGCTTCCAGCTGAGCCATGGTGTGCAAAATGGCGTGGTGCTCTATGGCAGTGGTGACGATGTGTTTGCCCCGCTTGCCCAGCTTCTTTGCTGTACCCATGATCGCCCAGTTGTCGGCTTCTGTACCGCCGGAGGTGAAGAATACACGGTCTGTTTCTGCACCCATGGCAGCTGCCACTTGGACACGGGCGGTGCGGAGTATCTTGGCTGCATCAAAGCCAAAGGAATATAGAGCGCTTGGGTTTGCCCAGTTTTCCGTTAAGGCGTTGGTAACGGCTTCGACGGCGGCGGCGCAGGGGCGGGTGGTGGCGGAATTATCAAAATAGATCATCTTATTTACCTACGCAAAATCTTTCAAAAATTCGGGCAGTGATGTCCTCTCGGACGGTGGCACCGGTGACTTCGCCCATGGCCTCCATGGCATTTTCTACATCGGTCAGCACTGCATCGGGCGTTAAGCCAAGGTGCAAACCTTGCAGCGCCCGGTCAATAGCATCGTGGGCACGGCGGATGGCATCGGCCTGACGGGCGTTGGTCAGGATCGATCCGTCGCAGGGGGTGCTGTTTTCAAAAATCATGTCCACCGCTTGGGCAAACAGATCAAGGCCTTTTCCGGTATTAGCGCAAATTTCGACCACATACATAAAAGGCAGATCATAGGGGAAAACCACTTGCCCCAAGTCAGTTTTATTGATGAGGGCAATAGCGTTTGCCTGCTCCGAGCACAAATCAATGATGGCCCGGTCTTCTTCGGTCAAAGGCTGGCTTCCGTCGCAAACGAAAATCACAAGATCTGCATTTTTTACTGCTTCCTTGGAGCGCTCCACGCCCATAGCTTCAATTTTATCTTCTGTGTCCCGAATGCCGGCAGTGTCGATCAGCCGCAGACGAGTGGAGCTTACCATGACGGATTCTTCCACAGTGTCCCGGGTGGTGCCTGCCACTTCTGTGACAATGACTCGGTCATAACCTGCCAGTGCGTTTAACAGGCTGGATTTGCCCACATTGGGACGGCCGACGATGGCGGCAGCTACGCCCTGCCGTAATATACGGCCCTGACCGTAGGTTTGCAAAAGCGTATGCAGTGTTTTTGCATCCGCTTTCAGAGGGGCTTCGTAGTTGGCAAGGCCGAAATCCTCAATGTCCTCGTCCGGGTAGTCCAGAACAGCGTGAAAATGGCTGCAAAGGTTGGTTAAATCATTGTAGATGGGGAAGAGCTTCTTTTGTAGTACGCCGCCTACCTGTCCTGCGGCATTGGCGGCGGCATCGGCGGTGTCTGCTTCAATCAGGTCGATGACTGCTTCTGCCTGAGTCAAGTCTAGCTTGCCATTTAAAAAGGCTCGCTTGGTATATTCGCCACGCTTGGCAGGGACGGCTCCTGCCAGATATAGGGCTTCCAGCCCAGCAGACAGCACCGCAGGGGAGCCGTGGCAGTGAAATTCCACCGTGTCTTCACCGGTATAGGTGTGGGGAGCTCGGCAGTAGATGGCACAGCACTGGTCGATGGCGCGACCCTGCTTGTCTTTCAGTGTGCCCAGCACCAGCCTATGGTCGGCGGCATCCCACAGATGTTTGCCGCTGTTCAGAGTGAAAACAGAGCCTGCAATTTTGGCGCAGTCGTCGCCGGTCAGGCGGATAATGCCGATGGCGCTGACACAGTTGCCGGTGGATACGGCGGCAATGGTGTGTGACATAAAATCACTCCTTTATGAAAAGAGAAGCCGGGGAAGGAGAACCTTCCCCGGTACAAATTACATTTTCTCCGGGGCGGAGAAGCCCAGAATATCAATACAGGTTTCCAGGATGTTCTTTGCCAGTGTGATCAGTGCAATATGGCCTGCCTTGGTTTCCTCGTTTTCTTCCTTGAGAATAGGTGTCTCATGGTAGAACTTATTGACAGCAGAAGCAAGATCATAGATGTAGGCGCAGATCATGTTGGGAGCGGAGTTGGCAAGAGCAGACTCCAGCGCAGGGGCAAACTTGGTGATGGAGAGCATCAGATCCTTGCCGCAGTCGTTAACAGGAGCCTGGATGGGCAGATTCTCCCATGCACCGTACTTGGCCAGAATGGACTTAATACGGACGATGGTATAGAGAATATAGGGGCCGGTGTTGCCTTCAAAGGCGGCAAAACGCTCCATGTCGAAGTTGTAGTCCTTGGTGGGCTGGTTACTCAGATCGCCGTATTTCAGAGCACCCATGGCAATTTTTGCAGTGGTAGCCTCCACTTCACTCTCCTCCACGATCTTGTTCTCCACCACCTTGGTGCGGACAAAATCGGTCATGTCGGAGATCAGCTGCTCCAGACGGAGCACGCCGCCGTCACGAGTCTTAAAGGGCTTGCCGTCAGCGCCGTTCATAGTGCCGAAGCCTACATGTTCCAGCACGGTGGTTTCGGGGACGATGCCGGCTTTTCTAGCTGCACGGAACACCTGCTCAAAGTGGAGGTTCTGCCGCTTGTCGGTGACATACAGAATCTTGTCGGGATTCCAGTCCTGCACACGCTGAACCATGGTGGCAAGGTCGGTGGTGGCATAGATGGAAGAACCATCGGACTTGACCAGAATGCAGGGGGGCATTTCCTTCTTGTCGCCTTCTTCGGACACAGGGATGACCCATGCGCCTTCGGACTGAACGGCAATGCCACGGTTTTTCATATCCTCGACCATGGCAGGAATGTAGGGGTCAGCATCGCTTTCGCCCAGCCACTTTTCAAAGTGGACATCCAGATTGTCGTAGTTCTTCTTCAGATCGGTGACGGACACATTCATGATGTGATCCCACAGGGCGCGGTAGCCCCGGCGGCCCTGCTGCAATTCCAGCGTTGCCTGATGAGCTTTATGAGAAAATTCGGGATCGCCCTTCTTGCCGGAGGCGGTGGGGTAGATCTCTTCCAGCTCATCCACGGTGAAGGGAGATTCCTTGGGGTATTCGCCGGTGAAATCAGGATCGAAGTAGGGCAGCTCCGGCTGACGCTCCTGAAGCTCTGCAATGATCAGACCCATTTGCAGACCCCAGTCACCCAGATGGACATCGCCGATGGTATTGTAACCCAGGAACTTGTGCAGCCGCTTCAGCGTCTCACCGATGATGGCAGGACGCAGGTGACCAATGTGCAAAGGCTTTGCCACATTTGCTCCGCCGTAGTCAACGACGATGGTTTTGCCCGCACCCACTTTTTCGGTGCCAAAGTCTTCTGCGGTGCGCATTTGCTCCAGATAGTTTTGCAGGAAGTGGCCGGACAGCTTCAGATTGATAAAGCCGGGCATAACGGCTTCAATCATGCTGTAATCGTCGGCGTTCAGCTTTTCAACGACGGCGTTGGCAATTTGAATGGGGGCACACTTATACTGCTTGGCAGCAGCCAGAGCACCGTTGCATTGATATTCGCACAGGTCGGGCCGATTGGACACGGTGACACGGCCGAAAGAAGGATCGTACCCGGCATCGGCAAAAGCCTGCTGCATTTTAGATGTGATAATATCTAAGATTTTTTGCATATCTTTATCCTCTTAATTCTTGTGTTCTGCCATCCAGGCCAGATAATCATCGTAAGTGCCGTACTTGTCGATGATGGTGCCGTCGGGCTGGAAAGCAATGACACGGTTACAGGTGGAGGTCAGCATTTCGTGGTCGTGAGAGGCCAGCAGCACCACGCCGGGGAAGGCTTCCAGACCCTTGTTCACGGCCTGAATGGATTCCATGTCCAGGTGGTTGGTGGGCTGGTCCAGCAGCACCACGTTGGCACCGGAGAGCATCATCTTGCTGAGCATACAGCGAACCTTCTCGCCGCCGGAGAGCACGTCCACGGGCTTGAACACATCGTCATTGCCGAAGAGCATCCGACCCAGGAAGCCACGGAGGTACACATCGTCCTTCTTGGCGCTGTACTGGCGCAGCCAGTCCACCAGCT
>CAYROJ010000046.1:0-11452 GCA_964425865.1 uncultured Oscillospiraceae bacterium | reverse complement strand
TGCATTTTTGTTTACAATTATATAGTAGACTTTTTAAAAGATTGCTGGTATAATCGTTTTTAACAAAAATTTGGAGATGAATACTGTCAACTACCCACGGCCTAAAGGCCATGGGCTTGCAACTGCCCAGTCGTAGTAACGGATCACTCCTCCGACCTTTAACCCCAATAGGTAATAACCTAAAGTGGCGTTACATCATAGGGTGGCTGACGGCACCCTTTACGACAAAGTTTACTCTGCCGTGACTGTATCAGGTACTTGACTATCCAAAAGATAGTTGATTCCCATTCGATACAGATTCATAGCTCCAATGCGATCATCGTTGGATTTGTAACCACAGCACTTACAGGTAAACAGATGTATCTTCTTATGTCGGTTGGTCTTTTCAGTGTGCCCACATATAGGGCAACACTGACTCGTATAACGAGGGTCTACCTTGATAACCGAAGACTGGTTCTGCTTTGCCTTGTAAATTAGTTTCTGCTCAAGGTCGTAGAATGACCAGGATACAGAAACATAGCGGTCTTTTGTCTTGACCCGCTCTGTTGCGTTACGAATGCCTGACAGATCTTCCAATACAAAGAGTGTGTGCTTCGGGTTTGACTCAACGAGTGCCTTCGATACCTGATGATTAACATCCTGCATCCAACGGTTTTCTCGTTGACCGATCGCTTTGAGTCTTCGTCTTGCAGATGCTGTCTGACGCATTTGGAGTTCTTTGCGAAGTTTGGAATAGTTAGCACGCTTCTGCTTGATAGATTTGCCGCTAACAAATCCAGATTTGCGATCACTGTCATAAGTTGCAACAACAAAGTTAATGCCTCTGTCTACACCTACGACATTACAGATGTCCGAAAGTTCGCTTTCTTCAACATCATAGGTTACTGGGATATGTAAAAAATACTTTCCATGCTTTTTTGTGAGCTTGGCTGTGCCAAAGTGATAGGTCTCATGGTCAAAGTATTTAGACATACCCTTGGCGAAATACGGAAGTTTCACACGGCCATCCAGCGTGTTTACCGAGAAGCAGTTTTCTGTAAGGGAGTAATCTCTGTTCCAGACCAAATCGTACTGTGGCCTTGCAAAAGAAGGTTTGATCCACTTGCTCTGATTCTTCAGAATGGTTCTGTACCTTGCAATAACCGTTTTCAGTACAGACTGGGCCATTTGGGATTTCAGGCCAAACTGTTCACGAAGGGTAGCGTACAAAGTCTTGTTGAGAGAGAACTGCCGCAAGTCATGTGTATGGAATACATACTCAGACGCAAAATTGCAGGCATCCCGATAAGCTGACATTGTTTTATCAAGCAGAACTTTGTCTGTCTCAGGTGCAGCAATTTGGACTTTGGCAGTTACAGTGATTTGTTCCATGGAAGACCTCCTTTCCTCTGTATTTTCCTGTATATATTATACCACAAAAGCCAGTAAAATTCAATGTTTTCGAGGTCAAATATGGATAATAGATACAATCATCATAACAGGCGAAAATACGCCCTCAAGGTTCATATTGTACTTGTTACAAAATACCGGAAAAAGTTGCTTATCAATACTTTTGCAGATGATTTGAAGCACAGGATATTGGACATTTCTAACCACCATGGATACGAAATCATCGCCATGGAAATAGACGGTGATCATATTCACTTTCTGCTGAGTTATGATACAACAGACAGGATCTGCGACATCGTAAAACGAATAAAGCAAGAAACAACATACTATCTTTGGAAAAAATACAGCTCTTATCTTTCCATGCAATACTGGAAGAAAAGAATACTATGGTCGGACGGATACTTTGTATGTAGTATCGGAGAAGTATCATCTGCAACCATACAAAGATATACCGAAAACCAAGGCCAATCAACATAATATACAAGGCTAATCCCACTACCTAAAGGCAGTGGGTCTCCGCCTAATCAACACTGAAAGGAAAATCATTATGAAAAGCCTGCGAAACCGCTTCGAGCGGTTCTGCTTCCGTAACCAAAACAAGGGAATTCCAAACCTGATGCTCTATATTTCTCTGGGCACTGCCTTGGTATACCTGTTTGCCTTTGCCAGTCAGAATATGGTGCTTTACAGCTATCTTTGCTTTAACCGGGAACTGATCCTGCAAGGACAGGTCTGGCGGCTGTTTACCTATCCGCTGACCTATGGCCTGGGGAATAACAACTTTCTGCTGGTAGCCATTTCGCTTTTGTGTTATTACTCTTTGGGTCGAGCGATGGAAAATGCCTGGGGCACTTGCAGATTCAATCTGTTCTACCTGTGCGGCGTGGTCATGATGGATGTTTACTGCATGATCTTTGGCGGAATGGCAGATGCCTATTATTTGAATTTGAGCTTATTCCTGGGCTATGCCACCTTGTATCCCAATGCGCAGTTTTTGCTGTTTTTCATCATTCCGGTGCGTGCCTGGATCTTTGCTCTGTTTGATTTGGTGCTGGTGGCCATGGGCCTGTTCTTTGACCCATTCCCCATCAATCTGTTCTCCGTGATCTCTATTGCCAATTATTTCCTGTTCTTTGGTAAGGATGTGCTCAATGTGATCCCCATGAGCTGGCGGCTTAAGATGCGAAAGGGCTTCCGAAAAAAAGGAACCAAAAAAGAAACTGCTGCGCCTAAGACCGGCACCATTCCTTTTCCCAATGGACAGACCCGGGAAGCCCCCAAGCCCAGAGCTCCCTATACCCACCGCTGTACCATCTGCGGCCGGACGGATATTACCAATCCGGAGCTGGAATTCCGCTACTGTTCTCGGTGCAAAGGCTACTATTGCTACTGCCAAGAGCATATCTCCAATCATACGCATATTGAATAACCCCCCCAATTTTTAAAAACACCTGTTTTGCAACTGTGCAAAACAGGTGTTTTTGTTCGGCATAAGGAAAATAAATCATTACCACGACGGAATGCAACCTCTTTCGTCAGAGCTGATTGCTTATAATGATGGCAGTGGATGCCGGAATATGGCAGAGCCTTTGACAAAAAGAGCAAAGCTCGCTTTACATATTGGAGTGCAGCCCACACATTAAGTAAAAATCTGGAATGAACATATAAAAGTGGGAGTGGTAGCAATGAATCGGGAAAAAATTAAAAAAATAAAGGGGATCACATTTGATATTCTCCTGTATCTGTTTTTGGGTATTTGCCTTATTACGGTGGCACTGACCATAATATCAAAGAAAAATGACGACGGCGCAGAACTGTGGGGCTATCAAATGCGGATCATTTCCTCCAACTCCATGGCAAAATGTGATCAGACGGATGTGTCTGACTATGAAATCAAGAGTATACCGTTGCGCTCTATGGTTTTCGTGAAGGTCATGCCCCAGGATGAGACAGGGGCGGAAGAATGGTATCGTGATCTTCGGGTGGGAGATGTGCTGACTTTCAAATATGTGTATACCAGCCAGGTTACGATCACCCACCGCATTGTCTCGATCACTGAAAAGGAGTCCGGCGGCTACATCATTGAACTGGCCGGGGATAACCGCAATTCTGATTCCGACCAGCTGACCCAAAGCATTGATACATCCATTCCGAATAACTTGAATTATGTCATTGGAAAAGTGACGGGGCAGGCCTTTTTGCTGGGATTTGTTGTCAGCCTGCTAAAATCGACGCTGGGTATTATTTTTATCGTGATCGTGCCCAGCCTGATTATAATTTTCATGGAAATAATGAAAATCGTTGGTATATACCGGGCAGAGCGAAAGAAACGGGAGCAAGATGAGAAAGATGTGGAAATCGAGGCGCTGCGACAGCAACTTGCACAACTGAAAAACCAGCAAAACGGGCGCAAAGAAATGGGTTGATTTTGCTGCGATAAAAGTAGCATATCAATAAAAAGAATCCGAAGAAGGGAGGTTGCATGATAAAAAGAGAAAGAACACGGTTGAGCTGTTGATGAGGTGCTGGTAAATGGCGAGCATCTTTTCTCCGGCGAAGCCGCTCCTGTTTGCCAAACAGGGCAACAATATTACTTATATTTTGATTAAATGAAAGGAAGTTTGAAAATGAAAAAGAAAGTTTTGTTCTCATCGATTATGACCATTGCCCTCTGCTTGAGCTTGGTTGCCGGATCTACATTTGCACTGTTCACCAGCCAGAGTCAGGTCAATGTTGCCGTTACCTCCGGTAAAGTGGATGTGGTCGCCAGCGTAGACGGCGAAATTTCGTATACCTCGTCTCTTGGAACGGTTCTTTCCCAGTCCGGTGCAACACTGGCAGAGGACAGCAATACCATCACCATCAGCAATATGGTTCCCGGTGATACCGCTACTTTTAACATCAGAATTACGAATAACAGCACAGTAAGTGTCAACTACCGTACCAGATTTGTTCAGCAAAACGGAGCGGATAGTGAGCTTCTAAAAGCACTGAAAATCTATGTGGAAGATGTGACTGAGGATGTGGCTGAGGATGTGACTGAGAATGTGCCTTCCGCAGCAATGCTGAGTGAAGACGATAATAGTGTTGTCACACCTAGTGGCACACTGGAGCCCGGCAGCGATGATATGCTCCTGAAAGTGACCATCACCATGCCCGAAGATGTGGCTGCCGAAAAATACGAAGGCGTTACTTGCTCCCTGTCTTACATTGTGGAAGCCGTTCAGGGCAATGCACAACTTGATGATGCATTCATTCCTGAACTTACAGAATTGAATAACAGAATCAGATCCGGTGCAGAATATATCAATTTCTCTACCGATATGACCGTTGATGTACATCAAAACGACCAGTATAGCGCTATTCGTGTGGATAAAAACCAGGGTGCAGCAGATGTGGTGACTCTGGATGGCGATGCTACCGTGACCAGCAATTATTTTCTTATTTGGGCAAGAGAAGGTGCAAAGGTCATCGTCAATGGCGGCAATTATGTCAGCACCGGTAATAGCCATCTGGTTTATGCAAACTTAGGCGGTATCGTTGAAATTAACGGCGGCACTTTCTCTGGTGCAACAGCCGATCATTTCTTCAATATCAGCAATAGCGATCGTGGCAGCATCATCATTAAAGGCGGCCTGTACTCCCGGGATCCCAGCACCCAGATCGCCAGCAATGATGTTTGGAATGGCACTACCGGTGTCAAAATCGAAGACGGCTACAAGGTAGTCGAGGAAAATATCGACGGAACGATCTGGTATCGAGTTGTTCCCGAAACCTGATAAAAATCATGGGGCCGAAAAACGGCCCCATATTTTTGCGCCCAAGCGGCAAAATGTCCCGGTGTAGCACATATTTCGACAGACAGGCATAAGATGATCTGGGCGGAAGCCTTAGAAAATCTATGGGAGTGGATCAAATGGCAAGATTTACAAACTTTGCGACCCTTTCCTACACCGGTGGTTCTACGGACTCCAACACCGTTGTGGGGGAGCTGGTGGAAACACTAACAGCCACAAAAGCAGCAATTACGGATCTATACGATCGGGAGGGAAAGGTAAGCTATGTCATTTCCCTCGTTAACACAGGAACAGCTCCGGTAACGGGCGTGACCGTTACCGATGATTTGGGTGGGTATGCCTTTGGGGCAGGAACGCTTTATCCACTGGCCTATCGGGACGGAACGGTGCGGTTCTTTGTCAACGGAATACTGTCCGCTGCACCGACGGTCACGGCAGGACCTCTGCTGACCTTTACGGGTATCACTGTCCCGGCAGGTGGAGATGTACTGATCGCTTATGAAGCGGATGTGACGGAGTTTGCGCCTTTTGGACAGACTGCAACCATCACCAATACTGCCACCGTTACCGGTGACGGCCTGCTGACACCGGTAACGGCACAGGCGGTGGTCAATGCACGCACGGCAACGCAGTTGGGCATCACCAAAGCCCTCAGCCCCACCACTGTTCAGGAAAACGGTCAGCTGACCTACACCTTTGTGATCACCAACAGTGGCGCGGTGGATGCAACGGCGGAAGATAATATCGTGTTGACAGATACCTTTGATCCGAGACTGCGCAATATCACGGTCACTTTCAACGGTACAGCATGGACGGCACCCACAAACTACACCTATGATGAAGCAACAGGCGTATTTGCGACTGTGGCAGGGCAGATTACCGTCCCAGCGGCGACCTTCCAGCAAAATGCGGAAGGGGAATATATCGCAACGCCCGGTACAGCCACATTGGTCATAACCGGAACAGTTTAAAACGAAAAGGGAACGGTATTCGTCGTTCCCTGATTTTTATAGGTAGTGTTCTGAGATCAGCATTTCCAGAACGCGTGCTTCCCGTTCCAGCATGGTTTGATCGGTGCTTCCATGGTCGTGGCAGCGGTTGACTTTGATGGCTGTTTCGGGTTCTATCCAGCATGGGGTGAAGCCTGCCTCTGCTTCATAAGCATCCAGATTTTGGCCGGTTGCTGCCTTTGCCCGACAGAGATAGTAAAAATTATCCTGAAGGAGAATATCCGCATCGGAATGGTCGCTTTTGCTGACCCGGTGGACATAGCCGTATTCCTGTACGGGTTCAGGAAGGACGGACAGCCCGGCTTCTTCGGCAGTCTCCCGAATCATGGCACGAACAGGATCTTCGTCCTTTTCGATACCGCCGCCGGGGAATTTATAGTAGTCGTATTTCCGGCTATAAACCATGGCCACTTTTCTGTCCTGAATGATGATGGCACGGGCAGAGTGGCGGGAAAAGACTTTGCCGTTGGGGTCAAGATCCTCTTCCTTTAATTCAAACAGCAGGCGCATTTACTTTTTCATCTCTTTTCTCTGCTTTTCAATGGTTTCCACAAAGGCTTTCAGATACTCACGCAGGGGAGCATCGGAATGAAAAGGGGAGAAGAAACGGTATTTTCGGCCTGCACTTTTGTGCTTATCCCGCAGATACCCTTTGATGCCCTCAAAGGCCAGCACGGTCTTGTGATCCTCGGCAAATTTTTTCAGCTTCATCACCAACTGGCTGGAGTGCGCCACATCAATTAAAAATACGCCGAAGAAAACGCCGATAAAGAAGGAAAACGCCAGATTTTCCGACAGCCATTGCAGTCCCTCCAAAATATAAGGGTGGATGCAGAAATAATACACAGCGCCCAGCGCAGCCCAGGCCAAAGAGAAAGAGGGACAGATAATGCCCTGAATATTGCCTCGACAGTCGGAATAATCCCACAGCCGCACTTTAAAGAATTTCAGACAGAAAATACCGGCGATGTATTCAATGACGGTCATGCCGATGGCCATGGCTGCAAACAGCACCACTTTATTCCAGAGGGGGTCGGAGATCAAATGCATCCCTTCCAGACTGGCCAGCAAGTACAAAGTGCACAGGCCAAAACCGTAAATGGGAAGGTAAGGGCCGGTGCAGAAACCGGGATTGATCCAGGTCTTGCTTTTAGGTACAATGTTGCGAAACAGCAGTTCCAGTATCCAACCAAACATAGAGCCGATAAAGAACAGATACGCTAATGTCAGAAAAATGCTCATGGAAGGTGTCCTTTCGTATTTTAGAAATCATACTGCGGAATGTATCGAAAAGCAAGTGCTTTTTTATGGGTTTCCTTGCTTTTTATCAAAGAGTATGGTATGATTTTTAGAAAGAATAACAAAAGGGGCGTTTGTATGGCACAGTATATCATGGCGCTGGATTCCGGCACTACCTCTAATCGAGCCATCCTTTTTGACCGTCAGGGGCATGTTTGCAGCGTGGCACAGAAGGAATTTACCCAAATCTTTTCTCAGCCGGGCTGGGTCGAGCATGATGCAGAGGAAATTTTTGCCACGCAACTGGAGGTTGCCCAGACAGCGATCCGCAATATTGGTGTAACCGCCACAGAAATTGCTGCCATTGGCATCACTAATCAGCGTGAAACCACCATCGTCTGGGACAAAAACACCGGAAGACCTATTTGCAATGCCATCGTCTGGCAGTGCCGTCGGACTGCGCCCCGTTGCCAAGAACTGCGCAACCGCGGGTTGACAGAAATGATCCGCCAAAAGACAGGCCTGGTGCTGGATCCCTATTTTTCAGGCACCAAAATTGCCTGGATACTGGACAATGTACCCGGTGCCCGGGAACGGGCAGAGCGGGGGGAACTGCTGTTCGGCACGGTGGAGACCTGGCTTATTTGGAAACTGACGGAAGGCCGTGTCCATGTGACGGATTATTCCAATGCATCCCGTACGATGTTGTTTAACATCAATACCCTTTGCTGGGATGACGAGCTTTTGGAACTGCTGAATATTCCAAAGGCCATGCTGCCTCAGACTGTGCCCAGCAGCCAAATCTACGGACAGACAGAGGCGAAATATTTTGGTGCACCGGTGACGATCTCCGGCGCTGCCGGCGACCAGCAGGCGGCACTGTTTGGGCAGACCTGCTTCGCTCCCGGTGAGGCCAAGTGTACCTATGGTACCGGTGCTTTTGTGCTGATGAACACTGGAGAAAAGCCCATGTTTTCTCAAAATGGACTGGTGACAACCATCGCCTGGGGATTGGATGGGAAGGTACAGTATGCGCTGGAAGGCTCTATTTTTGTAGCAGGTGCAGCCATTCAGTGGCTGCGGGATGAGCTGCGATTTGTGGAGTCAGCCTCTGATTCGGAGTACATGGCAAGAAAGGTCAGCGATACCAACGGCTGCTATGTTGTCCCGGCTTTTACCGGCTTGGGTGCGCCTTACTGGGATGCCTATGCGCGGGGTACGATCGTGGGCTTGACCAGAGGCGTCAATAAGTATCACATCATTCGTGCCACGCTGGACTCTATTACTTATCAAACCAATGATGTGCTGGCAGCCATGGAAGGAGACTCTGGCATTCGGTTGGAAAATCTGAAAGTGGACGGCGGCGCTTCAGCCAACAACTATCTTATGCAGACCCAGGCAGATATATCTTCTGCTCCGGTCATGCGACCCCGTTGCGTGGAAACCACCGCCATGGGCGCTGCGTATCTGGCAGGTCTGGCGGTGGGCTATTGGAAAAATACAGATGAGATCCGTGCCAACTGGACTGTGGATCGCTTATTCCAGCCGGAACTGGAAGAGCAGCAGCGCCAGCGCCGACTTTATAACTGGAAGCGGGCGGTATCCTGTGCATCCGGCTGGGAAGAAGAGCCCAACTGCTGATAAAGCCCCACAAATTGGGAGATCCCCAATTCCTGGCCTTCTGCCATCAGCGCGGAAAGCTGCTGCTGATCCCGTTGCAGATGAAAGTCAATGTACTGAGGCTGTATCTCCATGCCGTATCGGCAGTGGAGCGCACTGTCCACATAAGGGCAGGGAAAAGGGGGACGGTCTACTTCCCGGCTGCCGTCTTTGGTCACACGAATGGTGCATTGCTCCAGTGCCGCTTCCAGCCAGATTTCTCTGTTTTTCCAGGGAGCAATGTGCTGCGGTAAGGGGAGGGTCAGCGGCGGTGGCGGCAGGAAAACAGCGCAGTTTTCGTCTTTGGCATAGGCCGGTGTGACTGCAACTTTGCATGACAGCCGGACAACGGCATCGACTACGGCTTCTCCACCGGGGCGCTGGAGATCCAGCAAAATGCTGCTGCAATGGAAGGCAGTTACAATGTCTTCCAACTGCTGAGCGACCAAGTGAGGATCGTGGCCGCAGATAGGGGTTCGGTCATTGAGGATCAGCAGGCTGCCTTCCGGCAACCACTTTGGCAGGTTGGAAAGCCCGGTTCCATAGGGGGAAAAGTGGCAGGCCATCCAGCCAATCGGAAGGGATGTGGTGTTTTTTTCGTCAAATTCAGCCGCAGTCATGGCTGTGTAGAGCACAATTTCCATGGACAAATCGCTCCTTGTGTGCTATAATACTGCCATAATATATGAAAGTATGGTCAAGTGTATGTCTTTTTCCCTGCTGCCACGGTTTATGACGGATAAGCTGACGGATATTACACCGTCGTTTCTGAAAAGCCATCAAATTAAGCTGCTGATGATGGATTTCGATAATACCATTGTGCCTTATACCACGAATCTGCCAACAGAAGAAATGGAACAGTGGCTTAAGCGAATGGCCGCATCGGACATTCAAATTTGCGTGGTCTCCAATTCGAAGAAGGATCGAGTGAAGATCTTCTGCGACCAATACGGGATTCCCTGCATTACCCGTGCAAAGAAGCCTTTTACAAAAGGAATTGGTGAATGCCTTGAAAAATACCAAACAGCGCCCCAAAATGCGGCGCTGGTAGGCGACCAGATATTCACGGATACGCTGGGAGGGAACTGTGCTGGCGTGGGCTCTATTTTGGTCAAGGCCATTGACAACCATAATTTTTGGCTGAAAGCACGGCATGTGCTGGAAATGCCATTTATATTTGTATCAAGAAATAGGAGGATCGATCCATGAAAAACCTTGAAAAATATCTGACTTTGCTCTCCGGCGAAGTGGATGGCCTGCTGCTGACTTCCCGTTACAGCCGCCATTACGGTGCAGAATTTGACATTGCTGAAGGCGTGGCCATCGTTACCAAGGCCGGTTGCCGCTACTTTACCGACAGCCGTTATATCGAGTCTGCCGAAGCCAATCTGAAGGGCTTTGAGGTTCTGGAAATGAACCGGGAGAATAACTACATCAAGCGCCTGAATGATGCGATTGCGGACTTTGGCGTGACCACGCTGGGCTTTGAAGAGCGGTATATGACCGTTTCCGAGTTTACCTATTACGAAAAGAATTTGAACGCAAAGCTGGTTCCCTTTAACAAGGAGATCAATGGCTTCCGTGATGTGAAGGAAGAGTGGGAACTGGAGCTGATGCGCAAGGCTCAAAACATTACCGACAAGGCTTTTTCCGAAGTCATCACCCGCATCAAGGTGGGTATGACCGAGCTGGAGCTGCAGGCAGAGCTAATCTACTGTATGTACAAAAACGGTGCTACCGGCCTGGCCTTTGATCCCATCGTGGTTTCCGGCCCCAACACCAGCCTGCCCCACGGCGTGGCAGGGGAGCGCGTGATCCGGGAAGGCGATTTTATCACCATGGACTTTGGCGCTCAGTACAATGGCTACTGCTCAGACATGACCCGTACTGTTGCTGTGGGCTATGCCACCGAGGAAATGAAGAAGATCTACAACACTGTTCTGGAAGCGCAGCTTGCAGGCTTGGCCATTTCCAAGGCAGGCACCATCGGTGCGGACATCGACGGCGTTGCCCGTAAGATCATCACTGATGCCGGTTATGGCCCTTATTTCGGCCATGGTTATGGTCACGGCGTTGGTCTGGAGATCCATGAGAGCCCCAGCCCCAGCTCTGCAAACCACGAACCCATGCCCATCGGCGCAGTTTGCTCCGCAGAACCCGGCATCTATCTGCCCGGAAAATTCGGTGTTCGTATCGAGGATTGCTGCGTATTTTTGGCAGATGGTAACGAAAATTTGACCCATAGCCCCAAAAATCTTATTATTATTTGAAAATAAGCAGATTACCCCTTGCAAAATAGAAGATTTTAGGTTAGAATAAACCAGTTAAAGAAGAAAACACTTAATCTTTAGGAGGATC
>CAYROJ010000045.1:0-11499 GCA_964425865.1 uncultured Oscillospiraceae bacterium | reverse complement strand
AAATCAGAACTCTATATGCTTTTTTGTGGTCTCACATCATTGACAAATGAACAAGCATTGTGCACAAAAACATTTTGTATGATTGACAATTAATCGTCAAAATGGTATGATACTTCGTGGATTTAAAAGATCCGCTACATTATCCGAATGATACTGTCCGCCAGTCGCACATGGTTCGACGACCGGGGTATCCTCTAGAAATTTTTGGAGGTAAAAGTATTATGGCAAACAAATATCCCCTGAATGTAAAGACCCCTCGTTCTTACACCTATGTCACCCGGAATATTCCGGAGGTGACCGTTGAGCAGCGTGAGCGTGCGCTGAAGGCTACTCACTATAACGAGTTCGCCTTCCCTGCCGGTATGCTGACTGTGGATATGCTCTCCGACTCCGGCACCACTGCCATGACCGATGTCCAGTGGGCAACCATGTTCCTGGGTGATGAGGCCTATGGCCGTAACAAGGGCTACTATGTGCTGTTGGAAGCTTTCCGTGACATTTTTGAGCGTGGCGGCGAAAAGAACTGGAAAAAGTCGATCGACCTGATCCGTACCGATTGCACCGATATTGACAAAATGATGGACGAGCTGTACCTGTGCGAATACGAAGGTGGCCTGTTCAACGGCGGTTCTGCTCAGCTGGAGCGCCCCAACACCTTCATTATCCAGCAGGGGCGAGCTGCGGAATCTGTCCTGTTCGAAATGGTCAAGAAGGTCATGTCCGAGCGCCATCCCGGTAAGGTCTTTACCATTCCTTCCAACGGTCACTTCGACACCACCGAGGGTAATATTAAGCAGATGGGTTCTATCCCCAGAAACCTGTATAACAAGGAACTGCTGTACGAAATTCCCGAAGGCGGTGTGTACGAAAAGAACCCCTTTAAGGGCGATATGGATGTGAAAAAGCTGGAAGAATTGATCGAAGCCGTTGGCCCCGAGAATGTTCCCCTGATCTACACTACCATCACTAATAATACCGTCTGCGGTCAGGCTGTTTCCATGCGCTCCATCCGCGAAACCGCTAAGATCGCCGAAAAGTACGACATTCCCTTCATGTTCGATGTGGCTCGTTGGGCTGAGAACTGCTACTTCATCAAGGTCAACGAAGAAGGCTATGCCGACAAATCCATCGCCGAGATCGCTACCGAGATGTTCTCCTACTGCGACGGCTTCACCATGTCCGCCAAGAAGAACGGCCACGCCAACATGGGCGGTATGCTGGCCTTCCGGGACAAGGGCCGCTTCTGGAAGAAGTTCTCCGACTTTGACGAGAACGGCAATGTTGTCAACGACATTGGCGTCCGTCTGAAGGTCAAGCAGATCTCCTGCTATGGCAACGACTCCTACGGCGGTATGTCCGGCCGTGACATCATGGCATTGACCGCTGGCCTGTACGAGGAGTGTAACTTCCAGTACCAGGAAGCTCGTGTGCAGCAGTGTGAGTATTTGGCTCAGGGCTTCTATAAAGCCGGTGTCAAAGGCGTGATCCTGCCTGCCGGCGGCCACGGTGTTTACATCAACATGACTGAATTCTTCGACGGCAAGCGTGGCCATGATACTTTTGCCGGTCAGGGCTTCTCCATTGAGCTGATCCGCCGTTATGGCATCCGTACCTCGGAACTGGGTGACTACTCCATGGAATATGACCTGAAGACCCCCGAGCAACAGGAAGAGCTTTGCAATGTTGTCCGCTTTGCTGTCAACCGTAGCCAGCTGAACCGGGAGCACATGGACTATGTGATCGCAGCAGTCAAGGAGCTGTACGAGGATCGGGAGTCCATCCCCAATATGCGCATCGTTAAGGGTCGTACCCTGCCCATGCGTCACTTCCACGCTTTCCTGGAGCCTTACGCCAACGAAGAAAAGTAACTTAAAATGTTTTTGCCGCCCATGGGAAACCATGGGCGGCATATTTTATTGGATCATCTGCAAAAATTCTTCTTCGGACAAAATGGGAATATTCAACTCTCTGGCTTTTTTCTCTTTAGAGCCGGCATTTTCGCCCACTACCACAAAGCTGGTCTTTTTCGACACAGAGCCGGAGACCTTACCGCCCAGCAGCTCGATCTTCTCCCCTGCTTCCTCCCGGGTGAACACTTGCAGGGTACCAGTCAGAACAAAGGTTTTGCCTGCAAGTCGTGTATCCGTCACTTCCTGCAAGCTATCAAAATTCAGTCCTGCCTGCCGCAGCCGTTCCACCAGATGTTGGCTCTGAGGCTGAGCAAACCAGGTGACAATGTTTTCAGCTGTAATACTGCCCACATCCGCAACTGCCGTCAGTTCTTCCAAAGAGGCTGCCATCAGCCCATCCAGAGAGCCAAAGTGCCGAGCCAGCACCTTGGCGGTCTTTGCCCCCACTTGGCGGATGCCCAACGCATAAATCAGGCGGCTCACATCCTGGCATTTGCTGTTTTCAATGGCAGCAAGCAACTTTTCAGCAGCTTTTGAACCAGACTTCCACAGGGACTTGATGTCCTCCAAGGTCAGATAGTAAATATCGGCCGGAGATTTGATGAGTTCATTGTCAACCAGTGCTTCCACAATAGCTTCACCCAATCCCTCAATGTCCATGGCATCCCGGCTGGTAAAGTGAGATATATTTCGCACCAATTGAGCAGAACACTCTGCACCGGTGCAGCGCAGGAATGCACCCTCCTCGTCCCGTTCTACCTTTGCACCGCACACCGGGCAGGCATCCGGCAGGAAATAGGGCTTGGAGTCTTTTGGCCGTTTAGAAATATCCACTTCCAGAATTTCAGGAATGATCTCCCCTGCTTTTCGGATCAGCACTGTATCGCCAATACGAATATCCCGTTCGGAAATGAAATCCTGATTGTGGAGGGTCGCATTGGTAACGGTGGTTCCGGCCAGACGAACCGGACGAACAACCGCCTTCGGAGTAAGCACACCTGTGCGGCCAACCTGCACGATAATGTCCTCAACCACCGTCGGTTTAATTTCAGGGGGATATTTATAGGCAACTGCCCATCTGGGGAACTTGGCCGTTGCACCCAGCTTTTCACGGTCACCCAGGTCATTGAGCTTGATGACCGCACCATCAATATCACAGGTCATGGTTTCTCGGCGCTCGTTGATGTCCATGACCTCAGAAATGATTGGATCACAGGAGTGGAGCAGCTTGTGCTCAATAACTTTAAAACGATGGTCTTTCAGATATTGCAGGGTTTCGCCGTGGGTGGTAAATTCCACACCCTCACATAATTGGATATTAAACACAAAAATATCCAATCCTCGCTGGGCTGCAATTTTTGGATCCAACTGCCGCAAAGAACCAGCGGCGGCGTTTCTGGGATTGGCAAACAGAGGCTTTCCCAACTGCTCTTGCCGGGCATTGAGCTTTTCAAAGCTGGCTTTGGGCATGAACACTTCTCCTCGAACAATGAGCCGAGCCGGGGCGTCAGGAATTTCCATAGGGATGGAGCGAATTGTTTTCAGGTTTTCTGTTACATCCTCTCCCACATTGCCGTCGCCCCGGGTGGCACCGCGAACGAACTGACCGTCCACATATTCCAGTGCTACGGATAGACCGTCGATTTTCGGTTCTACGGAGAATTCCGCATCCGGATACTCCCCGTGAATACGGTGGATGAATTCCGCCAATTCTTCCTCAGAAAAAACATCCTGCAAGCTGTTGAGCTGTACGGGGTGCACCACTTTTTCAAATTGACTCAGAGCTTCACCGCCCACCCGTTTGGTGGGAGAATTGGGCAAGGCAAATTCCGGATGTGCCATTTCCAGCTCTTCCAGTTCCCGTAACAAACGGTCATACTCAAAGTCCGGCATTTTCGGGTCATCCAGCACGTAATACTGATGGCCTGCCTCCGTTAACAGGGCACTCAATTCAATAATTCTCTCTCTGGGGTCCATATTACCCTCCTGCTTGTAAAAAAGTATTCGGCACTTGGCCAACGATGACCGTTTCTGCCACCACCACATCGCTGGTAACTGTAAAATCAATGGTTCGACCCAAAACAAGCACCGTTACATCCACCAGAACAGTCATTTTCAGCTGATGAAGGGTCTGGTTGATGCCGGCTTCCAGAAATGAGCTGTGAAAATCCGCATCAGAATTACGAATTGACACGATCTGCACCGGGATCTGCGGTCCTTTTCCCGACAAAAATTCCGGAAAGATCATACTGCCAATGGGAACACCAATGTCAAAATGATCGGTGTCCAGCAGTGTTTCATTCACATAATCCAATGTTTCGGTTTTTAATAGATTCAGCTGGGCGATGTTGGTTTTTAACGCTGTAATGTGTCCGGACACATCTTTTTCAAAGTAAACAACATTTTCGTAGGCGATTTGACCGGCAGCAATTTGCCGAGCAACACCATCATTGATCAGATCTGATGTGGCATTGGTCACTCTCGTTCTGGCTAGACTGAGGATCACATCATTATATTTGCTGCGGAAGGAGAAAAATCCGATGATCCCCACCACAAGCAGCATGACTGTGATCCGAAATCCAATTCGTATCCATCGCTGCATATCCATCCCCCCGGCTATTTATATGCCGGTAAAATGGGAATATTACAGCTTTTTCATGTGGGCAGAAGCAGATTTTGCCATCAGCTTCTTGGTACCTACCTGATCGAAAGCAATTTCCAGCAGCGCATCGCCGCCCATTTTCAGCACAGACAGCACTAAGCCTTTGCCAAAAGCAGCGTGCTGAACCATATCGCCCTTAGTCACTTCAATGCAACTGGCAGTTGCCGAAGAAGGCATTGCAGACTGATAATTGGGCCGTTTAGCAACCTGTGGTTGCGCATACTTGGAAGCAGAAAAGCTGCCAAAGTCGCCATAAGTACGCTCGGGCCGCTGGTAGCCGCCTTTTTTGACCATGGTATGTTCCGGTATCTCCTTGAGAAATCTGGAAGCCATAGCCGCATTCGTGCGGCCATAGAGCATCCGTTGCCGGGCATAAGAAATACATAGCTTTTCCTTTGCTCTGGTAATTGCTACATAGCATAGGCGGCGCTCTTCCTCCATCTCCTCATGGTCACCGATTGCTCTCATTCCGGGGAAAAGGCCATCTTCAAAGCCTACCAGGAAAATATTGGGAAACTCCAAACCCTTTGCCGAATGCATAGTCATCATCACCACTGCGTCATCGGAAGCGTTATACTCTTCCAAATCCGTGTACAGGGCGATCTCTTCCAAAAAGCCTGCCAAAGAAGGTTGTTCGGAGTTTTCTACATAGGATATAATGCTGGATTTTAATTCTTTGATGTTTTCCAGACGGCTAATATTCTCTTCCGTGGGCTTTTCCTCCAGCATTTGCATATAGCCGGTACGGCGCATCAATTCTTCATAGAAGTCCGGCAAAGCCATTCCATCTTCCAACAGTTGCGCCATGGCTTCCATCATAGAGGAAAACTGCAACAGCTTTCCTGCCGGCTTCTCCAGAGGTGCATAGCTGTGGCATTGAGAAACCACTGCATATAGACTCTTTCCTTCTACCTCAGCCAGCCGCTGAGCTGTCTCAACCGTCTTTGCGCCAATGCCTCTGGGCGGATTATTGATGATCCGCTTCAGCCGCAGGTCGTCATTTCGGTTGTTTAGCACGCAAAGATAAGCCAGCATATCCTTCACTTCCGCCCGATCAAAGAACCGTGTGCCACCAATGATACGGTACGGAATGGCATTGCGCTTCAAATCATACTCCAATGCGTTGGACTGAGCATTGGTACGATACAAAATGGCAAAGTCCTTCATTGTTTTTCCCTTTTGTTGGCCTGCCAGGATCTGAGCTGTAACAAACTGTGCCTCTGCCCGTTCGTCAGACGCTTCATAAACGGTAATGGGCTGGCCTTGGGCATTGGCTGTCCACAGAGTCTTCCCTTTTCGTCCCCGATTGTGGGCAATGACGGCATTCGCTGCATCCAAAATGGATTTGGTGGAACGATAATTCTGCTCCAGACGGATAAGTCTTGCTCCCCGGTACTGCTTTTCAAAATCCAAAATATTCTCAATGGTGGCACCACGGAAGCGATAAATACTCTGGTCATCATCACCCACCACACAGATATTTTCGTGTCCTCCTGCCAGCAGGCTGGTCAAAAGATACTGTAAATGGTTAGTATCCTGATACTCGTCCACCAGAACATAACGGAATTTCCGCTGATAGAAGCTGCGAACCTCCTCATGCTCCTGCAAAAGGCGCACCGTTAGCAGAATAATATCGTCAAAATCAACGGCATTATTCTCCTTCAGACGCTTTTGATAGGCCTGATAAGCTCTTGCCACAGGCAGTGCACGGTATTCACCGCTCATTTCCGTCCTTGCAAGCAGACGTTCGGGGGTAGTCATTTTATCCTTTTCCTTGCTGATGATGCCAAGAACATATTTTGCTGGAAATGTCTTGTCATCCAGCCCCATGTCCTTAATGATTTCCTTCATCACACGCTCAGAATCGGTGGTATCGTAAATGGTAAAGCTGTTGGTATATCCCAGCAGATCTGCATGACGGCGCAAGATCCGGCAGCAGGCGGAGTGAAAGGTCATAGCCCATACTTCCCCGGCTTCCGGATTGAGCATATTCACAAGCCGCTCTTTCAGCTCATTGGCAGCCTTATTTGTAAAGGTAACAGCGATGATATTCCAAGGTGCTACCGGCTCCAGGGCACAAAGATATTCTGCCCGATCCCGGTCACGATCGGAAATTGGCTCTTGCAGGCCTTCCAGGAAGGCTACATCCTCCTCCGTCGCCCAATCCGGAACCAAGTCGGAATCACTGCCGGAGCCAAAACGGATCAGATTTGCGATCCGGTTGATCAAAACAGTGGTTTTGCCACTGCCTGCACCAGCCAGCAGCAAAAGCGGCCCTTCCGTAGTCAGCACCGCCTGCCGCTGCATATCATTTAAATTGGAAAACTGAGCGGCAATATAAGCTTTTCGAGCCTGAACAAACCGCTGCAAATACTCTTCTGTCATAGCTACACCTGATCTCTAAAAGATGGGTATATTCTATCACAAAATCAGTGAAAAGGAAAGAGCAAATTCAGCCTATCCCATCATTTGCCGCAGGATGTCCAGTGCCTTTTTTTCAATTCTGGACACCTGCACCTGGCTGACCCCCAGTACCTTCGATGCCCGGTCTTGGGTCAAGCCATGGAAATAGCGCAGCTTAATTACTGTTTTTTCCCTTTCCGGTAATTTTTCGATGGCTTGTCGAAGGGAGATTTTTTCCACCAGCATTTCCTCCGATTCTGTGTCCGTAAGAATATTTTCAAGGCTAAAGCCATCTTCTCCGGTTTGACGGTTGATCGACTCTGTACAGGCAGTTGCATTTTCTGCCAATGCAATTTCTTCCGGGGTAAATCCGGTCTGGGTCGCAATTTCTGAAATGGTGGGCTCTCGTCCTAACGCCGTTGTCAGTGAATTTCGCATGGTGCGAATGGTGATTGCCTGCTCTTTGATGCTGCGAGATACCTTTACAGCTCCGTCATCTCTTAAAAAGCGTCGAATTTCTCCGGCAATTTTAGGCACAGCATAGGTGGAAAACTGGGTACCAAACTCCAAATCAAACCCTTCTACCGCCTTGATAAATCCAAGGCACCCCAACTGATACAAGTCGTCAGATTCTGTCCCTCTGCCCAGAAATCGCCGGGTCACAGACCAGATCAGACCTGCATTTTCTGTAATAAGCTGTTCTGAAGCCTCTTTGTCCCCCTGCTGCGCACGGGCAATCAATTCTCTGGTATCTGTCATTTCCGGCGATTTAGTTTGCGGCGCATATGGACGGTGGTGCCTTTGCCCGGAGCAGATGTAATTTCCAAATCAGTCATAAAACTCTCCATGATCGTAAATCCCATGCCGCTGCGGTCACTGCCGCCGGTGGTGAACATGGGCCGCTTGGCCTGTTCGATGTCGGCGATGCCCGCCCCCCGGTCTTTAATAACAATATCCAGTACATTATCCTTTAAAATTCGACAGCGAAGCGTAATGACCCCCAACTCATCGGGATAGCCATGTACGATGGCATTGGTTACGGCCTCTGACACGGCCGTGCGAATATCTCCCAGTTCCTCCATGGTGGGGTCAAGCTGCGCTGCAAAGCAGGACACGGCCGACCGGGCAAATGCTTCATTGGCAGATTTGCTTGGAAATTCCAGAATCATATAGTTATTGAATTTCATAAAACGACCTCCTTGATCTCAATGATTTTGTCGATGCCGGCTGCACGGAATACCTTCATAGGCTGAGATGCAATGCCCGTAAGCACCAGGCTGCCTTCGATTTTTTTCATTTCCCGGAAAGCATTGATGACTACAGCGATCCCCGAAGAATCAATAAATGTTACATCCGAAAAGTCCAAAATACAGGTTGCAGGGGTATAAGCCTCGATTTTGGCAGCAATGGCCTGAATGTAGTATTTGGCACGGTGATGATCGATTTCCCCGGTCAGCGCAACAGTCAAATTTCCATCCTGTAAAAAACTGGTAAATTGCATGATTATCCTCCTTTGTGGTTGTTTTTTAATCAGTATAATCTATGGAATATGTTTTTTCTGTCGGATTAACACGGCAAAAAAGAAAACCGGCAGTTCAACTGCCGGTAGAAAAATTCTCAAGTTACCAGTTATTGTAAAAGCGGGCTTCCATGGTATACTAAAGGTAAGCTGCAGCAACATATAACAAGGAGATATGATTATGAATAATCGATTAGGTGAAAAGATCCGTTCTCTGCGCAAGGCCAAAAACATTTCTCAGGAAGTACTGGCACAGTATTTGGGTGTCAGCTTTCAGGCAGTCAGCAAATGGGAAAACGGCGATACAATGCCGGATGTAATGCTGATCCCTGCAATTGCTTCCTTTTTTGAGGTATCCACCGATGAACTGTTTGACTTCAACTTAATGGAGCAGGAAGCAAAAGTCATGGAGATCTGCTGTCAGGCGGTTAAATATCGGTTCAGCGATTCGGCAAGATCCGAGCAAATTCTCCGTAACGGACTAAAGCAGTACCCCGGAAACGACATCCTCCTGAATAATCTACTATATACCATGCGCACGCCCGAGCGCAGCGATGAAGTGATCGCCATTTGCAGATCCATTCTGGAAGTCACAAAGCTGGACGATGTGAAATATGATGTTCTGCGAATTATGGCAGAAACCTACCACGACATGGGGCAGCAGGATCTGGTCAAGCCGACCCTGGAACAGATCCCGGAAATCTATTTCAGCAAATTGGAGCTGGCAGCCAAATTACTGGAAGGCAGCGATGCCTTGGATGCAGCCCAAACCCATGCTACCCTCTGCCGGGATGATCTGCTGGATATGCTTTCTCGCATTTCTCAGCTTTACCGACAGCAAGGCAACGGCGAACAGGCCTCCGTCTATGCAGACCTGACGAAGCAGATTTATGCTCTTTTTGAAAACAGAACCGATTTTTTAGCCTATCAAGGCCAGGAACCTGAATGGCTGGAAACAACGATCTGGCCCAGATTGAACAATGACGAAGTCTAAACAAAAATAACAGAAAGGCTGTACGCATTTGCGTACAGCCTTTCATGTTATCAAGCCATTTTCTGCATGGAAGCGTAGGATGCTTCCAGCTGGGCGATCAAATCTTTATTCTTTTGTGCTTTTTCACGCTCGGCCGCAACAACCGCTTCCGGTGCACGGGAAATGAAGCCTTCATTGCTCAGCTTACCTTCCAGAGAAGCCTGGAATTTGCGTGCTTTTTCCAGTTCTTTACCGATGCGCTCCAGTTCCTTGGCCACATCCACCAGTTGTCCCATAGGAATATAGAGCTTGGCATCGGCAGTGGTGCAGGTCACCATACCATCCAGATTTTCAGGCTCCTTGTCCAGCATGGTCACAGTGTCGGCATAGGCCAGACGCTGCATAAAGCCCTCGCCCTCGATAAACACCTTGGGATCATTGGCCAGAATATACAGAGCAGCCTTCTTGGAGGGCGGCACATTCATTTCTGTGCGGCGGTTGCGGATGGAGCGGATGGCTTCCATCACAGACTCCATGGCAGCTTCCTCGGCCTTAAATGCAAGATCTGCCCGGTACTCCGGCCACTGAGCCACGATCAGTGCCTCACCTTCGTGGGGCAGGCTCTGCCAGATCTCTTCCGTGATGAAGGGCATAAAGGGATGCAGCAGACGCAGAGTTTGATCCAGCACATACACCAGAACCTGAATAGCAGTCTGCTTCCGACTCTCGTCTTCAGAATACAGACGAGCCTTGGTCAGTTCGATATACCAGTCGCAGTAGGTGTCCCAGATGAAGTCATAGATTTTCTGAACGGCAACACCCAATTCATACTTATCCAGATTCTCCGTAACCTCAGCGATCAGACTATTCAGCTTTGACAGCACCCACTTGTCGGCGATCTCCAGATTTTCCATGGCAGGCAGCTGATTGACAGCGCCTTCCTTCAGGTTCATCATGACATACCGGCTGGCATTCCACAATTTGTTCGCAAAGTTACGCATAGCCTCGCACCGCTCCACATAGAAACGCATATCGTTTCCGGGAGAGTTGCCGGTGACCATGTTCATACGCAAGGCATCGCAGCCGTACTTGTCGATCATCTCCAGCGGGTCGATGCCATTGCCCAGAGACTTACTCATCTTTCTGCCCTGATTATCACGAACAAGGCCGTGGATCAGCACGGTGTGGAAAGGTGTCTGGCCGGTGTGCTCGCAACCGGAGAAAATCATTCTTGCCACCCAGAAGAAGATAATATCGTAACCGGTGACCAGCACGCTGGTAGGATAGAACTTCGCCAGATCCTCGGTCTTTTCAGGCCAGCCCAAAGTTTCAAAGGGCCACAGAGCAGAAGAGAACCATGTATCCAGCACATCCTCCTCTCTGGTGATCTTGGTGCTACCGCACTTTTCGCAGGTACACGCATCTTCACGAGAAACGGTAATGTGGCCACAATCGGCGCAGGTCCAGGCAGGGATCTGATGGCCCCACCACAGCTGGCGAGAAATGCACCAATCACGGACATTTTCCATCCAGTTCATATAGGTTTTGGAGAAGCGGTCGGGAACAAACTTGGTCTCGCCCTCTTTCACCACTTCAATGGCCTTTTCAGCCAGAGGCTTCATCTTCACAAACCACTGGGCAGAGATGATAGGCTCAACATCATTGTGGCAGCGGTAGCAGGTGCCCACATTATGGGCATGGTCTTCGATCTTGACCAGATAGCCACCGGCTTCCAGATCGGCAACGATGGCCTTTCTGGCTTCATAGCGATCCATGCCTTCGTATTTGCCGCCAAATTCATTGACCTTGCCGTTGTCATCCAGCACCCGGATCACTTCCAGATTATGCCGCAGGCCAACTTCGAAGTCATTGGGGTCATGGGCAGGAGTCATCTTCACGCAGCCGGTGCCGAATTCCATTTCGGCGTAATCGTCGGCAACCACAGGGATTTCCTTGTTCACCAAGGGCAAAACGACCTTCTTGCCGACAATATCTTTATAACGCTCATCGTTGGGGTTGACACAAACACCGC
>CAYROJ010000044.1:0-11549 GCA_964425865.1 uncultured Oscillospiraceae bacterium | reverse complement strand
GGAATATCGGGATCGGCTGGAATATGAGATCGGCGTCATCAGCCGCATGGGCTATGTGAACTATTACCTCATCGTCTGGGACTTTATCCGCTATGCCAAGGAAAATGGTATTCCTGTTGGCCCGGGACGAGGCTCCGGTGCAGCGTCCATTGCCGCATACTGTCTGCATATCACGGAAGTGGACCCCATGCAGTACAGCTTGATTTTCGAGCGTTTTCTGAATCCGGAACGAGTCAGTATGCCCGATTTCGATACGGACTTCGGCCCGGAACGCCGTGGAGAGGTCATTGAATATGTCATGGAAAAATACGGCGCTGACCATGTGGCTCAGATCGCTACCTTTGGTACGATGGCAGCCCGTGGCGCCATCCGTGATGTGGGCCGTGCGCTGAATTTTACTTATGCGGAAACCGATGTGGTGGCAAAGCTGGTGCCCAACACTCTGCACATCACGCTGAAAGAGGCGCTGGAAGTATCTGCCAAGCTGAAAGAAATGTACGACAGCGATGAGCGTGTGAAAAAGCTGATCGACACCGCCATGAGCCTGGAAGGAATGCCACGCAACACCTCTACCCATGCTGCCGGTGTGGTCATTACCGCCGATCCGGTATATACCTATGTACCCCTGTCCCGGAACGATGATACCATTGTTACCCAATATACCATGACTACCATCGAGGAACTGGGACTTCTGAAAATGGACTTTTTGGGGCTGCGGAATTTGACGATCATCGAAGATGCGGAAGCGGAAATCCGGAAAATAGATCCTGATTTCGATATTTCCAAAGTACCCCAAGATGACCCTGCCACCTTTGCTATGCTGGCAGAGGGCAAGACCCAGGGCGTGTTCCAGATGGAGTCTGCCGGTATGACCGGTGTGTGCATCAACATGAAGCCAACTTCCATTGAAGATATTACGGCTATTGTGGCGTTGTACCGCCCGGGCCCAATGGACTCCATTCCAACCTTTATCGCCAATAAGCTGGATCATCGGAAGATCACCTATAAAACCCCGCATTTGCAGCCAATTTTGCAGGTGACTTATGGCTGTATCGTCTATCAGGAGCAGGTTATCGAGATATTTAAATCTCTGGGCGGCTATACCATGGGTCAGGCGGATAACATTCGCCGTGCTATTTCCAAAAAGAAAATGAAGGTCATTGAAGCGGAGCGTAAAGTTTTCGTTTACGGTGACGAAGCGCAGGGAATTCCCGGCTGTATCAAAAACGGTGTGTCGGAAGCCGCAGCCCAGTCTATTTATGATGAAATCGTTGACTTTGCAAACTATGCTTTTAACAAAGCGCACGCCGTGTGCTATGCGGTGGTGGCTTACCAAACGGCTTATTTAAAGGCACATTATCCCCAGCAGTATATGGCAGCACTGATGACATCCGTGCTGGATCGGCTGGACAAAATCTCCACCTATATCACGGAGTGTAAAGAATTGGGCATTCCGGTTCTGCCCCCGGACATCAATCACTCGGAAGACCCCTTCGTAGCAGAGGGGAATGCCATCCGATTTGGCTTGGGTGCAGTGAAAAATGTAGGCCGTGGTCTGATCCGCTCCATTTCCGCCAAGCGGGAGGAAGAGGGGCCTTTCAAATCTCTGGAAGATTTTATTTCCCGGATGGGGGAGGAACTGAATAAGCGTGCGGTGGAGAATTTCATCAAGTGCGGTGCCATGGATTGCTTTGGCTACCATCGCAGCGAATTGTTGAATGCTTATGAAAAAATGATGGACTCTATCGCTGACAGCCGCAAGCGGAATTTGGAAGGTCAGATGGGGCTTTTTGGAATGCTGGAGCAGGAAGATAAAGCAGCTGCTATCGTTATTGAGCCGAAGGAAGAGCTGAGCCGTGCGGAATTGATGGCCATGGAAAAGGAAACCACAGGTATCTATCTATCCGGCCACCCCATGGATGATTACCGGAAATTCTTGAAAAACACCCATGTTCAGCCCATCGGCACACTCATGGGGGAGGACTGCCCTGTGAAAGACGATGAGATCGTCAGTGTGGCAGGCATCGTTCAGGCAGTGAAGATGAAGTCCACCCGCAACAATTCTATGATGGCGTATGTGACGGTAGAGGATGACACGGCATCCATGGAAATGCTGGCGTTTTCCAATGCGCTGAACCAGTATGGTGGCTATCTGAAGGCAAATGAACCTGTGGTCATTACAGGCCGGCTTTCCATTCGGGATGACAAAGATCCGCAGATCGTTATTAACCGGGCAAGACCGATGACGGATTTTACGCAGGAGCCCCCAATACAGCCGGAAGCCGCACCCCGGACTTCAGCAGAGCCTTTTTCCGGCAAATTGTATTTGAAGATCCCCACTCAGGATTGCCCGGAATGCCGAAAGACCAAGGCAATCATCAAGATGTTCCCCGGAGACAGTGAAGTGGTGCTTTACTTTGCTGACACAAAGCGGCGCTTGGGAAGCCGGTGTATGCTGGCGGAGAATATGCTGACGGAACTGAAAAACCTGCTGGGAAATGAAAATGTTGTGGTGAAATAGCTTTTCTTTTTGGCCGGGATATGTTATAATTATTCAGATATGAAGGAGGCATCCGCTTATGAAACGAATTTGGAAAATGCTCATAGTGGTTTTGGCGGTTGCCATGATACTGTCCGGCTGCGTAATGCGCACGGTGGACGAGCTTTACTGCCTGCCCAAACGGCCTCAGGCGGACAGCAACCTTCAAACGGTGATCGACCAGGCCATGGTTGGGCTGTCTTATTGTGCGCCGGTCTATGGTGATAATCGGCAGGTGCTTCAACCGGCGGATCTGGATGGCGATGGAATTAACGAATATGTGGTGCTGGCCAGAGCCAGCGGCCAGCAGTCCATTAAAATCCTGATTTTCCGCCAGCTGGCAGTGGGCTATGTCCTGGCAGAAACCATCGATGGCTATGGTTCTACCTTCGATTTCATCGAATTTGCAAACCTGGATGACCATCCGGGTCTGGAGATCGTTGTTGGCCGCCAGGTGGCGGATGGAGTGGTGCGTTCTGCGGCAGTTTACCGTTTTGTGGAAGGAAAGTCGCAGCAACTGTTGGAAGTAAGCTACTCCCAGTTCCTGACTTATGATATGGATCGGGATGGCCGTAGTGAACTGATGCTGGTCTATCCTGGTGACAGCGGCAATATCACCAGCAGTGTCCTGCTTTACCGCTATGAGGATGGGGCTCTGCGCCGCATCAGTCAGCTGGATATTCTTAATCCTGTGGGAACAATTAAGCGCATGGAGCCTATTGTTTTGCAGGACGGAAATACGGCGGTGCTGGTCACTTCAAACGAGAATAATATTCAAACCATGGAGATATTCACAGTTCAAAGCGGTCAGCTGAAGCATGTCTATGGCCCTGCTACAGTGGAAAAGCTCAACAATCACTTTGTTTATCCCACGGATGCCGACTGTGACGGCGATACAGAACTGCCGGAATTGGTGCCGATCACAGGTGCTGATGGCAATGAGACCGGTGAAAGCTGGATCTTATGGTTTGGTGTCAATTCTGACGGCCAGCGGACTGAGGGAATGTACACCTATTACAGCTATGCAGATAAGTGGTATCTGCATATGGATCAAAACTGGATCAAAAAATTAACAGTTACCCGCTCGGAGGGCATTTGCTCCTTCTCTAACCTAAATAAAGAGACGGTCATGACCATTTATGCATTGTCCGGAGCCAACCGGAAGGAACAGGCGCAGCAATTGGGCGGGGTGGTGCTGGGTAGTAGCGAATCGGTGACTTTTGTGGCGGTGCTTGGCCCGGGTGCAAAAGAACTGGGCATTACGGAGCAGCAGCTGAAGCAACTGTTTTACCCCATTGAATTGGAACTGTATACAGAGGAGGACTGATTATGAAAAAAGTGCTCATTATGGAAGATGAAGTGAATATTCGCAGCTTTGTGGTCATCAATCTGCAACGGGCTGGCTACGAGGTGGTCGAAGCCGGCACAGGCGATGAAGCGCTGGAGCGCATTCAGCAAAATCCGGATGTAGGTGTTGCGATCCTGGATATTATGGTGCCGGGAATTGATGGATTTGAGGTTTGCCGTCGCATTCGAGCCACAGATAAGCAGATGGGCGTGATCATGCTGACTGCCCGTACCCAGGAAATGGATAAGATCACAGGCCTTATGACCGGTGCGGACGACTATGTGACCAAGCCTTTTTCTCCTGCGGAGCTGACAGCCCGTGTGGATGCCCTGTTTCGTCGGATCGGTAATGATGCGGCAGTGGCCAGTGAATTTTTAAGCTATGGTCCTTTTGTTATGAATGTGCATAATCATACTCTGGATAAAAAGGGAGAGCGGGTACGCTTGACCCAGGTGGAGTATGGCATTATGAAGCTGTTTATGAGCAATCCCGGCAAGGTTTTATCCCGAGAGGATATTCTGGCCGAGGTTTGGGGCAGGGAATACGAAGGTGAGCTGAAAATCGTGGATGTAAACATCCGCCGCCTGCGTATCAAGATCGAGGATGATACTGCCAACCCCAAGTATATCAATACCGTCTGGGGTTATGGCTACAAGTGGGGTAGCTGATTTTATGAAGAAGGAGGACTTGATGGGAAAGCGTAACAGCCTGCGAAATCGCTGGCTGTCCAATACGGTCATTGTATTCTGCGTGCTTGGCCTGGTGTGCGTTGCACTCATCAGTGCCACCTTCGCAGTTTACTACTACACCAATATGCGCTCGGATATGAAGGCACGAGCCAGTCAGGCCAGCCAGTTTTTCAGCAGCTATATTGGTCAGAATTATGATGAATACTACCAGTCCTGCATTACTTATACTAAAAACTTTAATATGAGTAATGATCTGGAGCTGCAATTTTTGGATGCGGATGGAAATCTTGTTGCATCCTCTTACGGACACTGGACGGGCAATGCGCCCTCCACCGCAGAGATCGCCAGAGCCATTGTCAATCGGGAGCCGGAGGATTTTATCGGCATTGATCCCGAAACCGGAGAACATATTATTGCCGTGTCCTATCCCATGATTTACAGCAATGGTCAGGTGGTGGGAGTGCTGCGCTATGTGACATCCACTCGCCTGGTAAACCTGCAGATCGTCTACATTGCTTTGGCGGCACTGGGTGTCTTTACGCTGCTGCTGGCGGTGCTGGTTCTCAGCTCTACTCACTATATCCGCACCATCGTAGCGCCTGTGGATGAGATCACCCAAAAAGCGAAGAAAATTGCCAACGGCAGTTACGGTGCCCAAATTCAAAAGACTTATAACGATGAGATCGGCGAATTGGTGGACACCATCAACGATATGTCCTTTAAAATCAGCCGTAATGAACAAATGCAGGCGGATTTCATTTCCAACCTGTCCCATGAGCTTCGTACCCCTCTGACAGCTATCAACGGCTGGACGGAGACCATTTTGGGTGATGAAAATCTGGATGAGCAAACGGCTCGTGGCATGAAGATCATCTCTAAAGAATCGGAGCGGTTGACGGAAATGGTGGTTGACTTGCTGGATTTCAGCCGTATGCAGGACAATCGTCTGACACTTAATATGGAACTGACAGATATTCGCTCCGAGTTTGAGGATACGGTGTATATGTATTCCAGCCGATTGGCACAGAACGGCATTCGCCTGGAATGTATTGATAATGACGAAGAAGTCCCGGAAATTGACTGCGACAGCAAACGTATGCGACAGGTGTTTTTAAATATCCTGGATAATGCAGCCAAGCATGGCCGGGAAGGGGGCCGTATTGAAGCGGCCATGACCTATGAAAAGGGAATGGTCGTTGTTCGGATCAGAGACTTTGGCCCCGGTATTCCGGAGAGCGAATTGCCTCTTGTGAAAAAGAAATTCTATAAGGGTAGCTCGAAGGCCCGTGGAACGGGCATCGGTCTTGCAGTCTGTGATGAGATCGTAGAAATGCATGGCGGTACGCTGACCCTTGAAAATGCGCAGGGTGGCGGTACGCTGGTGACGATCCGGCTGCCGGACACCCAGTAAGGAAGGAAACTATGGCAAAAACACAGACCCAGGAAAAATTTAAGACCACCATTGGCGGTCAAGCACTGATCGAGGGCATCATGATGCGTGGCCCGGAGAAGGATGCCATTGTTATTCGCAAAGGAGAGGGACTGGAAATTGATGTTCATCCCAGAAAGCTGGTTTCCAAGAAATCTCTTTGGAACTGGCCTATCTTGCGAGGCGTTCGGGGCTTTTTTGACTCTCAGGTCACCGGTGTGAAGGCACTGATGCAGTCGGCAGATCTTTCAGCGGATGAGGACACCCAGGAGGAGCCTTCCAAGCTGGATGCCTGGCTGGAAAAAAAGCTGGGCAACGAAAAGTTCCAGAAGCTGATCGTAGGTTTTGCAGTGTTTATGGGCCTGGCTATGTCCGTGGGTCTGTTTATCCTGCTGCCTTCTTTCCTGGTGGGATTGGTCGCCGGGTTTATTGACAGCAATCTGCTGCGTGCCCTGCTGGAAGGTGTGATCCGTATTGCCATTTTCATGGGATATATGATCTTGGTGTCCCGGATGAAGGAAATGCACCGGGTCTTCTCCTACCATGGCGCTGAGCACAAGACCATCCGCTGCTACGAAGCCGGGTTGCCTCTGACGGTGGAGAATGTGCGTAGGATGACAAGACTGCATCCTCGCTGCGGTACCAGCTTCCTGCTGGTGGTGATGATCCTGTCTATTTTGGTGTTTGCGATCGCATCTTCTGTTTTGCAGGCCATCGTTCCTGCTATTGAGCAGTTGCGCGGTAACTTCTCCTACAATCTAATTATGATGGCCTTTAAGCTGCTGCTGCTTCCCTTGGTGGTGGGCATCAGCTATGAGATCAACCGCTTTGTGGGCCGTCATGACAATTGGTTTACAAAAATTATTACTGCTCCCGGTATGTGGTTCCAGAATTTCACTACCAATGAGCCGGACGACTCCATGATCGAGGTGGGCATTGCTGCCGTACAGGCGGTGCTCCCGGAGAAGGAGGGGGAGGATCTTTGGTAAAGAAGTTCTCCCAGCTCTATCTGGATGCCCGGAAGGCGCTGATGGAGAAAGAAGAAGAGCAATATGCCAGTATGCTGGCAAGAGAGTTGATCTGCTTCATCTCCGGCAAAAGCCATCAGCAGTTTCTGATCGACCGGGAAACTTATGCCACTGGGCAGCAGTGCTGTGCGTTGGATGATGCGGTGCGACGGTTGCTCAATGATGTACCTTTGGCCTATATTTTAGGGGAATGGACTTTCTATGGCCTGAATTTGTATGTCAATGAAAATGTGCTGATCCCCCGGGATGATACCTGTGCTTTGGCAGAGCTGGCCATGAAAAAAGGAATGTTTTTGGACAAAGATCCTCGGATTTTGGATCTTTGTACCGGCTCGGGCTGTATTGGACTGGCCATCGCCAGTCGAGTGAAAGATGCCCATGTGACCTTGGGGGATATTTCCCAGGGGGCGCTGGCAGTTGCAAAGAAAAACATTGCCCGGCTGAAGCTGGGCGGCAGAGTGTGTGCCTTGCCTGTGGATGCCTTGCAAAGTGCACCAGAATTTCTTGGAAAATTTCACATGATCGTTTCCAATCCACCTTATATCACCACAGAGGAAATGAAGCATCTGCCTCACAGTGTGCAGGATTATGAACCTCATCTGGCTCTCCACGGCGGCGATGACGGCTTGATATTTTATAGAGCCATCGTAGATAATTTTACGCCTGCGTTGAGACCCGGCGGCTATTTGGCCTTCGAGTTCGGAGAAGGTCAGGGAGACGATATTTGTTCCATCTTGGAAAACAAAGGCTATACCATTCTGGACCGTGTCCGGGATTTTAATGAAACAGAACGGGCGGTACTTGCCCGATATGACAGGAAGGAAGAATAACTATGGCTACAAAGAAATCTGCTTATGAAGCACCCGCTCCCGCAAGCGATAAGAAAAAAGCCTTGCAGACCGCCTTGGCACAGATCGAAAAGACCTATGGCAAGGGCACTGTCATGCGTCTGGGCGATCGACCCGAAATGAATGTGGAAGCCATTCCTACCGGCTCCCTGGCGCTGGATGCGGCATTGGGAATCGGTGGTGTCCCCAAGGGCAGAATTATTGAGATTTATGGCCCGGAGTCTTCCGGTAAGACCACTCTGGCCCTTCATATTCTGGCGCAGGCACAGAAAATGGGCGGCGAAGTTGCTTTTGTGGATGCTGAGCACGCCCTTGACCCTGTGTACGCCGCTGCTCTGGGTGTGGATATTGATAATATGCTGGTCTCCCAGCCTGACACTGGCGAGCAGGCATTGGAAATTACCGATGCGCTGGTGCGCTCCGGCGCTGTGGATGCAGTGGTCGTGGACTCTGTTGCAGCTCTGACCCCCCGTGCAGAAATTGAAGGTGAAATGGGCGATGCCTTTGTCGGCTTGCAGGCCAGACTTATGTCTCAGGCGTTGCGGAAGCTGGCCGGTACCATCAATAAGACCAATTGTGTGGTCATCTTTATCAATCAGCTGCGTATGAAGATCGGTGTCATGTACGGTAACCCCGAAACCACCACCGGCGGTAATGCTTTGAAGTTCTACGCTTCCGTCCGTCTGGATGTAAGAAGAGTGGAGTCCATCAAGGAAGGCGGCAATGTGATCGGCAATAAGACCCGCGTGAAAGTGGTCAAGAATAAGGTCGCACCTCCTTTCCGGGAAGCCTATTTTGATATTATGTATGGTCAGGGTATCAGCAAGTGGGGCGAATTGGTGGACTTGGCTGTGGAAATGGATATTGTCCAGAAGAGTGGCAGCTGGTTCAGCATGGGCGACGAGCGGATCGGACAGGGTAAGGAAAGTGTCAAGACATTCCTGATGGCCAATCCCGAGATTGCAGAAGATGTGGAAGCCAAAGTCAGAGCCAACCTGATGAAGGCAACAGCTGTTGCCCCCAAGGCACCTGCCAAGGCTGCTGACCGTGGCGTTGTTGTAAGTGCTGACGATTTTGGCGATGAAGATTGATAAGCTCGCTGCCAAGCCGGATCGGGCAGGGCGTTATCTTGTCCGATTTGACGATGGCAGCACCATGAAGCTCTATCGCCAGACCATAGAGGATTTTGGCCTGTATGCAGGGCTGGAACTGGAGCAGGAGCAGCTGTTCCGGTTGCGTCAAAGCGCCGGAGCGATGTCTGCGAAAATGCGGGCAGTGCGGATCGTAGCGGCTTCCAATGTGTCCAGGCGTGACTTGGAGCAGCGGTTGGTGCAAAAGGGGGAAAGTCCCCAACAGGCCAAGCAAGCAGTTGCCTGGATGGAAGAACTGAACCTTGTAGACGACGGCGAAACCGCCCGTCAGATCGTATCCCGATGCGCTGCAAAGGGCTATGGTCTAGCAAGAGCAAAACAGGCGCTTTATGAAAAGAAAATACCCAAAGAATTTTGGGAAGAGGCACTGGCTGACTATCCCGACCAAAGGGAGTCAATTCTGTCTTTCCTGCGTTCCCGTCTAAAAGGGGAGACTGGAGAAAAGGAAGTTCGCCGTGCCACGGATGCCCTGCTTCGCCGGGGGCATAGTTACGGCGAGATCCGCAAAGCCCTGGAAATTTTATCAGTGGATGCGGATGATTTTTCGGAGGATTAAACATGGCAAATATTGGATTTATTTCCCTTGGCTGTGCCAAAAACCAGGTAGACTGCGAGCGGATGATGTACCGGGTGCAGGAAGCCGGCCATACTGTAAAAGCAGACATCGTCGGAAGCGATGTGGTCATCATCAACACCTGCGGCTTTATCGACTCTGCAAAGGCAGAAGCCATTGACTTCATTTTGCAGACGGCCGCATTGAAGGCAGAGGGCCTGGTGGGAAAAATCTTGGTCACAGGCTGCCTGTCTCAGCGGTATCAGCAGGAAATTTTGACAGAAATGCCGGAGGTGGATGGCATTTTGGGCACCGGTAGCTATACAGAAGTGGTGGCAGCCATTGATAAAGTGCTGAATAATGAAGTGGTCACCGACTTTGGTTCTATCGATGCGCCGGAGCAGGAGACAGGACGAATTCTCACCACCCCGGAGCACTACGCTTACTTAAAGATCGCTGAGGGCTGCGATAACCGTTGCTCTTACTGCATTATTCCTTACCTGCGAGGCAAATTCCGAAGCAGAAGCCTGGATGATGTGCTGTATGAGGCCCGGATGCTGGCAGACTCCGGCGTAAAGGAAATTATTGTTGTGGCTCAGGATACCAGCCATTATGGCACAGATTTGGGGGATGGCAAGCGGCTGCTTCCCAAGCTTCTGCATGAGCTGTGTGCCATAGAGGGCTTCCACTGGGTGCGGCTGCACTACCTGTACCCCGATGAGATCGATGAGGAGCTGATCGACACCATCGCCTCCGAGCCGAAGATCGTTAAATACTTGGATATTCCCATCCAGCACTGCAACAGCAAGATCCTGGATCTGATGAACCGCCGTGGCAATGGAGAATACTTAAAAGAGTTGTTTACCATTCTGCGTGCCAAGATTCCCGGCTTGGTGCTGCGTACCAGCGTCATCACCGGTTTGCCCGGAGAAGGGGAAGAGGAATTTGCAGAGCTATGCGCATTCCTGCGTGAAATGAAGCTGGAGCGTGTGGGCGCCTTCCCCTTCTCGCCGGAGGAGGGAACACCTGCGGCGCAGATGGAGTTTGTAGACAATGAGATCGCTCAGAGCCGGGCACAGCGGGTGGAGCAGATCCAGTCCGCCATCATGGATGAGTGTAACGCTGCCATGATGGGAAAAACCATCGAAGTGCTTGTGGATGGCTACGACGAAGAATATGAGCAGTATTACGGCCGCACCTACGCCGACTCTCCCGATATTGATGGCAGAGTGTGGATCGCTACTCAGGAGGATATTTCTGAGGGTGAATTTGTTCATGTGTGTATTGATGGAATGATCGACGGCGATTTGTCCGGCTATATTGTGGAGGATTAACATGACACTGGCAAGTAAAATCACATTGGTTCGGGTAGCTTTTATCCCAATTTTTATGGTTTTCATGTACTTAAGCGGTGGAAACACCAATCTTTGGATGTGGCTTGCGCTGGGCGTGTTTATTCTTGCAAGCTTGACCGACTATGTGGATGGTCAGATCGCGCGCAAACGCAATCAGGTCAGCGATTTTGGTAAATTTCTGGATCCGCTGGCGGATAAGCTGCTGGTCATTTCTGCAATGGTCATGTTCTGCCAGTGGGACAAAATGCCTGCATGGGCTCTGATGCTGGTGTTAGCTCGTGAATTCGCCGTTACCGGTCTGCGACTGATTGCCGTGGGTAAGGGTAAGGTCATTGCTGCCGGATGGAGCGGCAAGGTCAAGACTGCTTCCACCATGATCGGCTTGTGTGTATGGATGGGCTTTCCAAATGTAGGCTGGCTGTCCTGGATCATTGTTGCTGTTATTGTGGTGACTACCATCTATTCCGGTATTGAGTATTTTGTTCAAAACTGGAATTGCCTTTGGGATGATTGAAATGCAAGACCGCAGAAGGGTTTTCCTTCTGCGGTCTTGCATTTTGTTCATTTGTCAATGATGTGAGACCACAAAAAAGCATATAGAGTTCTGAT
>CAYROJ010000043.1:0-11573 GCA_964425865.1 uncultured Oscillospiraceae bacterium | reverse complement strand
ATCCATATTGAATGCACAAGACAATAGCTTTTTCATCTGCCATACCTCCATTTGTGTTGTGTACACAGCATATCACAACTTCGATATACTTTTCAATAGGTCGGGCGATTTTTTTCTGCAAAATAATGCAACTTTTTTGTGAACACACGCCATCTGACCGTTTTTAATGCGTTGAGCGTACCCTATATCACAATGGCTAACTATCGTCTTTGCGATTTCGTGTGCATATTTTTGAAACCACAAAGAAATATACTTTCCGGTGAACTGTGTTCATTGTGCTGTAATTCACCCTTTGGTAGCGATATTTTACGAATCCGACAACTTCTTCACTCATCCCACAACTCTCACCTTAGAAAGCAAAAAACAGGCACTTTTCAACCCTTAGCCTGGAATACAGGACTGACTGCCTGCTACTCTTACCGGGACCCCAACGGCGCACAGTCTGTGGAGCGTTACCGTCAGAGTGCCGATTTCCTGCGCCAGTTCGCTCAGAGCGGCTCTGACTTTACAGGCTTCATTATCGGAGCCGTGGCCAATGCTTCGCCGCTGCAGACACCCAAGGCGAAGGCTCGTACAGGCGACAGCCAGTATTTTACAAAATCCACCTGGGAAGATTGCTGCGAAAAACTCCGCCAGCTCTTGGGCGCTACTGGCCAGGATCTGATCGAGCTTGCAGATGCGCTGGAAAAGACCATCAACGAAGGCGGTATCTGCATGGTGGGCGGTCAGCCTCAGCTGGAGAAGTGCACGGAACTGGAGAGCATCATTACACTGTAAGGAAAAGTCACTGGTTTATAGACACAACCGGCAAGGCCGGATAATAGACGAGGCCCCTTGTGTAGAAACGATCCTACACAAGGGGCTTATTCTGTCAAAAAGTGAAAGGAATTTTTACACAGGACGAAAAATCCGGCGGCCCGTAGGCCGTCGGATTTTTTAGATCAGGGATCACACGATTTTCTTCTTGAAGAGGAACAGATAAGCTGCACAGGCTGCGCCGCCCAGAACAGCAACGGATGCAATGGTGATCACAACAGCGGTGTAGCTTTCTTCAACAGCGCGGGTCTCTCTCTCACCACAGGCGGAGCAGACACGGGACTCTTCGCCATCGGCGGTCTTCTGCCAATCACGGAAGGCATGGCTACCCACAGCGGCGATCTTTTCGGCCTTGGTTTCTTGACAGGTGGAGCAGGTGAAGGTCTTGGTGCCATCGGTGGTGCAGGTGGCAGCAGCGGTCTGGCGACCGTTATCCCAGCTGTGCCCCAGAGCGGCAATGGTCTCCTGCTTGACAAACACAGTGTTACATACGGAGCAGTGCTTGCCCTCAGTCAGGCCGGAGTCGGTGCAGGTGGCAGCCTTGGCGGCATCGATGACTTCGGTGTGACCCTTGGCGATGAGCGTCTCTACCACGGAGGCCTTACAAACAGAGCAGGTCTTGGTCACAGCACCGTTTTCGGTACAGGTGACAGCCTTGGTGACGGTTTCCGTGCCCCAAGTGTGACCCGTAGCAGGAATGAACTGGCCGCCGACCTTGTAGTCACAGTACTGGCAGTGGAGACCGGAGGTGCGGCCATCGGTGGTGCAGGTGACCTCAATGGCAAGATCCAGGACCAGCGTATGGCTCTTGGGAATGATGACATCGGTCAGTTCCTTGGTACCGGTTTCGTCTTCAAAATTCTTGCCGCAGTCGGGATCGGTGCAGTGCCAGTACTCGATATTGCCATTTTCGGTGCAGGAGGGCTCCGTAGCATCTACCTTGATCAGAGTGTGCTCGGTGGCACCGCAGTCCTTACAGATCATGTTTTCAAACACATGGTCAGAAGCTTCGCCATCGGTGACACCGCAGCAGGTGTACTTCTTCTGATGCTGGCCATTGCCAATGTCGATCCACTTGGATTCCTTCTCAGCGTGGTTGGCAGGATCCTTTGCTGCGGTTACAGTGGACAGCTCCTTGCCGGCATCGTCAAAGTTCTTGCCACATGCAGAGCAGTGCTTGTGAGCAATGATACCTTCCGCTTTGCAGGTTCCGGCCTGTGCCGTTACAGTTTCGAGGGTATGTGCTGCGCCGATGACGAGATCGGCATCGCTGATTTCAGTTTTGCCTTCGGCATCCTTAAAGTTCTTTTTACAAATGGAGCAGTGGTGGTGCGCCTTGGTACCGTTTTCGGTACAGGTGGCAGGTGCGAGGGGGACGGAGGACAGGGCGTGATTACCCAGCTCGGGGTGAGCAGTGGATTCGACAGGATCCAGCGCTTTATTGACTTCACCGCAGATGTCGCACTTAAGATAGTACTTTGCAGGTGCCAGACAGTTGGCATCTACGGCTACAGTGTCAGAAACAAGGTTCTTGGTGTAGCTGTGTGCACAGATCAGCTGGAACTGGTAGATGTCTGCCTTGCTGGAATTGAAGCCGTAAACAGTGATGCATCCGGAATAGTATTCCAAATACTGAGCGTTCTTGTTGTAGGTAGCTTTAGAGCACTTGATCTTGACATATTCGCCGTCTTCTTCCACAATAAAGCTGGTATGACCCTCGGAGGAAATGGTGTCAACGAACTTTACATCGGTACTGTCTGCATACAGATATTTGCCCTCTGCGGTTTTAAAGGAAACAGTGCCGTCGGTGTTGGTGACCATGACCAGCTTCACAGCATCCGCTTGATTGCTGCTGGTTGTGAGCTCCTGCTTGGAAGAGCCACTGCTGGAGGTGTAAGTGTATTCCTTCTCTGTAACATAAACATCTTTAATGTACAGATATACATATTTGTCGGCAGGCTTTTCTGCGTTGCAATGCTTGCAGTTGTTGCCTTCGTACTCGTGGGTGCACACATGGTCACAGATAGTGCAGATACCATTGGTATAGGAGTGGGCGGTCTTAGAGTCTGCAACCTCTGCCTTACAGCAGCTGTAAACTTTCCAGTGGTTGCTGTTATCGGCTTCGTAGGATTGGGTTGCAGTAGAGGGGTGATTGGTGGCATCAAACTCGCCGAATTCCTCGTAGCAGTCAGCACAGATCGCCTTGGAGGAGCAGGTGGCTGCAATGCCGACATTGCTGTGGGTGCAGCTGCTGGGCGTGATCTCTACTTTGAAGAGGGTGAAGTTGGAAGGATAGCTGGTCGAATAGTTCGAAACGGTGGTGTTCTTATATGCTCTGAATTTATTACTGGAACCAGTGTTGGACGCGAGGGTTACAGTGTCGCTGCCTTGTCCGGTAAAGACAAAAGTTCCATCACTAAATGTGTAGCCCCAATTGTATTCGCCACTTTTAATGCCGTTGTTGTTTCCACTACTCGGGGCGATGTATTTTCCATTTTTATCACACAGAGTAACACCGCTATCGGTAACAGTAAGTGTCCAGATGTAATCAGATGTATCCTCTTTGAAATCCTCTGCAGGCTTTTGGCTGAGAATCCAGCTGCCTGAAAGATATGTGGGCACATAGCCATTGCTACACACCAGAACATATTGGCCGGTAGTCAATGTGTTGCTTGTAACCTTGGTGTAGGTGGTAGTAGAACCGCCTGCGGCAATGCCACAGTTTTTGCACTTGTTATTCTCGTAGCCGGCGCTGTGGTCGCATTTATAACCACATGCTGTGCAGGTGATGCTGTAATTATGGATATGGTTTTCGGTAGCAGCCACGGCACCGCAGCAGGCATATTTCTTCTGATGCTGTGTACTGCTGGTGGAGGTGTAGGTGTATTTATCGGAGGAGTGGTTTTCGAGGTTAAGATCAGCGTTTCTGGGCACGGCAGCAACAGCAGTACCTTCTGCATCAAAGTACATATGGCAATCGTTGCACTGGGAATAGGCCAGATTGCCGTGGGAGGTGCAGGTGGCGGCAACAGCAGCGTAGGAGGCCTTGTTGGCATGATCGCAGTTCACCCCGGTCAGTCCCCGGGAGGGAGTGATCATTTTGTCAGGAACTGCTTGGCCGAACAGCGTGAACGCCAGCTCAGGATAGTCGATAAAGACGTTACGAGTGCCGGTGATGGATTCAACGGAATCGTTGCGACCCATTTCCCAAGTGTCCACTGGGTCTGCTTCCATCCACTTCAGCAGGACATCCAGACTTTCGATAACGCCGTATTGCCCCCAAGTGGCATAGGCGTTGCCGTCAGAATCGGTGTTTCCATTGCCATCGGTGATCTCCCAACGAACATACATATACAGAAAGGTACGAGCAACATCACCCTTGATGGAATCGGGGGGATTGTGGTAGCCTTCGCTTTCACCGTAAGCTTTGTTGCTGTGGCTGCTGTTTTCTGCGTTCAGAGCAGCTCTCAGCATCATAATATCTGTGCTTTCGTCGGCAGTTGTGTTTTCGTGGCCGGGGTGCAGGCATTTGGAAGAGGGCCAGACATGCTCACGGGCCCATGTGTTGCCGCTATCCCATGTAGAGTCGAAGATGGTGCCGGACTCGAAGGAGCAAGCCTTAGAGGTGTCACCTTCCTGACAATCGGTATATGCCAAGAGATAGCGTACATCACCATAACTGGTTTGCGTTGTATGTGCATCTGCCATGAGCTTATGCAGTGCTGTAAACAGTGCACTGTTTTTGGCATCGCTGGTGCCGGTGCCACCAGTCAATGCAGAAAGCGCGGCATAAGTGGTGGTTGTGTAGAATTCTTCCGCATTAGGGCTCAGACAGGTGCAGGTCTCACCTCGTGTACCCCAGTTCTTAATTACATTTGTATAATTTGTACTTGCGACAGAACCTGTGACATACTCGGATTCACTTGTTAGCTGTTTGGCCTCGGCTTGCACAGGCATAACACCGGCAAACAGGGACAGAACCAACACGAAGGCGAGCATTAGGGACAAAATGCGCGATTTGGTTTGATTCATTGTAAATGATCTCCTTTTCTTTTTTGTTTTTCCCTTCAAATATCATAACATATTTCACAAGAAAATGGAAGTCTGAAAGTGAATAAAATATATGTTTTTCATAAAGATGTACATAATTTTTAGCCCAATCTTTTTTCGGAGAAAATCGGGTGCGATGGTCAAAATGCCAAATCCGGCAGCTGAAAAATGTGGAAAGTGCACAAAATTTATGGAAACTGCACATTTCGGCAAAAAATAAGGTTACAAAACCTTTACATTTTGACGAAAATGTTTTATAATTTCCTCATGAATGCACAAGACCATTGTGCGAAGGGGGACGTCCCCTTTTTCTGTTCCGCTTTCATCGGAATGGAATGATATTTGGCGATCTCGGCGCTCCGCCGTTCGCATAAACACATTTTTAGGAGGAAACAAGTAATGAAGAAGTTTTTAGCAATTGCTCTGGCCCTGGTCATGGTGCTGGGCATGGTCGCTTGCGGCGGCAACAAGGGCAACGACGGCGAAGTCGCTGTTTTCTGGTACACCTTTGGTGATACTTATCTGTCCAGCGTCCGTACCGCTCTGAACAAGGCTTTCGACGGTGCCAATGTGAAGTATCAGGACTACGATGCTAACAACAGCCAGACCACTCAGACTGAGCAGATCCAGACCGCTATCACCAAGGGCGCTTCTGTTCTGGTCGTTAACATCGTTGATGCTAACTCCGATGATGCTACCAAGGCCATCGTCAACATGGCTAAGGATGCCAACATCCCCCTGATTTTCTTCAACCGTTCCGTTAACGAAGAGATCGTTACCACCTACGACAAGGCTGCTTATGTTGGCACCGACTACGAGATGGCCGGCCACATGCAGGGCAAGATGATCGGTGACTATGTTCTGGCCAACTTCGACAAGCTGGACCTGAACGGCGACGGCAAGATCTCCTATGTTATGTTCAAGGGCCAGGAAGGCAATGCTGAGGCTGACGCTCGTACCCAGTATGGTGTTGAGGACGCTGACGCTGTTCTGACCGCAGCTGGCAAGGCTGCACTGGAATTCTACGATGCAAAGAACGCTAAGAAGTACCTGCTGGACCAGGACGGCGCTTGGTCTGCTAAGAATGGCCAGGAGCTGATGGCTACTCTGCTGTCTCAGTACTCCGAGGCTAACAACAACATGGTCGAGCTGGTCATCGCTAACAACGACGACATGGCTCTGGGCGCAATCGCTGCTCTGCAGGAGAAGGGCTACAACAAGGACGGTGGCAAGACCATCCCCGTCTTCGGTGTTGACGCTACCGACGCTGCTAAGGCTAAGATCGCTGACGGCTCCATGACCGGTACCATCAAGCAGGACGCTGAGGGCATGGCTAACGCTATTGCTGTCATCGCTCAGAACATGATCGCCGGCAAGGATATGTTCGCTTCCATCGACACTGCTAACCTGGTTGGCAAGTGGCGTGTGAATATCCCCTACGCTGCATACACCGGCTAATACATCATTGCAAGCAGCCGCGCTTCGGCGCGGCTGCTTTTCTCCGTGGACCGATCCGTGTCGGTCTTTGGCAAGATCCGAAATCAGGAGGCGAATAATTTGGACAAGACAAACGAGACTGTTCTGCTGCGTATGGAGGGAATCACCAAGGAATTCCCCGGTGTCAAAGCACTGGATGGTGTCAATCTCACGGTGAAGGCTGGTACCGTCCATGCACTGATGGGCGAAAATGGTGCCGGTAAGTCCACCCTGATGAAGTGCCTGTTCGGTGTCTACAACAAAGATGCAGGCCATATCTACCTGGAAGGCCAGGAGGTCAACTTCAAAAATTCCAAGGAAGCTCTGGAGCACGGCGTTGCCATGGTGCACCAGGAATTGAATCAGGCGCTCAAGCGCAATGTTATGGACAATATGTGGTTGGGTCGCTTCCCCAAAACAGGTCCGTTTACCAGCGAAAGAAAAATGTATGATGCCACTATGAATATCTTTGATGATCTGGGCATCCAAGTAAATCCGAAAACAATTATGAGCACCATGCCCGTTTCTCAGCGGCAGATGGTGGAAATTGCCAAGGCAGTTTCCTATCATTCCAAGGTGATCGTCTTTGACGAGCCGACTTCCTCTCTGACAGAGACGGAGGTCGAGCACCTGTTTAAGATCATCAATATGCTCCGGGAGCGTGGCTGCGGCATTGTCTATATTTCTCACAAGATGGCAGAGATCAAGCGGATCTCTGATGAGATCACCATTATGCGTGATGGTAAGTGGGTGGCTACCCGTCCTGCGGCGGAGCTGGAAATGGGCGACATTATCCGTTTGATGGTGGGTCGTGAACTGACCAATCAGTTCCCACCCAAGACCAATACACCCGGCGAAACCTACCTGAAGGTGGAAAATCTGACCGGTATGTACAATCAGGTGAAGGATGTGTCCTTTGAAGCCCGTCGAGGCGAAGTGCTGGGTCTGGCTGGTCTGGACGCTTCCGGCCGTACAGAAGTGCTGGAGAGTATCTTCGGTATTCGTACCCGGAAGAGCGGCACCATCACCTTAGACGGCAAAATCTGTAAGAATCGCAACTCTGGAGAATCCGTTAAAAATGGTTTCTCTATGTTGACGGAAGAACGGCGTGCCACCGGTATCTTCGGTGTTCGCAGCATTCGGGAGAATACTGTTATTTCCTCTCTGAAGCGCCATCGAAAACTGGGTATTTTGCTGGGAAGCAAGACCCAGAGAGAGGATACCCAGCGTTATATCGATGCCATGCACACCAAGACCCCCAGCCAGGATACTCAGATCCGCAGCCTGTCCGGCGGTAACCAGCAGAAGGTCATCATCGGTCGCTGGCTGCTGACAGAACCGGAAGTGCTTTTGCTGGACGAGCCTACCCGTGGTATCGATGTGGGTGCAAAATACGAAATTTACCAACTGATCCTGGACCTGGCTAACCAGGGCAAGACAGTTTTGATGGTTTCTTCCGAAATGCCGGAGCTTCTGGGCGTGTGTGACCGGATCTTGGTCATGTCCGGCGGCCGGCTGGCTGGCGAAGTAGATGCCCGGAATACCACTCAGGAAGAAATCATGACACTTGCTGCGAAGTACGCATAAGGAGGAATCACCGTGCCCAATACTCAACTGAAACCCCATAAGCCCTCCAAAATGGAGGCATGGAAGGCCATGACGCCTTCTGACCGGAAAAGAGCCGTTCTGGATATGCTGATGAACAACGCCATGTTTATCATCATTGGCCTTGTGATCGTTTACATTGCTGTCCAGGAGCCTAAGTTCCTGTCTATCCCCTCAATCGTCAACATCATCAGCTTGACCGCTGCAAAGCTTCCGATCGCACTGGGTGTCGGCGGCTGTATCATCCTGGCCGGTACGGATATTTCCGCAGGCCGTCAGGTGGGCTTGGCAGCCTGTATTTCCGCTGGCTTGCAGCTGACCGCCAATAAGCTGTTCCCCGGCCTGCCTGTGATGCCCATTCCTGTGGTGCTGCTGTGCGTTCTGGTGACCGGTGCCATTGTAGGCTTTGTCAACGGCTTCTGTATGGCAAAGTTCAAGCTGCACCCCTTCATCGTTACCCTGTCTACTCAGTTGATCGTTTACGGCATTATCCTGCTGTTTATGATGCTGGGCGACAATGGCGGCCAGACTCTGTCCGGCATGAGCGAGGCATACCGCAGCTTCATCATCGATCCTCTGTTCAAGATCCAGGGCGTTTCTGTTCCCAGATATGTGCTCTACTCTGCCATCATCACCGCAATCGTCTGGGTGATCTGGAACAAGACTGCCTTCGGCAAGAATATGTACGCCGTTGGCTCCAACGAGGAAGCAGCCAATGTTTCCGGTGTCAATGTCACCAGAACCATTACTCTGGTGTTCGTTATGGCAGGTATGCTCTACGGCATTACCGGTTTCATGGATGCTGCTCGTATTTCCTCCGTTAACGCAACCACTGGTTTGAACTACGAGTCTGATGCCATCGCAGCTTGCGTTATCGGCGGTATCTCCTTCGTCGGCGGTATCGGTAAGGTCAGCGGTGCGATCATTGGTGTTCTGCTGCTGCAGATCATTTTCACCGGTCTGAACTTCCTGTCTGTTGACCAGAACTTCCTGTACATTGTCAAGGGCCTGATCATTCTGATCGCCTGCGCCATCGATATGCGTAAATATCTGGTGCGCAAGTAATGGAAGAACCCAGGACTGACAAGCCAACGCTGAAAGGGATCTATGGCAAGATCAATATTCCTGTAAAGCTGTTGGATGCTGTGATCGTGGTGGGAATTGTCGCCATGCTGATCGTGCTGTTCATCGGCCTGCAAAACCGTGGCTATACAGTCACTTTTGACAGTAGAGGCGGCACGGATGTAGTATCCCAGAGCAGAATGCATGATGAACTGCTGGATATGCCTGCGCAGCCTACCCGAGAAGGCTACATATTTACCGGCTGGTATACGGATGCCAACTGTACGGTACTGTGGGATATGGAAACAGATACTGTTCAGAGTAACATGACCCTCTACGCTGGCTGGCAAAAGAACGAATAGAACAGGAAACGCCCAACTGCTGAGCAGTTGGGCGTTTTGTTTAGGCTTGCTTTTTTACTTGCTTCATGGAAAGGCTGATGCGGTGGCGCTTTTCATCTACCGCAAGGACGACTACCTTTACTACATCGCCTACTTTCAGCATTTCGCTGGGATGGCGCAGGCGGCGGTTGCAGACTTCGCTGATGTGCACCAGACCGTCCTGATGGACACCAATATCTACAAACACACCAAAGTCAATAACATTTCGTACCGTACCTGTCAGCTCCATGCCGGGCACCAGATCCTTCATTTCCAGCACATCCTTGCGCAGGACAGGTGCAGGCAGTTCATCACGGGGATCACGGCCGGGCTTTGCCAGCTCTTTGGCAATGTCGATAAGGGTCATTTCGCCAACGCCGCATTCCTTTGCGGCAGCTGCAGCGCCGTAGGCTTCCAGCTTGGAGGGAAGGGCGGTCAGATCGTCGTTGCCCAGCAGCTTCAGAAGCTCTTTGGCGGCAGCGTAGGACTCGGGGTGAACGCCGGTGTTATCCAGCACCTCCTTGCTTTCGGGAATGCGCAGGAAACCGGCAGACTGCTGGAATGCTTTTGCGCCCAGCTTGGGCACCTTTTTCAGCTGGCTTCGGCTTGTAAATGCGCCGTTTTCTTCCCGGTAGGCCACGATATTCTTAGCAGTGGTGGCATTCAGTCCGGAAACCTGCAACAGTAGGCTTTTGGAGGCTGTGTTCACATCCACGCCCACGGCGTTCACGCAGTCTTCCACCACAGCACCCAGCGCACCATCGAGTTCTTTCTGGGGGCAGTCGTGCTGATACTGTCCCACGCCAATGGCCTTGGGGTCGATTTTTACCAGTTCTGCCAGAGGATCCTGCAACCGCCGGGCAATGGACACGGCAGAGCGGAGGTTCACATCATAGTCGGGGAATTCTTCGGCAGCCAGGGGAGAGGCGGAGTAGACCGAGGCACCGGCTTCGTTGACGATGGCGTAGGCAGCGTTGGGGAAGGATTTGAGCATTTCCACAGCCATGGCCTCGGTTTCCCGGGAGGCTGTGCCGTTGCCGATGGCAATATGGCTGACTCCCCATTTGCGCATGAGCCGGGAGAGAATTTCAATGGCTTCCTGCTTCTTCCGCTCGCTGAAAGTGGGATAGACCACGGTGGTGTCCAGCACCTTGCCGGTGGCATCCACCACGGCTACTTTACAGCCGTTGCGGTATCCGGGATCCAGGCCCATGGTAACAAAGCCCTTCACAGGAGGCTGCATCAACAGGGGCTTCAGGTTCAGGGCGAAGTTGTTGATGGCACCTGTATAGGCACGCTCGGAAAGATCGGCTCTGGTTTCTCTCTGGACGGAGGGGAAGATCAGTCGCTCGAAGGCATCCTCTGCAGCGGCCTTGACGAACTGAGACACATACATGGTGGGCTTCAACGCTGCACGGCAGACAACTGCTGCGCCTTCATTGCCGGGCAGAGCTACCGTCACTTTCAGCTTTTCTTCCTTTTCGCCACGGTTGATGGCCAAGATCTGGTGATCCATCAGACGGCTGATGGGGGTGTTAAAATCGTAGTACAGCCGATAAACGGTGTCTTCTTCCGGGTCCACAGCCTTGGTGACCAATGTACCCTTGCGAGCGATCAGTTCACGCAGACTCTTGCGGATGGCAGGATCGTCGGACAGGTCTTCGGCAATGATGTCATTGGCACCGGCCAGAGCCTCTTCCACTGAATTGACACCCTTTTCTTCGTTTACATAATCTGCGGCCAGAACAGCCGGATCACTGCCATCCTGGGCAAAAATAGCCTGTGCCAAAGGTTCCAGACCCTTTTCCCGGGCGATAGAGCCACGGGTGCGGCGTTTCTGCTTGTAGGGACGGTACAGATCTTCCACTTCTGCCAGAGTAGCGGCGGCATCGATGGCGGCGGACAGCTCCTCCGTCAGCTTGCCCTGACTTTCGATGGAGGATTTCACTTCCTCCCGGCGTGCCTGCAAGTTGCGCAGATAGGTAAGACGAGTTTCCAGTGTACGAAGCACTGTATCATCCATGGCACCGTGCATTTCCTTGCGGTAACGGGCAATAAAGGGAATGGTGTTGCCTTCGTCAATGAGGGCGATGACATTTTCGATGTATTCCAGCTTCTGACCCAGCTCTTGGGACAGAAGTTCTGCAATGGTGGGCATAGGGGAACGCTCCTTTTCGTTTTTCT
>CAYROJ010000042.1:0-11766 GCA_964425865.1 uncultured Oscillospiraceae bacterium | reverse complement strand
TCATAGCCTTGTTAGCCTCGGCACGGGTCCACAGCTTACCACGGTAGTTCAGGTCACAGGAGATCTTCAGACCGTGCTTCTTTGCAGCGATACAGGCCTGCTTGCAGATCTGAACCATGTTGCCGCCCAGAGCTGGGGTAATGCCGGTGAAGTGGAACCACTCGGCGCCATCGAAAATAGCATCCCAGTCAAAATCTTCGGGAACAGCCTTTGCAATGGCGGAGTTGGCACGGTCGTAAATGCAGACAGAGCCACGCTGAGAAGCACCCTTCTCGTTGAAGTAGATACCCACACGGTCGCCGCCACGGACGATCTTGGAGGTATCCACGCCGTAACGGCGCAGGGAGTTAACAGCGCTTTGGCCAATGGCGTGGGTGGGCAGCTTGGTGACATAAGCCACATCCATGCCGTAGTTTGCCAGAGAAACAGCAACATTGGCTTCGCCGCCGCCGAAGGTGAATTCTACATGGTCACACTGAACGAACCGCTCGTAGTTATAGGGCTGCAAACGCAGCATCAGTTCGCCAAAAGTAATGATTTTTGCCATTATTTTCTAGCCTCCTTAACGATTTCCACAGACTTTTTGCACAGGTCGGTAATTTCATCCCACTTGCCATTTTCAATCAGGTCAGCGGTGACCATGTAGCTGCCGCCGCAGGCACAGATGACAGAAGCGGCAGAGTATTCACCCAGATTCTTCAGGCTGATTCCGCCGGTGGGCATGACTTTGAACATAGGGAAGGGGGCACTCATGGCCTTGATCTTGGCCAGACCGCCGGACTGCTCAGCAGGGAAGAACTTCAGCACTTCCAGACCCAGCTTATAGGCGGCGTGATAATCCGTGGGCGTGGTGCAGCCGGGGAAAACGGTGATGCCCTTTTCCTGACAGTATTTAACGATTTCGATGTCCAGACCGGGGGTGACGACAAACTTGCCGCCAGCAGCAATGGTCTCATCCACCTGCTCGGTGGTCAGCACAGTACCGGCACCGACCAGCATTTCGGGGTGGCGCTCCAGCATCAGACGGATGGCTTCGGCAGCTCCGGCAGCTCGGAAGGTGACCTCCGCAACAGGCACACCGCCGGCGCACAGCGCATCGGACAGGGGAGCAGCGTCCCGCTGGGGATTGGACAGTTTGATGACCGGAACAACACCGATTTCGCTTATTTTCTTCTGCAAATCATTCATATGTATACTCCTTCCAGGCCGCAGTGCGGCATAAAATTCTCTTCATACTAATCATACTGTAAAATGGGGTCATTGTCTATGGAAAAAGCGGAAAAAATAGGGATGAAATGGCCAAAACTGGATTTTCTTTCGAGAGAAGTTCAGCCTTCCTCCCCATCGTCTATGCTGCGCAGCCGCATGGACTGGGCGTATTCCCGGGGAGTGACAGAGTACTCTGCCCGAAAGGCACGGTAAAACCCGGCGTAGTCGGTAAACCCACAGCTGGAATACACCTCATTGGGCCGCTTCCCCTGGGCAAGCAGTTGTCTGGCGATCAGCAGCCGTTTTTTTTGAATATAGCGGTAGACACTGGTGCCCACTTGCCGGTTAAACTCGTGACTAAGGTGGTATTTGCTGACATAGACCAGGTCTGCCAGCATATCAAGAGACAAGGGCTCGTTGTAATGCAGATTTACATAATCCACAACTTCGGACACTGCCTTGCTGGAATGGGTCATGCCCTCCAAATGTCCGCTGGGATCGGCAGCCAGACGATTGATGGTCACAAGCAATTGAATCAGCAGGCTTTGCCGCAGCAGATCAGAGCCATAGCTTTCATTTTCGTATTCCTGCCACAGCTGCTCGAAGAGCTTCTGTACACGGGAACGGTCTTCCGGTTTCAGCCGCAGTAAATTTTCGTGTTTGGTGCTTCTGGGGGCGAGATTTTCCGAAAGGTTGGACAGGGGGGTAGACACTCGGCTCAGCAGTTGGGGATCGACCCACAGCACATACCGCTCATAGGCAGACATCTCCGGACGAATACAGATCTGGTGCAGCTCCTGGGGGCTGATCAGCAGCAGATCTCCGGGGAGTACATGGTATTGACGGCTTTCGATGGTGTAGGTCACATCGCCGGAAATCAGAAAATACAATTCATGAAAATCGTGGTGGTGCAGCTCCACATCCTGCAAATAGGTATCCCGTTTGTATTGAAGCTCAAAATCTTCGTGAGCCATTTTTTGCCGGGGGTCAAAGCGGTGGGCTTGGCGCATTTTTCTCACCTCTGTCACTGCCGAATTTCTTGTTTATATCATAATTCATGGCTTTCGGATTGTCAATGGACAAATGCGCAATATTTGCAATGTATCATAGCAAAAAACACTATTTCAATGCAAAAACTTTGCGTATATAATAAACATATCAAAAATAAAGACGAAAGTCTGTATGGAGGAATATCTTATGGAAAAACTCAACTACGCAACCCTGAAACAGTCTGGCTACACTGGTTATATCCTGGAAAAAGCACCGGAAAAGGTTCTGCAGTTCGGTGAGGGCAACTTCCTGCGGGCCTTCGTCAACTACTGGTTCGACCTGGCAAACGAAAAGGCCGGTTGGAATGGTAAATGTGTGCTGGTGCAGCCCATCGCTCCCGGTCTTGCTAAGATGATCAACGAGCAGGAGGGTCTGTACACGCTGTACCTGCGTGGCAGCCAGAATGGTCAGAAAGTGGATGATAAAAGAGTCATTTCTTCTGTATCCCGCTGCCTGAATCCCTATGAAGCTGAAGACTACAAGCAGATGATGGATGTTGCGGTGTCTGACGATCTGGAGATCATTGTTTCCAATACCACCGAGGCCGGCATCGTCTACGATCCTGCCTGCCAGCTGACCGACATCCCTTGCGCCTCTTTCCCCGGCAAGCTGACCCAGGTGCTGCTGGAGCGCTATAAGGCTGGTAAGAAGGGCTTGATCATTCTGGCCTGTGAGCTGATCGACAACAACGGCAAGGAACTGCAAAAGTGTGTCAATCAGTACATCGACCAGTGGGGTCTGGAGGAAGGCTTTAAGAAGTATGTCAATGAGGACTGCACCTTCTGCGGCTCTCTGGTTGACCGTATCGTTCCCGGCCGTATCCGTGATCCTCAGGAAGTGGCAGAGCTGGAGCAGAAGCACGGCTATGCTGATCCTCTGCTGGATGTGGGTGAAGTATTTGGCCTGTGGGTCATCGAGGGCGATGTGAAGCTGAATGATGTGCTGCCCTTCCGCAAGGCAGGTCTGGAAGACCGGGTCTTTGTTACTCCGGATATGACTCCCTACAAGAAGCGTAAGGTTCGTATTCTGAACGGCGCACACACCGGCTTTGTTCTGGGCGCTTATCTGGCAGGCTTTGACATCGTCCGTGAGTGTATGCACAATGAAACCGTTCTGGGCTACATGAACAAGATGCTGCTCGATGAGATCGTCCCCATCCTGCCTCTGGATCAGGAAGACTGCAAGAACTTTGCTGCCGCTGTTCAGGACCGTTTCAATAACCCCTTCGTCAACCACGAGCTGATGAGCATTTCTTTGAACTCCACCGCTAAGTGGAGAGCCAGAAATATGCCCAGCTTTTTGGAGTACATTGAGGCAAAGGGCAAGCTGCCTACCTGCCTGACCATGAGCTTTGCAGCTTACATCGCCTTCTTCTCCAAAGACATTCAGGCTCTGACCGAGCAGGGGTTGGTTTGCCGCCGTCCCAAGGGCAATGAGTACACCTGCTCCGATGACCGTTGGGCATTGGAGTTCTACTATGACCACCGCAACGACTCCGTTGAGGAGCTGGTGCACGCTGTCATGACCAACGAGCAGATGTGGGGGCAGGATCTGACGAAGATCGCAGGCTTTGAAGCTGCTACCGTTGAGAATGTGAAGAAGATCCGCACCGAGGGCGCTCTGGCTGCTTACGATTCCTGCCTGTAAGGAGGACTTATGCCCAATTTTATTCAGATCAATCCCAAAGATAATGTGGCTGTGGCTCTGCGCACCATTCCTGCCGGAACGGTGTTCGCAGGGGTGAAAGCCAATATGGAAATTCCCCAGGGTCACAAAATGGCCCTGGTGGCACTCCATGAAAATGACCAGGTGATGAAGTACGGCTTCTCCATCGGTCATGCCACTGCTTCCGTAGCTCCCGGCGATTGGGTACATACCCATAACATGGTCACCAATCTCTCCGGTGAAATGGAATACACCTATGAGCCCAACATTCAGAATGTTGCCCTTCAACAGGCGAAAACCTTCCGTGGCTACCGCCGCAAGGACGGAAAAGTGGGCGTCCGTAACGAAATTTGGATCATTCCCACCGTTGGTTGCGTCAATGATGTGGCGAAGGCCTTGGTACGGGAAAACCAGGATCTGGTTTCCGGCTCTATTGATGGCCTGTATACCTTTACCCATCCCTTCGGCTGCTCTCAGACCGGCGAGGATCACGCCCAGACCAGAAAGCTGTTGGCTGCGCTGACCCGTCATCCCAATGCAGGTGCTGTATTGGTGCTGAGCTTGGGCTGTGAAAACCTGACCCATGAGCAGTTCCTGGCAGAACTGGGGGATTTTGACCCTGACCGTGTGAAATTCCTGACCTGTCAGCAGGTAGCTGACGAAATGGAAGCAGGTCGGGAACTGTTGGAAGCCTGTGCCGCCTTTGCCGGTTCCTTCCACAGAGAAGAAATCCCGGCTTCGGAGCTGGTCATCGGCATGAAGTGCGGCGGCTCCGACGGCCTGTCCGGCATTACTGCAAACCCGGTTGTTGGCCGCTTCTCTGATAATCTGGTGGCACAGGGCGGCTCCACAGTGCTGACGGAAGTGCCCGAAATGTTCGGTGCAGAAGGCTTCCTGATGAATCGCTGCGTGAATGAAGATGTGTTCCACAAGGCTGTGGACATGATCAATGGATTCAAAGCCTACTTTATCCGCCACAATGAGGTGGTTTACGACAACCCCAGCCCGGGCAATAAGGCTGGCGGAATTACCACCCTGGAAGACAAGAGCTGCGGTTGCGTTCAGAAAGGCGGCGCCGCCCCCATTATGGATGTGATCGGCTATGGCGATGCGGTCACCACCAAGGGCCTGAATATGCTCTATGGTCCCGGCAATGATCTGGTCTCTGCCACCGCTTTGACTGCTGCCGGTGCTCATGTGATCCTGTTTACAACTGGCCGTGGTACTCCCTTTGGCGCTCCGGCTCCCACCATGAAGCTGGCTACCAATACCCCTTTGGCAACGAAGAAGTCCAACTGGATCGATTTTAATGCCGGTGTGGTCGCTGACGGCCTGCGTACCTTAGATGAGGCTGCTGACGACCTGATGGAACAGGTTCTGGCGGTTGCTTCCGGTGCACAGACCCGCGCAGAGGAGCATGGCTTCCGTGAAATTTCTATTTTTAAGGACGGCGTCGTCCTTTGATTTGAGGCGAAATAATGGCCGTATCCAAACAAGATGAATCTTTTCGCCAATATGCCCTCAATGGCTCGCCCCTGAAGGTATTACTGACAGTCTGCACACCGCTGGCGCTCTATCAGGCGCTGCACATGATCTTTAAAGTGTTGGATGCTTTGATGGCATCCTATATCAGCTCTGATGCAGTGTCGGCGGTTTCCTGCCTGAGCCAGATCACGCTGATGATCACGGCTCTGGGATCGGGATTGGCGGTGGGCGGCAGCATCAAGATCTCCGAAGCCTATGGCAGGGGAGACTATGAAACTGTCAGCCGCCGGGTGGCAACCTTGTATGCTATGGCAGTGCTGGTCAGTATAGCAGTCATTGTGGTGCTGATCCCCTTTGCCGAGCCTTTCCTGCGGTTGCTGAAAACCCCGGAGGCTCTGATCGAAACAGGTGCAGGATATTTCCGGGTGGAAGTGCTGAGCTTGGTGGTCAGCTTCTTCAATACAGTGTATATTGCCATTGAACGCAGCCGAGGTCATGCAAAGCGTATTTTAAAGCTCAATATGATGATCATTGTGGTCAAACTGGGTCTTTCTGCCCTGTTTGTATACGTGATCGAAAGCGGTGTGATCATGATCGCTGTGGCCACCCTTGCTTCTCAAAGCCTGCTGCTTCTGTATGCTCTGTGCAAAATGCCCCGGGACGAAGGCGCATTCCGCTTTTCTTTCCGAAATATTTCCGGGAATAAGCAGACGCTTTTGCCGATTTTGAATTTGGCCTATCCGGTTTCTGCGGAAAAAATGCTGTTTTCTGCTGGTAAAGTGCTGGTCAATTCTATGTCTGGCGTTTACGGAGAACTGACGGTTGGTGCACTGGGCGTTTCCAACAACATTGGCGGCTTGACTACCGGTTTTCATGCCGGAATGCTGGATGGAGCATCTTCCCTCATCAGCCAAAACCGAGGGGCAGGGAAGTACCGTCGAACGCTGAAGCTCTATTATTGGCTGGTTGCCGTGGATGTGCTGATCGGCGTTGTCGGACTGGTGCTGATCAAACTGTTTCTGCCGGAAATCGCAAAGATTTTCGCTCAGTCCAGAGATTATTTTGATCAAGACTTCTGTGATATGATCGTTGCCATCCATAGCTGGGAAATGTTGGGCTATGTTACTTTGGGTGTTAACTCTGCCACCTTGGCATTATTGCTGGGCTATGGCTATACCAAGCTGACCCTTATTTTAAATGTTGCCAGAGTGTTTCTGTTCCGTGTCCCGGTGCTGTGGGTCTTCCAGCAGTATACCACCATCGGCTGGGAAGCCGTTGGCATGACCATGATGATCAGCAACATCTGCGCAGGATTGTCCGCCCTTGCGGTGGCCATTCCGGTCGTTATGAAAATTCGCCGCAAAGCGGCAGAAGAATCGAAAGAAGGAGTAATTCTATGAAGGAATTTATGGATCAGGACTTCCTGCTGAAGTCCGAGGCTGCCAAAAAGCTCTACCATGAGCACGCAGCAAAAATGCCCATTATCGACTACCACTGCCATATCAACCCCATGGAGATCTACGAGGACAAGCGCTATGAGACCATCACGGAAGTGTGGCTGGGCGGCGATCACTACAAGTGGCGTGCCATGCGTTCCTGCGGCGTGCCGGAGTATTATATCACTGGTGATGCTACCCCTGCGGAGAAGTTCCAGAAGTGGGGCGAGACCATGCCGAATCTGATCGGCAATCCCCTGTATCACTGGACACATTTGGAATTACAGCGTTATTTTGACATCCATGAGCCCCTCAATGGCGAAAACGCTATGGAGATCTTTGAAAAGTGCAATAAGATCCTGGCCCAGTCCGATATGTCCGTCCGTGGTATTATCCGCCGCTCCGGTGTCAAGCTGATCTGCACCACTGATGATCCGGTGGACGATCTGAGAGCCCACGAGCTGCTGGCTGCTGATCCTACCGCTCCTGCTGTGGTTCTGCCTGCTTTCCGCCCTGACAAGGCCATGCGTGCCGATAAGGAGACCTTCCCTCAGTATGTTGCCCAGATGGAAAAGGTGGTGGGCTACGCCATCAATACCGTTGCAGATATGCGCAAGGCACTCAACGATCGTATTGCATACTTTGCAGACCATGGCTGCCGTGTTTCTGACCATGCACTGGATTATTGCTTCTGTGTAGAGGCATCTGAAGAAGAGCTCAACGACATCTTTGCCCGTGCCAAGGCAGGTAAGGCCATCACCTGGGATGAGCAGCTGGCTTATCATACTGCGCTGCTGATCTCTGTCGGTCAGGAGTACTATAAGCGTGACTGGGTCATGCAGCTCCACTTCGGCTGCCTGCGTGACAATTCCCACAAGATGTTCCGCAAGCTGGGCCCCGACACTGGTTTCGACTCCATGAATGATGCTGCAAATGCAGTGGGTCTGGCAAAACTGCTGGCTACCATGGAAGATGCCGGCGCGCTGGGCAAGACCATTTTGTACTCTTTGAATCCTGCTGACAATGGCATTATCGGCACCATCATGGGCGGATTCCAGACCGATAGCACCATCCCCGGCAAAATCCAGCAGGGTTCTGCCTGGTGGTTCAACGACCACAAGGTTGGCATGGAAGAGCAGATGAAGAGCCTGATGAGCCTGGGTGCCATGGGTACTTTCAACGGAATGCTCACTGACTCCCGCAGCTTCCTCAGCTACACCCGTCATGAGTATTTCCGCAGAATACTGTGTAACCTCTTTGGGCAGATGGTGGAAGATGGCGAGTATCCTGCCGACTGGAAGACACTGGGACGCATGGTGGAAAACATCAGCTACAATAACACCCTGCACTACTTCCGTTTTGACGAGTTGATCAAGTAAAAATGCCGGGCCGCAATCGGGCGGCCCGGTTGATTTTTTAACATTTTTCTGGTATGATAGGAAAATCATAAAACTGAGGTTATCCTATGCAAGATTTGAAACCCATTATCGCAAAAAACATTACGGCCCTGCGTCAAGAGCAGAAAATGACCCAGATCGACCTGGCAGAGCAGTTGAATTACTCCGATAAAGCCGTGTCCAAGTGGGAGCGGGGGGAGTCGGTGCCCGATGTAATGGTACTCAAGGCCATTGCTGACCTGTTCGGTGTGACTTTGGACTATCTGCTGGAAGAGGAACACCGGCTTCCGGCGGAGGTCAAGGAGGAAGTCAAGGAAGAAAAAAAGCCTGTGTCTGCCATGCGCAGTCATACGGTGGTGACACTGCTTAGTGAACTGATCGTCTGGTTCGTGGCTACCGTTGGCTTCGTGGTGGTAGATATGATTTGGCCTCGGCACAGTGCCGAGTGGCTGCCCTTTGTTTATGCTGTGCCGGTGAGTATGATCGTCTGGCTGGTGTTCAATTCCATCTGGTTCAACACACGGCGGAATTATCTAATTATTTCGTTGCTGGTATGGTCACTGCTGCTGGCCGTGGCATTGACGGTTCTGGTCTTTGGCAGAACTGCCTGGCAGCTGCTGTTTTTGGGAATTCCCGGTCAGATTGCTATTTTGATCTGGTCCCGATATAATGTCCGCAGAAGTGAATGAGCAAATTACCGCCGAAAGGCGGTAATTTTTTGCCCTTTTGGATTGAAAATGACTTCTTGGGACATAATGGAAACAAGGAGGCGATATTTTGGTTAAAGGTGTATCCCGGCAGGTGATCGTGGTGCAGTCACCGGATCGGAAGCTGTTTGAGCAGGCTATTTTTATTTTGCGGGAAGATGCCCCACAGGAGGGGATCACCGATGAAATGCTGCTGCGAGAGGCACGGCAGGCTGCCCGCCGTCGAGGAAAGCAACCGCTGGTTGCCCAAGGCCCACTCTGGGCTGTGGGTGGCGCACTGGCCACGGCTCTGGTATGGCTGCTGACGACGGTGCTTTAATAGGAAATGGAACGGCTGCAACCGCTGGTTGCGGCCGCTTTTGCTGTGAGCGGATCGATTTTTCGTTGCATTTTGGCGCAAATTGTGGTATGGTTAGGATAGTAAGAAACAGTTAGGAGAGAAAACCTTGCTTTCCACTATTTTTATGACAGCTTTCAACGCGGTCATGCCGATTGTACTGATGATCGCACTGGGCTATGTATTGCATCACAGAGGGGTGCTTGGCGCAGAGTTCCTAAAAAACGGAAATAGGCTGGTATTTAAAATCGGCTTACCGGCCATGTTGTTCGTCAATGTTTACAGCATCGAAAGCCTTGGACATATCCGTTGGGACATTGTGTTCTACTGCGCCTTCGTAATTTTGCTGGTCTTTTTGCTGGGCCTTGTGGTGGCCATTGGGACCACTCCGGTGCAAACACGCCGGGGCGTGATTTTGCAATGCATCTTTCGCAGTAACTTTGCCATCATTGGTCTGCCCTTAGCCGCCGCTTTGGGTGGAGCAGAGGCGGAGGCAACGGCGGCGATTTTATCGGCTGTGACCATTCCTTTGTTCAATATCCTTGCGGTCATCGCCCTTTCGGTGTTCCGCAGCAAAGGTGGAAAAATTGATGTTTTACACATTTTGCGGGATATTGTCAAAAATCCTCTGATCCAAGGGGTAGTTTTGGGCATCGTAGCGCTGACTTTGCGCTGGGTGCAGATGAAAGCCTTCGGAAAAGTAGTGTTTGCCCTGAATCGGGAAACAAAGTTTATCTATACATTGCTTACTTGGCTGAAAGCGATGACCACACCGCTGGCACTGTTGGTGCTGGGTGGACAGTTTACATTCTCTGCGGTAAAAGGACTGCGAAAGGAAATTGTTGTCGCCACATCCTGCCGTCTGTTGCTCACACCGGCTCTTGGCATTGGCGGTGCATTTGTGCTGACTTATATGGGTGTGATCTCCTGTGGCGCTCAGGATTATCCGGCGCTGATTGCTCTGTTTGCTTCACCGGTGGCGGTGGCCAGTGCGATCATGGCATCACAGATGGAGAATAACGAGCAGCTGGCGACCCAACTGGTGGTTTGGACTACATTGCTTTCCGGCTTTACGATTTTTGGAATTTCTTGTCTGCTGATGGCCTTTGGGCTGATCGCAGCATAAAAATAAGGAGGAACACTATGGATAATCAGAAAATCATGGACATCTTCAAGGATACTGCCTATATCCGTATGGGTGGCAGCGCTGAGGAGTTGCGCTGCGCAGAGTATCTGAAAGAACAGTGCGCCGGACTGGGGCTGACCGCCGCCATCGAGCCTTTTGAGGTGCAGATGGCCACCATGAAAAAGGCGCAGCTGATCGTGGACGGTCAGGAGGTGACCTGCAAGGGCTATCTCAATGCAGGAAACGGCGAAGTGGAAGCCCCCTTGTACTATCTGACTTCTACCGATGCATATAGTCTGAGCCTGTGCCGTGGCAAGATCGTCATGATCGATGGCTATCTGGGTTATTGGATGTACCAGGATCTGCTGGAAAACGGAGCTGTGGGCTTTATTACATATGATGGCAACGCCAACTATGTGGATTTTGACATCGATCAGAGAGAGCTTCGTGCCCATGTGAGCCAGGGCAGGAAGATCCCCGGCGTCAACATCAATGCAAAAACCGCCATTGCTCTGGTCAACGGAAACGCCAAAACCGCCAAGATCGTTTTGGAGCAGGATGAATATACAGGGAATTCTCACAATGTGATCGTCGATATTCCCGGACAGGTGGAGCAAACCATCGTATTCACCGCACATTATGACTCTACATCCCTGTCGCAGGGTGCTTATGACAATATGTCCGGCTCTGTGGGCATTCTGGGATTGGCTGAGTATTTTGTAAATCATCCTCATCGTTACAGCCTCCGTTTCATCTGGTGCGGCAGTGAGGAGCGTGGCCTGCTGGGCTCCAAGGCCTACTGTGCTGCTCACGAGGAAGAACTGAAGAATATCGTTCTGTGCATCAACCTGGATATGGTGGGCTGTATTATGGGCAAGTTGATCGCCTGCTGCACCACGGAAGAAAAGCTGGTGCACTATCTCCAGTATTTCGCCATGGAGCAGGGCAGAGGCATTGGTGCCTATCAGGATGTGTATTCCAGCGACTCGACACCCTTTGCCGATAAAGGTGTGCCTGCACTGTCCTTTGCCCGTATCGCCCCCGGCAATACGGCTACCATCCATAATAGCTACGATACCATGGCAGTGATGAAGGCTGAGCACATGGCAGAAGATATTTCCTTTATTGCCGCCTTTGCGGATCGGATGGCTAACGCTGCTCGTTGCCCTGTGGATCGAAAGATTCCCGACAACATGAAGGATAAGCTGGATATTTACCTCTGCCGCAAGAGAGATAAAAAGTAAAAATGGACAAAACGCACCTCGTTTTTCAGAATAACGAGGTGCGTTTTTTGTGGATTGTGTTCATTTGTCAATGATGTGAGACCACAAAAAAGCAGAAAGAGTTCTGATTT
>CAYROJ010000041.1:0-12007 GCA_964425865.1 uncultured Oscillospiraceae bacterium | reverse complement strand
ATAACCAGTTTCTGGAACAATATTCATACTTGAAATTGTTGCATCCTTGTCGTATAATATAGAAAAAACTTGAAAGGAAATCCAGTTATGTTTGAATACAAAACTTCCGGCACCTGCTCTCAGCGGATCCTGTTTGATATTGAGGACGGCAAGCTCCATAATGTTCAGTTCATCGGCGGCTGCAACGGCAACCTCAAGGGCATTGGCTCTTTGGTAGAAGGCATGGATGTCGATGAGGTCATCACCCGTCTGGAGGGCACCACCTGCGGCATGAAGTCCACCTCCTGCCCTGACCAGCTGGCTCAGGCTCTGAAGCAGGCAAAAAACGCTTAATAACATAGTGAAAAAAATCCCTCTCCGTCAGGAGAGGGATTTTTTCACTCTTCGTTTTCTTCAGCTTTCTGCTGTTTGCAGATATGGCGGTAATACAAAATACCGGCAACAGTCACGATCACCATGATCACTGCCATAACTGCAGTGAAAATGTAATTTCCCATTCCGGCCGCCGCACCTGTGGCTGTTGAGGTAACCAGAGAAGGAATTCGGCCAATGGCTACGATCAGCAGCCATCGATGGACAGTCAGCGGCGTTAAGCCGGCAAAATAACACAAAAAATCCTTGGGTGTACCTGGGATCAGCATTAAAAGGAAGGCCAGCGTTTCACATTTTCTCGGATCTTTCAGAAAGGAAAAATGTTGAATCTTCTCCATGGAGAAGAAAACCTCCACAAGCTTCACTCCAAAGCGCCGCACCAGCAGAAAAATCAGCCAACTGCCGATGATAAATCCCGCCATGGTCAGAAACGTTCCCTCCCAGAAGCCGAATGCATAACCGGCAGCCAACTCAATGGGTTCGCCTGGAATAAAAGCTACGACCACCTGCAGAACCACCATGCCAACAAAAATCAGTCTGCCCCAGATACCGTAGGAATCTACCAGCGCCTGAAACTGAGCTGCATCCTTGGCAAGTCGGATCATCGGCACACCAATATAGTAGCCTACCAGCGCACAAAACAGAAGGAAAATCAGAAAAGCAATTCCTGCCACCAATTTCTTATGCTGTTGTGTCATACGCTTTCCTCCTTTTCCTGTTAGAATACAAGAAAACCATTATAGCTAGTATACCACAACCATCGGCAAATAGATATTGATATTTTATTAATTTTTAAATCAGATATTGCTTTCCAGCCAGGCCTGCATTTCAGCTTTGCCTTCTTCGGTCATGGGGAAAGTCCGCTCCCCTTCCATTTCACTTTTTTCATAGCAGTACGGTCCATGCCAGAATTCGGCATGGATCGTACTCTGTATGAAATCTACCTCTTTGGCTGTGGCCATCACCACATTGGGCTTTGCCCGAAATCGGAACGGGCCACAGGAGCCGGTGAAGATATTGTTCATGGCAAAGGTATGCAGCGTGGGAATAAACAGTTTTTCCATTACAGATCCGCCGTCAGCTCTTCCATCTCGTCAAGCAGCTTGCCGAACAGCTCCAGAGCGCTGTTGACAGGTTCCGGGCTGGTCATATCCACGCCTGCACCCTTCAGCAGATCAATGGGGCTCTTGGAGCAGCCGCCGGACAGGAAGCCAATATAGTCCTTGACCGCACTTTCGCCCTCGTTAAGGATCTTCCGGGACAGCGCAATAGCGGCAGAATAGCCGGTAGCATACTGGAAGACATAATAATCATAGTAGAAGTGCGGAATTCTTGCCCATTCCACAGCAATGTTGTCGTCCACCACCACATCGGGGCCATAGTAGAAGGCGTTCAGCTTCTTATACTCGCTGCACAGCAGGTCAGCGGTCAGGGTCTTACCTTCCGCAACCCATCTACCCATCATCAGCTCAAACTCTGCAAACATGGTCTGGCGGTACAGAGTGCCCTTGAACTGATCCAGGAAGTGGTTGATAAGATAGATCCGTTCCTTCTTATCAGTGGTCTTGGACAGCAGATGCTCCATCAGCAGAGCCTCATTACAGGTGGAGGCCACTTCTGCGACAAAGATCACATAGCCGGAGTCCACAGGATTCTGAGTCTTGTTGGAATAGTAGGAGTGCAGGGCGTGACCCATTTCATGTGCCAGTGTAAACTGGCTGTCCAGGGTGCCGGAGTAGTTCATCAGCACATAGGGATGGACACGAGCACCGGCAGAGTATGCGCCGCTGCGCTTACCCACATTGGGGTAAACATCGATCCAGCGGCTGTCGAAGCCCTTTTTCAAAATGGAGCGGTACTCCTCGCCCATGGGTGCCAGTGCTTCATAAATGGTCTGCTTGGCTTCCTCGAAGGGAATATGCTTGTCCGCACCGTTAACCAAGGGAGTATATGTATCATAGAAGTGCAGCTCGTCCAGACCCAGCAGCTTCTTGCGCAGGCGGACATAGCGGTGCATCTTGTCGATATTCTGGTGAACGGCCTCGATCAGGTTCAGATACACGGAGGTAGGCACATTGGTGCCGAACAGAGATGCCTCAAAAGCGTTGTTAAAGTGGCGTGCTTCTGCCTCAAACTTCAGCTGCTTATTCTGGGCATTCATCAGAGCTGCAGAGGTATTCTTAAACTGATTGTAGCCGGCATACAGACTCTCATATGCATTCTTACGCAGCACCCGGTCGCTGCTTTCCACGCACTGAATGTAAGTTGCATGGGTGATGGGGTGCTTCTTGCCCTCGGAGTCCTCTGCATCGGCGAAAGTGATGTCCGCATTATTGAACATGCTGAACACATTGCTGGCGGTTTCGGAGATCTCGCCGGTGGCGGCCAGCAGCTTTTCTTCGGCCGCGGACAGAGTGTGCTCCTTAAAGCGGCGCTTGTTGGTCAGGCTCCGGCGGTAGCGCTCCAGTTCAGGACACTGGGCATAGAACTTTTCCATATCCTCATCGGAAATGGCCATGATCTCAGGGGTTGCAAAGCTGGTGGCGGCGCTCATGGCAACCATCACACTTCTGAGCTTGCCGCCCATGGCCTGATAGAAGGAATTACGGGTGTCCTGGTCGCCCTTGCGCATGGCATAGTTGGTCAAAGCCCCCACTTTCACACTGTTCATTTCGGACAGATACAGATAGTCATACAGGGTCTTGCCGCTTTCGCCCAGACGGCCGGCAAAGGAAGACAGCTGCTTCTGCACATCGGCAAGTGTGGCCAGCTCTTCCTCCCAGGCTTCATCGCTGGGGAACAGATCTTCAGTGGCCCAGGTATCCTCTACCGGGATCTCATGACGCTCTCGAACACGGTTGATTTCAGACATAAAAAACCTCCTGTTTTTGATTTTCTAACATTATACCACAGTCCGAAAAAAATGCAATCTTCTACTTTCCTTCCTGAAGATTTTATGTTACAATGCACGAAGTAACTGAAGGAAAATTGACGAAAGGTTCAAAAAAATGAGCAAGCAATTTAAAGGCAGCCTATCGATCATACTGGCTACCATTATCTGGGGTTCTACTTTTGTAGCCCAAAGTGTAGGCGTTGAAAAAATCGGCCCCATCACCTTTTTAGCCATTCGGGGATACCTGGCAGTCCTCGCCTTGCTGCCTGTGGTATATGTTCGGCACAGAGGTCATTTCTTCTCTGTGTTGAAGGATCCCAAGCTGTGGAAAGCGGGAGTATTATGCGGTGCTGCCCTGTTTGTAGCCACCGCATTACAGCAGGTGGGTTTGATCTACACCTCTGCTGCCAAAGGTGGCTTTATCACCGCCATGTATATTATCCTCGTTCCGGTTTTTGGATTGTTCTTAAAGAAAAAGCCACCGAAAACAACGGTTTTCAGTGTAGCCATTGCGGCCATAGGCCTGTATTTTATCAGCGGCATTGGCGTGAGCAGCATTAACATTGGCGATGTACTAATGCTCCTGTGTGCAGTTGGTTTTTCTGTGCAAATCCTGCTGCTGGATCACCTGGCCACAGACCTGGACAGCATCGCACTTAACTTGGTTCAAAGTCTGGTCTGCGCTCTGATCTCCACCGTGTTTATGTTTACAGAAGCCCCTTCTGTGGCAGATATGGTGTCCTGCTGGCTACCGCTGATGTACGCCGGTGTCCTGTCTATGGGTGTCGCTTATACCCTTCAGATCGTGGGGCAAAAATGTCTGGAACCTACCACCGCTTCCCTGCTGATGAGTTTTGAATCTGTGTTCGCCGCTCTTTCCGGCTGGCTGATCCTGAACGAGACTCTAACGGCCACCGAATTTCTCGGTTGCGGTCTGGTATTTGCCGCCATCATGCTCTCTCAAATTTCCGCAAAGACAAAGCCTCCGGTAAAACCGGAGGCTTGATTCATCTAAGGCGTTTATATTTTTTCATACTGCGCAATCAAGAACTCCACCGGAGTTTCCAGCTGCGTCAAACCAACAAGCTTTTCCTTATCCGCTGGAGAAGTGTGAAAATAATAAGGAGTCATGCGAAATACTGCCTGAATATCCTCTTGGGAACCAAGGCAAATATGATCCGTCACCTTAGTCACGGACACAGGTTTTAAGCGTGTGGTTTGCGGGATCTGCTCATCATTTTCATAGGGTGTTTCATAAAGCGCCTGCTTCAAACCAAACAGATGATATTTCCCTGGTATGACTGTGATCAACCGGCCACCGGGCTTCAATACCCGGGCAAAGGACTGCTCGTTAAAGGGCGCAAACAGGTGGACAGCATAGTCCATGGACTCGTCCGCCACCGGAATGGACGCCATATTAGCCACAAAGAATTGGCAATTTCCCCGCTTGGCAGCAAGCCGCACCATTTCCCGGGAAATGTCAAAGCCAAAAACCTTCAAATTCTGGTTTTGCCCCAGTGCTGCTGTATAGTACCCTTCTCCACAGCAAATGTCCAGCACATTTCCACGCCTGTCCGCAAAAAGAGCGCAAAGGGTGTCCCTCAGCACGTGGTAATAGCCTTTATTCAGGAAATCCCGACGGCAACGGGCAGAAGCCTTATCGTCTCCGATCAGATCACCGGGGCGAGAGGATCGGAGTAAATTCACATACCCTTCCCGTGCCACATCAAAGCAGTGACCACTTTCGCATCGGGCAGTATGAGCATCAAAAACCAGAGGTTTACCGCAAACTGGACAGATCAGCATTTTCTTTCTCCTCAAAATCAAGCGTTTTCTTCATTATACGCCAAAGTTTGCAAAAAAACAATGGACATTTTTCGCACTTTCCATTATAATCCACTTATTATCATGATAAGGAAGAAGAATATGAAGCATTTACTATTTGATTTAGACGGAACACTGACTGATTCCGGCGAAGGCATCATTCACTGCGGACAGGAAACCCTGGCGCACTTTGGTCTGGAAGTACCCAGCTACGATGAACTGCGCCCTATGGTCGGCCCTCCCCTGCGGGACAGTCTGCTTCGCTTTGGCATTACCGAAGAAAATATGGAAGAAGCGGTGGAAGTCTACCGCAAGGCTTATGTGGATCATGGTCAATACGAAAACTTCCCCTATCCCGGCGTAGAAGACCTTTTAAAGCAGCTGCGCAGCGACGGTCACAAGCTCTATGTGGCTACCTCCAAGCCGGAGATCATGGCTGAGCATATTTTAAAGCATTTTGCGTTGGATCAATACTTTGATGAGATCTGCGGTTCTTCGCTGGATGGTAAACGCATCACCAAATCAGAGGTCATTCGCCATCTGCTAAAGCAGCTGCCCATGGATGAGAAAATCATCATGATCGGCGATACCATCTACGATATTGAAGGAGCCAATGAACTGGGGCTGTCCTCCATTGGCGTTGCCTGGGGCTACGGCGATTTGGAGCAGATGAAAGCCGCCGGTGCTGTGGACATCGCCGCATCCATGGATGCATTACATACAATTATTACAGATTTCTAAAGAAACTGCGTAGGCGATCGCCTACGCAGTTTTTGGTTAAATCTCTTCCACTTTAATGGTATTGGTGTTTCCGGTTTTGCCATTAATAGGGCCGCCGGTCAGAACCACACGATCCCCCTTACTCAAGCCCAGAATGTCCTTTGCCGCAGACAGTGCATGATAGAACATCACATCCATGGAATTAAACTGGCTGGTCAGGGTGGGATAAACGCCCCAGCTCATTGCCAGCTTCCGCCAAGCCTTTTCGTCGGTGGTGATACCGATGATCGGCACCGGGCAGCGGAAACGGCTGACCATCATGGCCGTCTTACCGGAAACGGAGCTGACCACAATGCCCTTGGCATCCACATCGATTGCCATGGAGCAGGTCGCATGAGAGATAGCATCCAGCGTATTCTGGATTTTAAACTCAGAGGTCAGGAAACGGTGCTTATAGGAAGTATGCCGCTCGGTATACTCAGCAATTTCTGCCATCGTTTTGACTGCCTCCACCGGATATTTACCGGCAGCGGACTCACCGGAAAGCATGATGCAGGAGCTGCCGTCATAAACAGCGTTGGCCACATCGGAGATTTCCGCTCTGGTGGGACGGGGATTATAGATCATCGTCTCCAGCATTTCGGTGGCGGTAATGACCCGCTTGCCCAAAAGGCGGCACTTACTGATCAAATACTTCTGGATGGAAGGCACTTCCACGAAAGGAATTTCCACGCCCAGGTCGCCTCGGGCAACCATGATGCCTTCGCAGAGCTCACAGATCTCTTCAATGTTATCCACGCCGGCTCTGTTCTCAATTTTTGCAACAATATCGATATTGCTGCCGCCGTTGGCATCCAGGAATGCGTGCAGCTCTTCCAGATCCTTCTTGGAGGAAACAAAGGAAGCCGCAATAAAATCAACATCGTTCTCAATACCGAACAGCAGATCTGCCTTGTCCTTCTCGGAAAGGTAAGGGCCGCTCATGACCTTATTGGGGAAGCTCATGCTCTTACGGTTGCTCATGTTGCCGCCGGTAATGACCTTACAAACAGCATTACTGCCGGAAAGCTCAGTGACTTCAAATACCACCAGGCCATTACAAACCAGCACCCGGTCACCCACACTCAGGTTCTTCACCAGATCCTTGTAATTCACGGAGACGATGGTCTCATCGCCTTCTACATCCTCCGTGGTAAAAGTAAATGTATCGCCGGTATTGACGGTAACACTTCCGTTTGCAAATGTGCCAATGCGGTATTCCGGGCCCTTGGTGTCCAGCATAATAGCAATGGGCATGTGCAGCTTTTCACGAACACGCTTTACAAGCTCGATCTTGCGCTTATGCTCTTCGTGGTCGCCATGGGAGAAATTCAGACGAGCCACGCTCATGCCGGCCAGGCACATAGCGGTCAAGGTCTCTTCATTTTCACTGGCAGGACCAATGGTACAAATAATTTTTGTCTTTCTCATATAGGATACCTCGTTTATTAGGTTTCAATTTCCTAATAAATAGTACCACACTTTTTATTCTTCGTCAATTATATAATTCGTAGCGAATAATGCTCTAACCAGAAATTGATTTGGAGCATATATACAATGGTTTGGGGTCTTCGCATCAACTGACCGTACCACGGCCATGCAAAATCCTGATGTAGCAGTTTTTCCAGTGCCTCCCTTCGTACCAGTTGGAAAATTGGCGCATTTTTATCTGCGATCACCTGCTGTAGCAGTTGGGAAACGATTTGAAGATAACGAGGATCGTAGGTTTTGGGGAATGGGCTTTTTTTCCGGTATAACACACTTTGGGGCAGCAGCCCCTCCATGCTGTGGCGCAGCAGCCCCTTCTCCTGTCCTTTGAAATCCTTCATGCTCCAGGGCACTCCATACAGATATTCCGCAATTCGATAGTCACAGAATGGCATCCGAATATCCAGTCCACAATAAGCACCCATCCGATCCCCTCTATCGATAAGGGTCTGCATAAACCAGCGAAAATTTAAATTCACCAGTTCTTTGATCCGTCGATCCACCGGGCTGTTTTCAGGCAGAATGTCGGATGCACGGACGGTGTCACGATACTGGTCATATACAAATTCCTCCGGCTGGATCTGCTGCAAGATCCAAGGTGCAAGGAAGGCCGTTCGTTCCTTTGTCGTCTGCGCCCAGGGGAAGGTATCCACATCCCGCATTTGCGGATCTCTGTACCATGGATAGCCGCCAAATATCTCATCAGCGCATTCACCGGATAGCACAGTTTCCACATGAGGACGGATCTGTTTACAGAAAGCCAGCAGCGACACATCCACATCCGCCATTCCGGGCAGATCACGGGCAATGGTGGCATCTGCAATACCGTCAACCAGATCCTGGGCACTCAGAACCGTCCAGTGATGATGTGAGTCCAGGCTTTCCTGCATGATACGGATAAAATCTGTATCCATATTGGGCTGAAACCGGTTGGAGATAAAGTATTTATCATTATCCTCATAATCCACCGAAAAAGTATCCAAACACTGCCCATTGGCATCCAATTCCCGAGCACAAATAGCAGAAACAACACTTGAATCCAGTCCGCCGGAAAGCATTGTCCCCACTTTTTGCGGTGCTTTCATCTGGCGTACAACGGCATCTTTCACCAAATCCCGTACTTTTTCTGTGGTTTTTTCAAAATCATCCTCATGTATTCGGTCTGTCAACTGCCAGTAGCGGCGCAACTGCAGGTTGCCTCCCTGATAAACCCCGCAGCACCCCGGTTCCAGTTCCTTGACACCATAAAAAACACCGCTGCCCGATATTCGCCCCGGCCCTAACAGCAGGATTTGCGCTGCCCCGGCGGCATCCAGCTTGGCTTCCACGCCCGGATAGGACAGGATGCTCTTCAGTTCGGAAGATGCCAGCAATCCTCCATTATGTGTTTTATAAAACAATGGCTTTACGCCTATTCGATCCCTGGCCAGGAACACCTTTTCCTGCCGTTCCATGACGATCATCAATGCGAACACACCGTTAAGCCGGATGAGCATTTCTTCTCCCCATTGGGCAAAGCTGTGCAGGATCACTTCTGCATCGCTGCCGCTGTCGAACTCATGCCCCAGTTTTTTCAGTTCCCGGTGTATTTCCTCCCGATTAAACAGTGTCCCATCGCAGCTCATCACATATCGCTCCGCTGCCCAATCCAGCACCATAGGCTGGGCATAATTTGTATGTGATAATCTGCTGTGTAATAAAGTTTTCCCCTTCCAGGAGTAAACGGCACTGCCGTCGGGTCCCCGCCTTTTCATTGTCAAAAACATTGCATTTTCTACATTTTCATCGGTGGGCAAGTCGAAAATTCCTGCAATTGCACTCATAGCATACGCCCCTTTCCGCATCCATTTTATGCGATATAACCCTCTGATGTGCTTATTGGCTGATTTTTCGGGCATACTGACCTTGGGTGATAATATGAAAGACAGCAAAGAACTTCTTGCTTCTGTCCTGCATACCACACAAATGGGACAGACCGGCATCCGCTCCGTCCGTGACAATGCCATTCGCACTGGACTGAAGCAGGAACTGGATCAGCAGCTAAAAGAATACGATTCCATTGAAAAAGAGGCCCTCCGTCTTGCTGCAAGCCGAGGCTGGAGCCTGACGGATGTAAATCCGGCAGTGCGAAAGATGTCGGATATGATGAGCCGTGCACGGCTTATGGGCGGAGATGTAGACTCTAAAATCGCCGGAATGCTGATCCAAGGCAACACCAGGGGTATGATTTTGGGTATTCGCAATCTGCGCCGCAGCAGCGGCTCCGATGCTCAGGTGACCCAGCTTGCCCAAAAGCTTCTCGATCGTGAGAACATCAACATCCAGAAAACTCAAACCTATTTATGATGCTCCCTCGGGAGCATACATAGCAACAATTCCTCTTTTGCCGCATAGAATAGGAAAGTGAAAACGAAAGGAGTGGTTACTCTGCCCGATACAGGTTACATAGATGTGCTGGCCTACACCAGCCTTGCCCGAATCCCATTGGAAAATGTGGCCATTACGGTCACCGCCCCGGATGGCACCGCCCTTGCCATGCGGCTGACCAACCGCAACGGATCGATCGATCCCATTGAGATCCCGGTGCCGGCACTCTCCGCAGGACAGACCCCGGATACGGGTATTCGTCCATTTACCCCTGTCAACCTTTATGCTCGTCTGGAAGGCTATGAGCAGGTGGAAAACGAAAATCTGCAAGTATTCCCCAATACAGTCACACGGCTGAATTTGGAAATGATCCCCCTGTCCGAGCTTCCCTCATCCTGGGATAAGAGCGCTGTGTTTGACACACCGGCTCAAAACTTGTAAGGAGGGGTCAAATGCCAACTGTCATTCCCTTTGTACCTCAAAATATCACTATCCATCTGGGCGGCCCCAACACTGCTGCCGCCAATGTGACGGTTCCTTTTTCTGACTATGTGAAAAATGTAGCTTCCAGTGAGATCTATCCCACTTGGGATGAAAGCGCCCTGCGTGCCAATATCACAGCCATCGTTTCCTTCGCCCTCAACCGGGTATACACAGAATATTACCGCAGTCGGGGTTATGATTTTGACATCACCAGCTCCACCGCCATCGACCAGGCCTTTGTCAATGGGCGCAGTTTTTTTGAAAACATCTCCCGACTGGTAGACGAACTCTTTAACGACTATATGCGCCGTCCCGGCTTTGTTGAGCCACTGGCATCCAAATTTTGCAACGGCACTACGGTAACCTGCGAAGGTTTGAGCCAATGGGGCAGCCAGAATTTGGCACAGCAAGGTTACAGCTCTTCGGATATTCTGCGCAGCTACTATGGAAATATTGAGATTGTCAACAATGCCCCCATTATGGGCATCACCTCCTCCTATCCCGGCACAGCCCTGCGCCGAGGCAGCTCCGGTCCCTATGTGGTCATTATCCAAGTGGCCTTAAATCGCATTGCCCAAAACTATCCGGCCATTCCGAAATTGGCAACGGTGGATGGCATTTTCGGCAGCCGAACGGTAGCATCCGTCCGGGCTTTCCAGCAGATCTTTGGCCTGGATGTAGACGGTGTGGTCGGCAAAGCCACCTGGTATGAATTGGTTCGGCTCTATACCGCTGTCACACAGCTTTCCGAACTTCGCAGCCAAGGGCAGCAGTTTTACAGTGTCAACTGGGAGTATCCTGATGCCATTGTCCAGGGGAACCGAGGAGAAAAGGTGCGGCTGCTGCAATATATGCTGGCAGTGCTTTCGGAGTATATCAACGAGATCCCATCCGTGACCGTTGACGGCATCTTTGGCCCTGCCACGGCAGCAAGTGTTCGTGCGGCTCAAAACTACCTCGGTCTGCCGGTCACCGGCGTTGTGGATGCCACCACCTGGGACGAGATCTACGACCAGTTTTCCGGCATTGAAAACACCACCTTGCGCAGCAGAGAAACTTTCCCTGCGGTCAATGGCGCATCTGCAAATGGAAATGCCAATCGCAGCCGCTATGCCCGCACATCCACCATGACCCAATTCCCCGGGGAGAATTTACAAGCCGGTAGCCGAGACACTGTCAAGCAGGAGGTAGTCAGATGAGACCAGTAGACTCTTTTGTCGGGCAGCCTGTTCGCAGTTTACAGACCATGCTGCGCATTCTGGCAGAGGATGACCGCACCCTCTCCCCCATTATTCCCGACGGCATTTACGGCAGTCAAACAAGAAATGCTGTCTCCGCTTTTCAGCGCAAATATGGGATCCCTGTTACCGGTGTCACCGATCAGGCCACTTGGGAACGGATCGTCACAGAGCAGACCCCCGCCCTTGTCCGGCTTGGTCCTGCTGAGCCGCTGCAATTGATTTTAAACCCCAATCAGGTCATCCGCCGTGGCGAGCGCCACCCCTATCTTTATCTGGTGCAAAGTATGCTGGTGGCTCTGGGACAAATCTATGGCAGTATCACCGCCCCTGGGATCTCCGGAGTCCTTGATGAAGCGACAGCCGATGCGCTCTCCTCTTTCCAGTACCTCAGCGCCTTGCCTCAAACCGGTGAGCTGGACAAAATCACCTGGAAGCATCTGGCGCTGCAATATCCGCTGGCTGTGAACATCCAAGAAAGTAAAAACAGGATCAAACGGTAAGGAATTTGCATTCTTAATTTTAGATAATGTTCATTTGTCAATGATGTGAGACCACAAAAAAGCAGAAAGAGTTCTGATTT
>CAYROJ010000040.1:0-12044 GCA_964425865.1 uncultured Oscillospiraceae bacterium | reverse complement strand
AGTCCGGCTGTGCCCTCATCGGCGGCGAGACCGCCGAGCATCCCGGCCTGATGCCGGTGGAGGACTACGATCTGGCAGGCTTTGCCGTGGGCATCGTGGACAAAAAGAAAATCATTGATAACAAGCGGATGCAGCCGGGGGATGTGGTCATCGCCCTTGCTTCCACCGGCATCCACTCCAACGGCTTCTCCCTGTGCCGCAAGGCCTTCGATATCGACAACAATAATCCCCAGATATACGAACCTCGCCATGAGCTGGGCGGCCAGACCATTGCCGAAGCCCTGCTGACCCCCACCCGGATCTATGTCAAGTCCATTCTGGCTCTGCTGGAACAGGTGGATGTGAAGGCCATTTCCCACATCACCGGCGGCGGATTCTACGAAAATATTCCCCGCTCCATTCCCGACGGTCTGTGCGCCAATATTGACCGGGAAAAGGTTCGTGTTTTGCCGATCTTTGATTTGATCGCCGGATTTGGCCATGTATCGGAGCGGGATATGTTCAACACCTACAACATGGGTGTGGGCATGACCGTGGTGGTCCCGGCGGCAGAAGCAGAAAAGGCCATCGAGATCCTCACCGCCCACGGCGAGACTGCCTACATCATCGGTAACATCACCCAGGGCGACAGCAAGGTGGTTCTGCAATGAAGGTAAGGATCGCCGTACTGGTATCCGGCGGCGGCACCAATTTGCAGGCGCTGCTGGATGCCCAAAGTAGGGGAGAAATCCCCCACGGAGAAATTTCTCTGGTGGTTTCCAACAATCCCAGGGCCTATGCCCTGGAACGGGCAAAAAAGGCTGATATTTCCACCGCTGTGGTGGAAAAGCCCCACTTGGATACCAAATTACAGGAGCTTTTGGAGGGAAAAATCGACCTGATCGTTCTGGCCGGATTTCTGGCCATTTTGCCGGAAAGCTTCACTTCCCGGTGGAAAAATCGGATCATCAACATCCATCCCAGCCTGATCCCCAGCTTTTGCGGCGAAGGGATGTACGGCCTGCGTGTCCATGAGGCGGCCCTTCAAAAGGGCGTGAAAGTCACAGGTGCCACGGTGCATTTTGTAAACGAAATCTGCGACGGCGGCGCCATCATTGCCCAAAAAGCAGTGGAAGTGCTACCCGGCGACACCCCCGAAATTTTACAGCGCCGGGTGATGGAGCAAGCCGAATGGGTGCGGCGAAGGGATGTACGGCCTGCGTGTCCATGAGGCGGCCCTTCAAAAGGGCGTGAAAGTCACAGGTGCCACGGTGCATTTTGTAAACGAAATCTGCGACGGCGGCGCCATCATTGCCCAAAAAGCAGTGGAAGTGCTACCCGGCGACACCCCCGAAATTTTACAGCGCCGGGTGATGGAGCAAGCCGAATGGGTGCTGCTGCCCCAGGCCACAGAGGAAGTCTGCAAGCAACTGACCTGCCCGGCATAAAACAGCACCCTCCTCGCCCCAATGCCTTCCCCAAAGGGGAAGGTGTCACCGCCGCAGGCGGTGACGGATGAGGTCTTGCCTCTCCATTTGGGAGAGGTGTCACGGCATAAGCCGTGACAAAGAGGGTTTTCCACCCTTTTACCCTCTCAGTCCGAAATCAGAGATTTCGGCCAGCTCTCCCAAAGGGAGAGCCGATCATTTGTAATGGACAAGGAGCAAATTATGACTGCAAATATCTGCCAACTGCTTTCTGAAAACAGCTATCCCGGCCGGGGTATTGTATTGGGCAGCACCAAAGAAGGCCAGGCTGTGGCCGCCTATTTCATCATGGGTCGCAGCGTCAACAGCCGCAATCGGGTCTTTGTGGAAGAGCCGGACGGCATCCGCACAGAAGCCCATGACCCTGCCCTGCTGTCCGACCCTCACCTGATCATTTACCACCCGGTTCGCCAGTTCTGTGGCAAGCTGATCGTCACCAACGGTGACCAGACCGACACCATCCGGGATTTCCTTGCCCAAGGGGACTGCTGGGAAAATGCACTGCGGACTCGGCTCTTTGAGGACGACCGTCCCAACTGGACCCCCCGAATTTCCGGCCTTCTGGAAGCCGACGGCAGCTACCGCCTGTCCATTTTAAAGGCCGCCGATCCCGATGGGAACGGCTGCGCACGATTCTTTTATGAGTACCCGGCACAGCCCGGCCAGGGTCATTTTATCCACACCTACATTGGCGACGGCAGCCCCCTGCCCTCCTTCGCAGGGGAACCGACAGCAGTTTCCATCCCCTCGGACATTGATGCTTTTACCAAGGCGCTTTGGGAGAATCTGAATAAAGACAACAAAATTTCCCTCTTCGTCCGCTATACAGACCCTGCCACCGGAGACTATCAGCAGCGGATCATCAATCGAAATTAAATTTCCTTTCCAAAAGCCGCCCCTGTGTAAGGGGGCTTAACGGAGATTTATAATTTGTAATTCTTAATTATTTTCGGAGGTTCAATATGCAGGAGCTTGCCCTCAAATACGGCTGTAATCCCAACCAAAAGCCGGCCAGCATTTACATGGCCGACGGCTCGGAGCTTCCCATTACCGTGCTGCAAGGAAAGCCCGGTTATATCAATTTCTTGGATGCGCTGAACAGCTGGCAGCTGGTCAAAGAGCTGAAAGCCGCCACCGGTCTATGTGCAGCCGCCTCTTTTAAGCATGTTTCCCCCACCTCCGCCGCCATCGGCAGGAAACTGCCTATGGCGTTAAAAAAGGCCTGCTTTGTAGATGACGTGCCCGGCCTGGACGACTCCCCCCTGGCCTGCGCTTATGCCCGTGCCCGAGGTGCTGACCGGCTGTGCTCCTTCGGTGACTGGGTGGCACTGAGCGATGTGTGCGACGAAACCACCGCCCTGCTTCTGAGCCGGGAAGTGTCCGACGGCGTGATCGCCCCCGGCTATACGGAACAAGCCCTTAAAATTCTCTCCGGCAAACGGGGCGGCAACTATAATGTGGTGGCCATCGACGAAAGCTATGTTCCGGCAGAGCAGGAGGAAAAGCAGGTCTTCGGCATCACCTTCCGGCAGGGACGGAACAATTTTGAAATTGGAGCACATCTGCTGGAAAACATTGTAACTTCCAACAAAAACATTCCCGAAAATGCCAAAATCGACTTGATTTTGTCCTTAATAACCCTAAAGTACACCCAGTCCAACTCCGTCTGCTTTGCCTATGACGGACAGGCCATCGGCGTGGGCGCAGGCCAGCAGTCCCGTGTCCACTGCACCCGGCTGGCCGGTTCCAAGGCAGACACCTGGTTCCTGCGGCAGCACCCGAAGGTTTTGGAACTGCCCTTCCGGGAAGACTTAGGCCGCCCGGGTCGGGACAACGTGATCGACGGCTATATCAACGGCAACGAAGAAGATGTCTGTGCCGAGGGTATTTGGCAGAATTATTTCACCTGCCGTCCCGATCCCCTGACCCCGGAAGAAAAGCGAGCCTGGCTTGACAGCAAGACCGGGGTGACCTTGGGCAGCGATGCCTTCTTCCCCTTCCCGGACAGCATCAAAAGAGCCAAAGCCACGGGTGTAAGCTATGTTGCCCAGCCCGGCGGCTCCATCCGGGATGATGCGGTCATCGCAGAATGCGACAAAAACGGCATGGTCATGGCCTTTACCGGAATGCGCCTGTTCCACCATTAAAAACTTCTTCGGAGGTCTTTATGAATATTCTTGTCATTGGTGGCGGTGGCCGTGAGCACGCCATCATCAAAAAATTGAGAGAAAATCCCTCTGTTTCCACCATTTACGCCCTACCGGGCAACGGTGGCATTGCAAAAGAAGCCACCTGCGTGCCCATTGCCGCCACCGACATTGCGGCCATTGTGGCCTTTGCCAAGGAAAAGGCCGTGGATTTTGCGGTGGTTGCCCCCGACGATCCTCTGGCCATGGGCTGCGTGGATCGGCTGCACGAGATCCGCATCCCCTGCTTCGGCCCGGATGCCAAGGCCGCCCAAATTGAGGCCAGCAAGGTTTTTTCCAAAAACCTGATGAAGAAATACGACATTCCCACCGCTTCTTACGAAGTATTCGATGATCTGGCCAAGGCACTGACCTATCTGGACACCGCCCCCATTCCCACGGTCATCAAGGCCGACGGTCTGGCTCTGGGCAAGGGTGTCATCATCGCTCAGACCCGACAGGAAGCCAAAGATGCCGCCACGGATATGCTCCAAAACGGAAAATTCGGCAAAAGCGGCGCAAAAATCGTCATTGAAGAATTCTTGACCGGGCCGGAAGTTTCGGTTCTCGCTTTCACCGACGGTCACTGCCTGCGCCCCATGGTATCGTCCATGGATCACAAGCGGGCAGGCGACGGCGATGTGGGGCTGAACACCGGCGGCATGGGCACCATTGCCCCCAATCCCTACTACACAGAGGAAATCGCCGCCCGGTGCATGGAAGAAATTTTCCTGCCCACAGTGGATGCCATGGTACAAGAGGGCTGCCCCTTCAAAGGCTGCCTGTACTTCGGCCTGATGCTGACCCCCAACGGCCCGAAAGTCATCGAATACAACTGCCGCTTCGGCGACCCGGAAACACAGGTGGTGCTGCCCCTGCTGGAAACAGATCTTTTGACCATCATGCAGGCGGTGGAAAATGAAACCCTGTCCTCTTTGGACATCCGCTGGAAAAAGGAGCACGCCGCCTGCGTGATCCTGGCCTCCGGCGGCTACCCCGAAGCCTACGAAAAGGGCAAAAAAATCACCTTCACCGCCCCTCTGTCGGAAAACATCACCTGCTACCATGCCGGTACGAAGTCGGATGGAGAAGCCCTTCTGACCTCCGGCGGTCGGGTGCTGGGCATTACCGCCACCGCTCCCACTCTGGAAAAAGCCATTGCCGATGCTTACGCCGCCGCAGAGACCGTGGAATTTGAAAAGAAATATATGCGCCGGGACATCGGAAAACGGGCACTGGAAGTGACCTGAATTCTTGATCCCGACCGCACCCGAAAAGAATCTACCCTCGGGGACAGTTTTTGTTTGTAATCCGCTATTGATAACGCTTGGAGGAAATTATGGTTCGTCGAATTTTTGTAGAGAAAAAACCGGGGCTGCGGCAGGAAGCCCAAAGCCTTTTACAGGAGATCAACGCTCTGCTGGGCATCACTTCCCTGCATGGCCTGCGTGTTCTCAACCGCTACGATGTGGAAATGGAGGACGAGGCCACCTTCCGCCGGGCAGTCAGCACTGTTTTTTCTGAGCCTCAGGTGGATGATACCTATGAGGCTCTGCCCCAGGGCGATCACAAAGCCTTTGCCGTAGAGCCCCTGCCCGGTCAATTTGACCAGCGGGCAGATTCGGCCAGCCAGTGCATCCAGCTGATGACCCAGGCCACCCGGCCGGTGGTTCGTTCGGCTAAGGTCTACCTGCTGGAAGGCGATCTGACCCAGAGCGAGGTGGATGCCATCAGCCGCCACCTCATCAATCCGGTAGAGTGCCGGGAGGCTGCCATGGAGATTCCCTCCTCCCTGCAAACAAATTATGCCATTCCCACAAGCGTTGAAACCATCAAGGGCTTCACTGCCATGGCAGACAGCCAGCTCGATGCCATGCGGCAGAGCATGGGACTTGCCATGGACGGCGACGATCTGAAATTCCTGCAAGCCTATTTCCGGGATGAAGAAAAGCGTGACCCCACAGTCACTGAAATTCGGGTGGTGGACACCTACTGGTCCGACCACTGCCGCCACACCACCTTCTCCACCCACATCGACCAGGTGAAGATCGACGATTCGGCGGTGCAGCTGGCCTATGAGCGCTACTTAAACGCCCGTATTGAAGTTTACGGCGAAGAAAAAGCGGCTGCCCGCCCCCAGACCCTCATGGACATTGCCACCATCGGCACAAAGGTGCTGAAAAAGCGGGGACTTTTGCCGGAGCTGGACGAAAGCGAGGAGATCAACGCCTGCTCCATCCATGTCAATGCAGAAGTGGACGGCGCAGTTCAGGACTGGCTTCTGATGTTCAAAAACGAGACCCACAACCACCCCACGGAGATCGAGCCCTTCGGCGGCGCAGCCACCTGCATCGGCGGCTGTATCCGTGACCCTCTGTCGGGACGGGCCTATGTACACCAAGCCATGCGTGTCACCGGCGCTGCCGATCCCCGTACCCCTCTGGACAAGACCATCCCCGGCAAGCTGCCCCAGCGGAAGATCTGCCAGTCTGCCGCCGCCGGATATTCCTCCTACGGCAACCAGATCGGTCTGGCCACCGGCCATGTGGCAGAGCTGTACCATGACAATTTCGTGGCCAAACGCTTAGAATGCGGCGCAGTCGTCGCCGCTGCCCCGGCTGAAAATGTCCGCCGAGAGCGGCCGGAGGCCGGAGATATTGTGATTTTGCTGGGCGGCCGCACCGGCCGAGACGGCATCGGCGGTGCCACCGGCTCTTCCAAGAGCCACAATGCTGCATCCCTTGCCACCATGGCCTCGGAGGTTCAGAAGGGCAATGCTCCGGAGGAGCGAAAGATCCAGCGGCTGTTCCGGGACGGCAATGTGACCCGACTCATCAAACGCTGCAACGACTTCGGTGCCGGCGGCGTTTCCGTGGCCATCGGCGAGCTGGCCGACGGATTGCAGATCGATCTGGATGCCGTGCGGAAGAAATACGAGGGTCTGGATGGCACGGAGATCGCCATTTCCGAGTCCCAGGAGCGAATGGCTGTGGTGGTGGAGGCAAAGGATGTGGATGCTTTCATTGCCGCTGCAGAAAAAGAAAATCTGGAAGCCTATCCGGTGGCCACCGTCACCGAAAGCCCCCGGATGGTCATGCGCTGGAACGGACAGATCATTGCCGACCTGAGCCGTGCTTTCCTCAACACCAACGGCGCTGTAAAGCACACCACCGTAGAAGTCCCCGAAACCGACCGAACTGACCTGTGCAAAGCACGGTTCGTTTCCTTAAAAGAAATGGCCGGAAGTCTCTGCTGCGGCAGCCGCCGGGGTCTGGTGGAACGGTTCGATGCCACCATCGGCGCAGGCTCTTTGCTGATGCCCTACGGCGGCAAAAATCAGACCTCCCCTGCCCAGGCCATGGCCGCCCTGCTGCCGATGCTGCCCGGTCAGAGCACCACTCAGGGCAGTCTGATGGCCTACGGCTGCGACCCGGAAATGCTCAGCAGCGACACCTATGAAGGGGGCTACGCCGCTGTGGTCACGGCGCTGACCAAACTGGTTGCCGCCGGCGGCGACTACACCAAGGCCTATCTTTCCTTGCAGGAATTCTTTGAAAAACTGAAAGATGAGCCCCTGCGCTGGGGCAAGCCCTTTGCAGCGCTGCTTGGCGCACTGGATGCCCAACTGGACTTTGGCGCAGCAGCCATCGGTGGCAAGGACTCCATGAGCGGCACTTTCCAGGACATTGATGTGCCTCCCACGGTGATCGCCTTTGCCGTGACCCCGGTGAAGGCTGACAAGGTGCTTTCCACCGAGTTTAAGCAGACCGGTCATCCTGTCTACCTCTTCGCCCCCACCGGCGACAGTGCCGACGAGCAGCGCAAGCCCTGGGACATTTTCCTGAACCTCCATGCCAAGGGCAAGGTCCGTGCTGCCTGGGCTGTGGAACACGGCGTGGCAGAGGGCATTATGAATATGTCCTTCGGCAATGGGATCGGCTTCTGCGCCAAGGTGGATCTGGGTCAGGACTGGCATACCCCCTTCTACGGTGCCATTGTGGCCGAGCTAGCTGAGGATGTATTCACCCCCTGCGCCCTGCTTCTTGGTGTGACCACCGACAGCGGTTGCATCGACCTAGGCAGCGACAGCTGCTCCATTGCCGAATTGGAAAAGCGCAACGCCTCTGTTTTGGCAGATGTCTACCCCGTCGTTCCCAAGCAGAAGGAAGAGACCGTACCCACCATCAACGCTGAAAAGCGTGTTCTTACCGCTCCGGCCATTGCTGTTGCCAAGCCCAAGGTGCTGATCCCCGTCTTCCCCGGCACCAACTGCGAATACGACTCCGCCCGTGCCGCCCGGAAGGCCGGCTTGGATACGGAAATTCTGGTCATCGGCAATCAGAGCGCTCAGGCCGTGGCAGATTCTGCCGCCCGGTTTGCCAAGGCCTGCCGGGACAGCAATATCATCTTTGTCCCCGGCGGCTTCTCCGGCGGCGACGAGCCGGACGGTTCCGGTAAATTCATCACTGCCTTCTTCCGCAACCCCATGGTCAAGGATGCCACCATGGAAATGCTGAAAAAAAGAGACGGTCTGATGCTGGGCATCTGCAACGGCTTCCAGGCACTGATCAAGCTGGGTCTGGTGCCCTACGGCCAGATCATCGACACCGACGAGGACTGCCCCACCCTGACCTTCAACACCATCGGCCGCCACCAGAGCCGGATCGTCCGCACCCGAATTGCCAGCAACAATTCTCCCTGGCTTTCCAGAATGCAGGTAGGCGATGTGGTAAATGTGCCCATTTCCCATGGTGAAGGCCGCTTCCTGTGCAAGCCGGAGCTGCTTCACAAGCTGGCTGCCAACGGTCAGATCGCCACTCAGTATGTGGATCTCCAGGGCAAGCCCACCATGGATGTGGACTTCAATCCCAACGGCTCTGTATGGGCAGTAGAGGGCATCACCTCCCCCGATGGCCGGATCTTCGGCAAAATGGGACACGCCGAGCGCATTGGAGAAAATCTCTATCAAAATGTGCCGGGTGATTACGATCTGCACCTGTTTGAAGCAGCAGCAGACTATTTCCGTTGGTAAAAAATATGAGCACGATCACAAATTTGCCTGAAATTTTCGGCAGCGATGTTTTTAACGAGGCCACCATGCAGCAGCGGCTTTCCCCGGAAGTCTTTGATGCCTGGAAACAGTGCGTGGAGCAGGGTACGCCTTTGGAGCTGGAGATCGCAAACAGCATTGCCGATGCCATGAAAGAATGGGCAACGGAAAAAGGCGCCACCCATTTTACCCACTGGTTTCAGCCCATGACCGGTGTGACCGCCGAAAAGCACGACTCCTTCATCTGTCCGGTGGGACAGGGACGGATCATCATGGAATTTTCCGGAAAGGAGCTGGTCAAGGGCGAGCCGGATGCCAGCTCCTTCCCCTCCGGCGGCCTGCGAGCCACCTTCGAAGCCCGGGGCTACACCGCCTGGGACCCCACCTCCTTTGCCTTTGTCAAAGACGACAGTCTGTACATCCCCACCTGCTTTTTCTCCTATACCGGGGCAGCTCTGGACAAAAAGACCCCGTTACTTCGCTCTACGGAAGTGGTGTCCAGAGAGGCCATTCGGATCCTGCGGCTGTTCGGAGACAAGGAAAGCCACCGGGTGATCCCCTGTGTGGGTGCGGAACAGGAATACTTTCTCATTCCAAAAAGCCTGTATAACCAACGGGAGGATCTGCGGCTGACCGGGCGAACCCTCTTCGGTGCACCGGCACCCAAGGGGCAGGAGCTGGACGACCATTACTACGGTGCCATCCGCACCCGGGTCACATCCTTTATGAAAGATCTGGATGAGCAGCTGTGGCGGCTGGGCATTCTGAGCAAGACCAAGCACAACGAAGCCGCCCCCGCCCAGCACGAAATGGCCCCTATTTACACCGATGCCAACACCGCCTGCGATGCCAACCAGCTGACCATGGCCATTATGAAAAAATGCGCCGCCAAGCATGACCTTGTCTGCCTCCTCCACGAAAAGCCCTTTGAAGGTGTCAACGGTTCCGGCAAGCACAACAACTATTCCCTTGCCACCGACACAGGAAAAAATCTTTTCAGTCCCGGGAAGACCCCTCGGCAAAACGCTCAATTTCTGGTGTTTTTGGCAGCCTTTGTCAAGGGCGTGGACGAATACCAGGACTGGCTGCGCTGCACCGCCGCCACCGCCGGGAACGATCACCGTCTGGGCGCAGACGAAGCGCCACCGGCCATCATCTCCATTTTTTTGGGGGATGAGCTGGATGGGGTGATCCGCTCCATCATTGACGGAACAGACTATTCTGACTCAAAAAAGAGAGTGATGCGCATTGGCGTGGACATGATGCCCACCATCTCTCAGGACACCACTGACCGCAACCGCACCTCTCCTGTGGCCTTCACCGGCAACAAGTTCGAGTTCCGTATGCTGGGTTCTTCCCAGTCCATTTCCGGGGCAAATGTGGTGCTCAACACCATCATGGCTGAGGAATTGGGGCATTTTGCCGACGAACTGGAAAAAGCGGAGGATTTTGACACCGCATTGCAGCAATTGGTATGCCGGGAATTCCGGCAGCACCGGCGGATCCTGTTCAGCGGCAACGGCTACTGCGACCAGTGGAAGCAGCAGGCAGCCGAGCTGGGACTGAGCAATCTGCCCAGCACCGCCGATGCCATGCCCACCTATATCAGTCAGAAAAATATTGACCTTGTGACCAAGCACGGCATTTTTTCCGAGCATGAGTTCCGGGCACGCTATGAGATCCACATGGAAAACTATGCCAAGGTCATCAACATCGAAGCACTGACTGCCATCGACATGATCCGCCGTCAGATCCTGCCTGCGGCATTTACCTACACCGGAAAACTGGTGCAGATCATTGGCCAGAAGGAGCGCACCGGTTTTTCCTGCAAGGCCGAACGGCAGATCGCCCAACAGCTCAGCACCGCCAGCGATCAGCTGTGTGAGCTTTGCTGTCGGCTGGAAGAGGATCTGAAGAGGGTTCCCACGGAAAACCACACCGCCGCTGCCCAGTATTACAGCCGCTGTATCGTGCCGGACATGGAGCAGACACGGCAGCAGGCAGATATTCTGGAAAGCCTGACCGACAAAAAGGATTGGCCTTATCCCACCTATTCGGATCTGCTGTTTTATTGAACAAACGCCCCTGAACCCATGGGTTCAGGGGCGTTGGCTTTGGGTGCCTGTCCGAAGGAGCAGGGTCGATGCTCCCCATTTTCTCATTTGTAATTCGTAATTTATCATTAAAATTACTTGCTATTTGCCCTTTTTATGGATATAATACACACTAGAGAGATTATGGGGAGGGATACCCATGGAGAACAAAAAGCGGATTTTGCTTCTGACCACCGGCGGCACCATTGCCTCCATGCCCGGCGGCGAGGGGTTGGAGCCCCACTCCTCCGGCGTGTTTCAGCGGGAAATGGAGCAGCTGCGTACTTACTACGATATTGAAGTGCTGGATCTGATCTGTCTGGACTCGTCCAACATTCGCCCGGCAGAGTGGCAGATCATCGCCCAAGGCATTTTCGATCACCGATCGGGCTTTGATGGTATCGTGGTATCCCACGGAACGGACACCATGGCCTATACCGCCTCGGCAGTGACATTCATGCTGCCAAACATCGACCTTCCCGTGGTATTCACCGGCTCACAGCTGCCTCTTGCCGATGTTCTGTCCGATGGCCCGGACAATCTGCGCACCGCCTTTGCCATGGCTGCCACCGGGAAGCCCGGTGTGTTTCTGGCCTTTGACAGAAAGGTGATGCTGGGCTGCCGGGCAGTGAAGGTGCGGGCTTCGGGCTTCTCTGCCTTTGAGTCCATCAACGCTCGCTATGCCGCCCTTGTCAGCAATGCAGGTCTGGCTCTGGACAAGCAGGTCCTGCCCTGTTTTTCCGGCCCTACGGAGCTGAAAAGCGACATCAGCGAAGAAGTTTTTTTGCTCAAGCTGACCCCCGGCCTGTCCTCCCGGATCTTTGACGCACTGGCGGATATGGGCTACAAGGGCATCGTGCTGGAAGCCTTCGGTCTGGGCGGCATCAATGTGCTGGGCGAAAGTCTGGCCGCCATCGGACGGCTGTTGGAAAAAGGCATCAATGTGGTGGTCACCTCTCAGTGCCTTTATGACAGCTCCAATCTGGGCGTGTACCAGGTGGGCGTAAAGCTGCTGCACCTGGGCGTCATTCAAGCACGGGACATGACTTCAGAGGCCGCCATGACCAAGCTCATGTGGGCCATCGGTCAGGGACTTGACCAGCAGGGCATCGCCCGGCTGTTCGCCACCAATCTGGCCGGCGAGATCAGCGCACAATAAGGCCTGCCAACGAGAGCACCTGCTATTAAAATTTTAAGGAGGACATTTATGGACCCTATTTATGTGACCGGACATCGAAATCCCGATACC
>CAYROJ010000039.1:0-12054 GCA_964425865.1 uncultured Oscillospiraceae bacterium | reverse complement strand
TCGGTCTATCCTCCGGCAGCTTCTTCTTGGCGAAGAAGGCACCGTCAGGCCGATATGCTTCTGTCGGTTCAATGATCGGGCCAAAACGCTTATGGTGCTGTACGCTTTCTTCGTTATGTTCCCGCAGCAGTGCCAACACTTCGTTGATCAGACTGCGAACATAAGGTGCTACATCTTTGTACATGGCTTCATACACTTCAACTTCGGAGTTGTGATGCCGCTTGACCTTGACCTCAACATTACGGTGGATCAGAGGAACATTGGCGTTTCGGATGGCATCCATCTGCGCCTTATCCAGTTCCTTCTGGATCGCACCTTCTGCCTTCCCTTCTCCCAATGTGGAGAGAAGAGAATCGAAGCCGTCCGATCCGTTCATGTCTGCACCGCTCTGGCCGTTTGCGATCTGGGTGGGATCGACAGACTTACCGCTGCCTTGAGGGGCGGGTGTTGCGCCATTGTCCTTCTCCGCTTCATCGGCAAGGCTCTCGATCAGTTCCTTCAACTGGTCACTGGTCAACGGACTGTTTCCGCTACCATCGCCGGAAGAGTTGTCCGAGCCATCGCCGCCGGAAGAGCCGTTCGTAGAACCATCACCACCGGAAGATCCACCGGAGGAAGAACCGCCGCCCTGCCCTTGACCATTGGAACTGCCATTGCTCTGACCGTTCTCGATCATATCCCGCAGCGTAGGCCACAGGAGTAGGATCAGGGTATTGATGTGCTTCCAGCGAGTCAGGTAGTCGTCTTCTTCAACGGCTTCCTCGATAACAGGCTCCATTCTTGCAAAGTAGTCGGTGTACGCCTGCGTTTCTGCACTCTCTTCTCCAATGACGCAGTAGCCGAACTTGGCATACTGGAGCATCAGAGAATAGTAGATAGACAGGGGCTTGGCACCATTTTTCACACAGTCCTCAAGGGAGGTTGCGGTATCGACCTGCACCTTTCCGGCGGCATCGATGCACTGGGCAACGAAGCCGGGGAAGCACTTCTTCATGGCGTGTTCGTCATGTCCATCGTTGATGATGTTGAACACTCTATGGTAGAACGAAGCGATGGCCTTACCGTAGTCCGGCAGCTTCTGCTCCAGCTCCTGCTTGTACCCTTCCAGGTCTGAACCGGCAGGAATATCGAACTCGCCAAAAAGGTTGCCATCGGTAATGGCTTTGCTTCCCTTTTCATCCATGTCGAAGTCCATGAACAGCTTATGGGCACATTCGTGGAACAAAACACCCATGTTCACCTTGAAGCGGCCTTCCAGCAACTTCGGGACGGCAGCCAGCTCATTGCCTGCGTTCAGAACGATGTCTTTACCGTCTGTATAGGCAACCGGTGCGCCAGGAGTTTTGTTGTACTGAATGTTCAGAGCGTATAGCTTATGCTTTCTTAGAATAAAGTCCGCCAGCTTATGACAGTAGTTTTTGAATTCCAGGGAGGTAAATACTTCCTTGTCGGTCATCTCTGCTGCCATCTGCTTTCCCAGGCGGCGAATGGCATTGCGAACATCGCCATTGCCCATATATTTTCTTATGCTTTCCGCCATAGTCTTTCTGCCCCGATGCATGAAGCACCGGGGCTATCTCCTTTCATATTTTTTGTTGTTCGTCTCAGGTCAGACCGCAGGCTGTCCGAATATCCCGCTGTGCGTCAACATCACAAGTCGCCTTGGAGATCACGCAGTCATTCAGGTTATCGTCCAGTGCATCTTCGCCGTCCAGCAGCATTGCCTGCACGAACCGTTCCAGTTCCATGGGAGAAACGCTGCCATCTGTGATGCTGTTCTGCTCTGCAAAATCCTTAACGGTCTTCCAGAGCTTATAGCAGTTATCCAGCAGCTTTTCATCCTTACATCCGGTATTTCTCCGGGTACGGTCTTTTACCATCTTCTCGGTCAACTCATAGGAGTCGATGATCATACCCATACGACGCAACACGGAAGGATCGATGGGGCGGCAGGAAGCGTAGCCCACATTATCACTGAAAATACACAGTGCATCCTTGTGCCGTCTGGCGATGGCACCGTTCATCAGGTGGATGACGGCTCCGGCATGATCGTATTCGTTCAGGCCGACGAGAACGCCGGAGTCCCGAATACGGCTCGGCTCCTGAATTTCCACGATGTAACCGTTGATGATCGCCTTCAGGTAGGGAGAAATGATGTGCTTGAAACCGGGTTTGTTTTCATTTTTCTGTTTGCTTTCGCCCTTATCCTCGGTTGCCAGTGTTGCGAGCTTCACCCGCAGAGGTCTTTCACGGAACTCGGCAACGGTATCGGCATACACCGCACACAGTTCTTCCGGTTCCATTTCGACTTCCTCACCGAACAGATCCGAAGCTGCGCCATCCGGGTCCATCATGGCAGTCATATAGAAAGCGGAGCCGGACAGGAAATTCTTCCTCTGCTCACTTTCCATTTCCTCCACATGACGAACAGCCTTTGCAACATAGGGCGGCAGTTCAACGCTTTGGGTAATGGTGATATTATCCATGTCCAGTTCGATACTGTCATCCTCGGACACAGGAACCCAGGTGCTCTTGAACTCGGTGATCTCCATACCGGGGTGACATGTCTGCACGAAGAACGGCATATTGAGGATCGCTGCCAGCTGTCTGGTGCCTGTGGACTTACCATAAGCGGTAACGCCACGCCACATCAGGTTGCTGACCGGGTTCACCGCATCACGGGTACCCACGATCCGTCTTGCCATACGAATGGTCTCCGGCATGACCGGCATATCGTCCGGGAATGTGGGGATCATCACTTTCTCCGCAGCGTTCCAATTCCGGTGGCTGCTGAAGGATGCGAATTCCGCCTTTGCTTCTGCAATGGTCACGACATTCACAACGCCGTTGTCACTCTTACCGTTGGACTTGACATAGCGGAACGCCACATTGGGATTGCTGCACACAACGACTGCGCCCGTGAAGCCACTTGCCAAAGCACTGTCTTCGATCTGCTCGACGGTGGATGCCGTCGTTGCCGATGCGAAGTCCCAGTTTGCTTTGTCATCCAGGTAGCAGAAGATGGCATCCATATAGAATGCACTCTCCTGTGCCAGCTCAGGGATGTCATCTGCAGAAGCCCATGCGGCGAAGTCCGGCATAAAAGCAGTCAGATCATTGATGTGGTCTGAGATCTTACCGGATGCTTCCTTGCTGTCAGCTTCCAGAATTTCGGACAGACCCATCATAATCAGCGCAGACAGCGAATACAGCGACTGGTTTTTGAACTCAGCCACTGGATTATTGACGCCATCTTCGTCCACGGAAGAGATGCGGATCGTCTTGCCGTGCTTGTAGAACACGGTAGAGATACCGTCACTGCCAAGCAGTTCCACGGCATAGTCCTTCCCTCTTACAATAGAGCCATCTGGTTCGGTGAATGTTGCAGGCTTGGACACCATGATATAGTCAGGTGCATTTGCATCTGCCAGTCTCACGGTCGTCTTGAGCATTTCCACCGCTTTCAGGATCGGGCCGTACAGCTTCACAGTTGCGCTTGCCGTGTTTCTGCGGAAGCTATGTGCGAACTTATCTTCATACGCACAACGGTTCGGGTTTATCAGTGACCAGGGACTTGCCTTCACTTTCTTCACTTCGGTGTTCAGGGACCTCATCAGATTGTTTGTGGTTGGCATAATTGTTTTCCTCCATATATTTTTATTTTTTGTTTTTGAATATAAAAAAAGACAGTCGTAATCTGCACACCACGCTCCAATAACGAGCGTGGGATACTTGCAGTTACAACTGTCTTGGGATTAGGGATTTATGATTTTTTGAAATAATGGGTAAAAATAAAAAATCCCGATACTTAGGTCCCAGAGCGGGAAAGTAATCGGGTGAAATAATGTAGCTCATGTGCATGACAGCACAGTGTTGCCGTATAACATAATCATAGCTCCAAACTGGGCTATAATCAATCTTCATTAAATATACTGCTATTTTACAGGCTTTTTTATGCGCTGTCAAGGCAAAAATAGGAAAGTTCGTAAAAAAACGAAAAAATTCGGCTTGCATTTGCGAACCGAATGTGATAGTATAATAGCAGAAAGGGACATCGTTGAACGGTGCTCCCCCTGTATGAACGAAATTACTCCGTCATGCTTTGGGAAGAGTGGGACGGAGTAATTTCTTTTTCCTTAGCATCGCTCATGGCGAAAGCAATGGTGTTTACAATGCAACCATCAGAAAATCTACAAATTTCCAGTTGACAACACCCGCCATTTTGCATATAATAAGCATGAAGATATTTATCTTCAACATCAGGTGTTTCCTTACCAATAAGTAGGACGCTGTAAAATCAGGTGTTCCTCCACCAACAAGCGAGGATCTGTAAAATCAGGTGTTCCTCCACCAACAAGCGAGGATCTGTAAAATCAAGGGGTGGATGCTTCCACCCCCTTTTTTTGTAAGAAAGGACGAACATGAGCAATATAAAAATATATAGCGTGTCGGACAAATATATTTCGTATTTACGAGCAGACCCCAAACTCTGGAATGTCTTTGACAACAAACAGGAAACTCGCTTGCACACTCGGAAATACCTGGGAGCAGTGTTCTCTCATAAAGAATTTAATTATTTCATTCCCTTTTCTTCGCCCAAGGACACCGATTATGTCATCGCCAACGATGGAACAAAAACAATTCGCAAAAGCATTATCCCTATCATCCGTATGGTTACAAAAGATACTGCATCTGGCGAAATTGAGCTGAAAGGTACCTTAAAATTGAGCAATATGATTCCCGTCCCTGAGAGCGAGCTGACCCCATACGATATTTCTCAAGAAGCAGATGCCAATTATCAGCAGATTGTGCAAAAAGAATGGGACTTTATCCGTTCCAACATGCCTATGATTATAAAAAACGCACAGGTTATATACAAGCAGAAAACAAAAGCCGGCACTCTCTTCTCCGGGACAAAAGTTCCTGGTTATTTGGCAGGTACAATAGACTTTACATACGCCGAAGAAAAATGCAAACAGTATCAATCCACACAAAGTTCCAACTGACAACAAAGAAAAAACGCCCCGCCCTGGATTTCTCCAAGGCGAGGCGTTTCCTTTTTGCAACCATTGCATCCTATGCAGCACTTTAGATGTTCTGCTGCTCACGATCCTTTTCCAAATTCTGGACGATCCTTCGTCTTTTTCTGGCACGGTACTCCAAATACACCTGCCGATAAGGTATCCAGATCCCACGCTCCTCAATACGACGATATACTCGGCCTATCACGATCTCGCAGTCTTCCTTGGTGCATGGCATCCGCCCCTGCTCCTGGAAGAACCGCAGTGTCTCTTCTTGCATATCGCCGGCAATACCGTCTTTTTGCCTTTGGGAAAGCTCTTTGTACTTCTTGTTCGGCTTTAGATATGTTTCTTTGCTCACACCTTCTCCCCTACCTTCCGGTTCTTATACTTTGTCGCCATCTCGGAGATCAGGCGGTCAATATTGGTGGCAGTTACATAGATGTAGGGCGTGTCCTTGCTCTTTCGGGCGTTCACATACTGCTGGATCAGATGGGAGCAGTGGGCTGTCCAGAAGAAAATGACCTCGCATTCGCCGCCTGTCCAGCTACCCAGCTCGTCATCCGTCAGAAAATCCCAGCCGGGGAAGAACTGGCGCAGCTTCTTCACCATGTTGGCATGACCGCCCAGGAACAGGATCTTCTTGGCAGGCAGGATCTCCATAGCCGTCTTCGGCTCCGGCATCGGCTCTGCGGGGACAACCTTCTGATACGGTCTCCACTTATATGCCTCGATCATGCTCTCCACTTCCCTGTTGGTCTCTTCGTCCACAGGAAGTTCCGCTTTCTTCACTTTCCGAACAGTATGGTAGTTCCGGCAGGCGAAGGAAACCAGCTTTTGCAGGGACACATTGGCTGCTTCCTTCTTCAGTGCCAGCTCCGGCACCTCGGCCATCAGGTCAGGGTTCACCAAATACTCCTCAACTGCCATCGCTACCATTTCCATCTGATCCAGATAGGACTGCACATCGTCTTTCTGGATGTAGGATACCGTGATCTCGTCCTGCTTCCCATCCGTGTATGTCGGCAGCAGGTAGCGAATGCAGCACATATCCATTTCCACTGGCTCCGGCCAACCCCAGCCCTGCTGGGTAAAGTACAGTTCCAGCCATGCCAGGGCATCTCGGCTGCTGTCGAAGATCAGAGGATTCAGTACGCCATTGTGGCGAGCGAAGAACATGACCACGCCATTACTCTCGATCACACATCTACCGGGACGCACGATAAACTTGTAGTATTCCTGGGTGGAATATTTTTCAGGCAATGTAAGCACCGTCTTAGGAAAGCGTGCCTTCGGAATCGGCTGTGAGGGCGCTGTTAGCTCCGTGACGAGATATTTACCGCTAGGCGGCGTAGTTCCCTCAGAAACGATACAGACTTTCAGGAAGGCTTTGTGCTCCTCTGGCGAAATCCCATCCACTCCGGCGCAGATCACCGTCTGAACATTTTGGAAAAAGTGAAAAATCTCGACCAGGGTGGTCTCGTATACCTTCTTACGCATCTCCTCACCGGTCATGCCCAAAGAACGCTGCGCCTTGAACTCCCTGTTTTCCTTGTGATCCAGGATCGGCACAAACGGATAGTAGTCGTCCATGGTCAGCTTGCTGTCCAGCAGTGTCTTCGTCTGTAACAGGCCACCGGCCATCGCCTGCTCGATCTCCTGCCGGGAATAAACCTTTGCTCCAGGCTCCAGTTCCGCATGATCCTGTCGCCAATAGGCCGACTCCATCCGCTCTCGCAGCAAAGTGGAAGCACACAGCCGGCGATTGTCGAAAGTAAGGCAGGTATTGATCCAATTATTGGTAAGGAAGGAGTGCTTTATCAGCAGCTCCCAGTTGCAGTCCTCGACTGCCAGAGACAGGTTCCGCAGATCCTTCTCCTCTTCCAGTTCCTGCTCACAGATCCCGATCAGTGCGGACAACGCTGCCTGCACCGTTGAGTATGCGTATTTCTTGCCGGGATCCATCTTCGCTTCCACAAGCACCGAGCCGTCCATGATCTCTTCCAGCAGATCCATGCCCAAATTCGTCACATCACGCCATTTCGTCTCGGTCTCGTATATTGCGGTGTAGTGGGAGACTTTGTAGCCGGCTTCCTTTGCCAAAGTAAAAATATCGGAATAGTCGGTCTTCTCCCCGCTCGTGACCAGTAGGATGCTGTTCTTCTTCTCAATGGCTCGGCACAGGAAGGGCTTGATCACCTTCTCCGCCTTACCGCTGTTTGGTTTGCCATAGCATACGATGTTCTGATCCAGCATTTCTGTTCGTAGTTCGCCGTTCCAGTTCTTCTGGATCTCACTGGTCCAATACTGTCGTTTCATAATTGTTTTCTCTCCTTTTTCTATTCTATCTTCCCTCGTTCTGAGGTGCTTTCCTTCTACCCATATTATACCATATCCCCCTCCGTTCTCAAAGCATTTTCGTTCTGACAAGACGCAAAGATAGCCCCGCTCCAGCACGGAGCGGGGCTATGTGTAGGAGGTATAAAATTTTGGCAATGAACATTGCAACCACGAAAAGAAAGCCTGCGACGATCAGCCTTCTTCTCTATTGTCGCTTATTTGTCATTGTCATAGATCTGTAAAACGCCACCATTGCTGTCGATCAGAACAAACTGATCAAAAGGCAGGTAGCGCAGCTGCTTTGCCACATCCAGGGACGGAACAACGGCAATATGGTTGAACGGATCATCCTGTCCGGCAGGAAGACCCCGCTTCCATGCGCTGGGAAACAGGGCAGCTTTCTGTACCCAGTTGCTTGAATCCACATAGCTGACATCGTACAGCTCATTTGCTGTTGTCAGGAACATGATATTCAGCGGGAAATCCGCTGTCTGGAACCACTGCACTTCACTGGACTGAAGCAGTCCGGTCATCATATCCAAACAGCGCATTGTCCCTTCATAGGTGTACATGGGGCTGGGCAGTTTTCCGGGGTATGCCGTAGAAACGATACCGTCGCCATGGTCATGCAGCACCTTTTTCTCTACCATCAGTGCATCCAACGCTTCATTGCAGTTTCTTTCTCCCCTGTCACTGAAAAAGCGCTTGATCTGACGCACTCGCACGGCACGGAAACTCTTGACGAATTCCATGATCGCCTGCTTTGTTGAAAGCTCCAGCATAGTTCTTCTCCTTTCGGCTCTCAGCTTTCCAGACCTGCCAAACGCATCAGCTCAGATGCATCGGTGGTGATCAGGTCATGCTCGATCTGAGAGCCTTCTATTTTGATTTTGGCGTGGTTCCGGTTTGCCAGAACCAGGGCTTCGCCACGATTGTAGAACGGCAGGCTTGTCCGTTCCGTTTCACTCAGGTTTAGGTGCTCCGACACAGCAGCAGCTTCCTGTTCCTTCTGCTTCATTAGGATCTGGATACGAGAGTTTGCCAGGATACCCTTGCCATAGAAGCCGTTTTTCAGGGCAAAGAAGTCGTTGATGTCCTGAGTGGCACCGATTGCGATACAGTTGTATGCACGAACCAGCTTAAATGCCTTCAACACGAACTCTGCTGCCGTATCCGTTGCAGCAATACCGATCAGCAGGTGCAGCTCGTCCATGATCAGTGCCTTGGGTGTGGTCATGTCGGCTCGGATGGTATCGAACGCCAAGTCTGTTGCAACGAAGATAGCCACAGGCATCAGTTCCTTGGACATGGAAGAAAGGTCAATGACTACATAGGGGTTATCCAGATTGACATTGGTTTGACCATTAAAGGATTTGACGGAGCCATCCACATAACGCTTCAGCACCGCACAGATGGCCTTGGCATCCACCCGGAAGTCTGTCTGCGTGGTATAGGCATAGATCTCATTGTACAGGTCGCCAAGGATCGGCATTTCTTTGTACTGGGTTGGGTTCTTGGGATCGATCAGGGACTTGTTACGCATGGTAATTCCCTTCTTCTCATAAGTCCTGAGCATGGCTTCATCCAGGATCTGCTTTTGCAGGTGGGTCATATTGGGCAGGATCAGCGAGAAGAATGTGTGCAGCTGTGTCATTTTTGCTGCCAGATGGGAACCGCTGGCGTAATCTTCGCCGTGGATCTTCTTCATCACGGAGGTATCGTACTTACGAATTTCCATGATGTTGATGGTCTGCTGGGAACCGGGTGCCAGGGAAATGTACTGACCTCCCATTGCCACGCAGGAGCGGCGGAACTCATGGCCTTTTTCCGGGGCGATCAGGATGGTATTCACCTGCTGCTGCCTCAAGCGCATTGCCATCAGCATCAGAAGGTAAGACTTACCTGCGCCGGAGGTGCCAAGGATCGCCATATTGCCGTTTTCGTAGATGTGGCGGTTGAAACCGTTGATGTACACCGGAGACAGGTTCTCTGCATTGTAGCCCAGCAGGATACCGCCCGGATCGTTGATCTCATAGGAAGTAAAAGGATAGGCTGCGCCAAAATCGCTGGACAGGATATTCCGCTTTGCTTTTCGGATCATACCGGGCAAAGGTTTGTTCAGCGGCATAGATGCTTTGAATGCCTCGTCATGGTGGAAGTTCAGCATCTTCAGTTTCAGGTTCATCGTGGAGATCGTGCCCTTGACCCAATCGACTTTCCGACGCAGTTCTTCCGGGCTGTCTGCCACGATAGACAACATAACAGAGAAGTACAGCATACAGTCGCCGCTGGACAGGCCATTTCGCAGGTACATACCGGCGGTGAGTTTCTTTTCATTCTCAATGTTATCGGTACTGGTATCATCACCATGATTCAAGGAAACCTTGGCCAAACGCATGGAGTAGGTCAGCTTTTGATTGACCTTTTCAGTGGGCACCTTCTCTACAAAAATATCCACATCAATGCCTTCGCCCAGATTGATGATGTTGGACACCCAGCCGGGCCGGCATTCCTGGGGGTAAGAACGGCGTTCGATAAAACCGAAAGCGTAATACTTGCCATCCACTTGCACATATCTGGAATTACTGGGATCGATATGCTGGGGTGCGATAATGTCATTGACAGGCACCAGCTGATTTTCGTCCGTCAGGCGGCCATCTGCCATATAGGCAAAAATAACATCGGTCAGTTTGGCATCCAGACTGCGGCTCTCCGCTTCCCCTCTGCACATACAGTTGTAAAGGACATCCATCGCCTGCTCCGAGTCACCCAGGTCTGTCAGCAGTGCGTTGCCGCAGGGCTGACCCTGCAAGGCTTCTGCAATACGGTTCGCTGTGGTTCTCAATCCCACCTGCACATCACGCCAGGAAGACTTCCGCAAGCCTGCGGGCTGGATATAATCATAGGAGATAACGAATCGCCGGGAGATGCCGTACTGAGCATTTTCCCGAACCAGAGCGATAGACTCTTTCTGCATCGTCCGACAAAATTCATTCTCTTCCTGCTCCAAATGAGATTGTATATCTCGAATATGCTGTTCTGCATTGGCTTTTCTGGACAGCACCTTGATCTGGAACTTATTGGGAAACAAAGTGATTGCAGAGCCGAACCGATTGGCAATGGCGATCTTGTCCTCCTCCGGGCGGAGATCGAAGTTGATCGGAGAAAACTCCAGCATTTGAATATAGCGACCATCCTTGGTCAAAACGATGCCGTCCCGCAGATCCTTGACAGGAGACCACATCTGGGTAGATGCCAGTTTCAGCAGCTTTTCACTGCTTTCTTCCTCCACCGCTTCCGGCTGGGGCTGCTGGTCTTTCTTTTTCTTGCCCATCAGGTGTCCTCCTCCCACTGTAAGTCATCCAACTGGATCATTGCCGAGATTTTCTTTGCATCTACCGGCTTTGCGTTCTCCGGTGTTACAAACGGATTGTTCTTCTTTGCCAGCTCTTCTTCCCGCTTCTTCTGCTCCTCCTGTGCCTGAGCCAAAGATTCATCCTTTTCTGCCTGGATCTCCGCCTGAGCCTGCTTCAGAGCCTCCTGCTCCGGGTCTTGAGCAAACTGGAAGGTCTCGCCTTCCACATAATCATATTCCTTTGCCGCCATATTCGCACGCATCTTATCTACCATGTCCGCAACCATATCACGCAACTGCGGGGCATCCAACAGGGCATCGGCAGCCTCCTGGGTATATGCTTCGCCATGGTTACTGTAAAAATACGGCTTTCTGCGATTTCGCCATTTCAGAAAGTCGATAAGATAGACAGACAGCGGATCGCCCTGGATACCGGAAAGGCCAACAAGCGCAAGGGGGCCGCAGATCAGGATGTAATAGGTAATTGCATCCGTACCGCCGGGCAGCGGAAGTAATCGGCAAATACCGTACCCCACCAAAGCCAGTATTGCGGCTTCAATGAGATTCCGCCAGGAGAACATACCGTTTGAGCCGGGAACATATCCGGTCTCCATGAAGTTTGCTGGGATAATAAATTGATCTTTCAAATGGACTGCTCCCTTCTATACAAGATGGTTGCAGGGCCTCCCCACCTGGAGAGACCCTGCAAGAAAATCAGGCCAGATGCTTCACGATCTTGACACGAACATAGCCATTGTTGGTGATGGACTGCACTTCCGTCAGAACCTTTGCACCGGAGAACACCTTCTTGTCCTCTTCATCCTGGAAGTGAGGCACCACATTGGCGAAAGCTGCCACTTCTACGCCTTCCAGCCAGCAGGAAGCCACGAAGACCTTCTCTACCTTCTTGGTCTTCTCATTACGAACATTGTGGATACGCAGAGTGGAGATCACGGCATGGTAACGGTTGCCCTTGCGAATACGGCTCAGGCGAGAAGAACACTCCTGCAATTCCTGGGGCAATGCACTCAGCAGCATAATGGGATTGCCGTCCTTATCCATATCCACATCATCGCCAATGCGCTTCTTTCCGCTTTGACGCTTGGGGTCGGGCTGCACCTGCACGATCAGCTTGTCGCCGGGTTCAAAGTATTCCATCAGGTTCTCCATGTAGCGGTAGGACATCTGGGCTGCCACCATACGGACATCCATACCGTTGACCGTCACCCATGCTGCGTGTTCACCAACAGCCAGAACAGTGGCTTCGGTAAAGTCGCCCATCTTGATGGTGTAAGTGTTGGCCGTTGCGTTAGCTGTATCCGTCACATTGCTTGCCGG
>CAYROJ010000038.1:0-12480 GCA_964425865.1 uncultured Oscillospiraceae bacterium | reverse complement strand
TTCAGGTGCGTAACTACGCCACCGACGATGAAGTTTCTAAAAAATAATTGATAAGAGGTAATTAACATGAGAATCACTGAATTGTTTGACAACGGTCAGTTTGTCGTTACCGCAGAAGTTGGCCCTCCTAAGGGTTTCCATATTGAGCACATGGTGGAAGAGGCCAAGCAGAACCTCTCCGGCATCACCGCCGTCAATGTCACCGATAACCAGTCCTCCGTCATGAGACTGGGCAGCCTGGCTACCTGTAAGGCTCTGAAGGATGCAGGTCTTCTGCCCATCTATCAGCTGACCTGCCGTGACCGTAACCGTATGGCTCTGGAATCCGACCTGCTCAGTGCCGCTATGTTCGGCATCGACAACATCCTGTGCCTGACCGGCGACCACACCAAGATGGGCGACCACCCCGGCGCAAAGCCCGTATTCGACCTGGACTCCGTTTCCCTGCTGCACACCGTCTGCCAGCTGGAAAAGGGTGTTGACCTGGGCGGCAACGCTCTGGTCGGTGAGCCTCCCAAGTTTGCAAAGGGTGCTGTGGTGTCCCCCTGTTCCGACTCTGTGGACGCTCAGTTGGCCAAGATGGAGCGCAAGGTCATGGCCGGTGCGGACTACTTCCAGACCCAGGCCGTCTTTGAGCCTGAAAAGTTCATCTCCTTTATGGAGAAGGCCAAGCAGTTCGGCAAGCCCGTGCAGTTGGGTGTCATCATCCCCAAGGGCGCCGGAATGTGCAAGTTCATGAACAAGAATGTGGCCGGTGTCCATGTGCCCGACGAGATGATCGCCCGTCTGGCCGCCGACCCCGAGCGTGCCAAGGCCGGTATCACCGGCGTAGAGATCGCCGCCGAGATCATCAAGGCCTGCAAGCCTTACTGCCAGGGTGTTCACATCATGGCTCTGGGCTGGGAAAGCAAGGTTCCCGCTCTGCTGAAGCAGGCTGGCCTGTAATTCCATACAAAAAATTCCAACCGCTGCGGCGGTTGGAATTTTTATTTTACCTTTTTCCCATGTGCTTTTTCAGCACTTCATACAGTGTGCCGGTGGCGCAATTTTCCGTGCGGGTCTTTTCACAGGTGTCGGCAAAGGCTTCATAGGTGCAGGTGGAAACATTCATTTTCGTATCTTCGTTTTCCGTAACAGCCTTCAGCTGACAGGTATACACGCTCCAGGAAGATGTCCACCATCCGGTGACGGCAGACTTGTAGCTCCACACCGTCCAGGAATAGTAGCGATCATCAAATTCTGTCAGGAGATAATCCCAGGCAGCCTTATCTTCAAAGCAGGTAAATTCACCAATGAGCACGGGCACCTCATAATCCCGGCCAATATTAAACGCATCCTGATAAGCCAGAAACATCTCATAACTGACGATCTCATTTTCCCAGTTGTACCAGTGATATTCATACTGCACATTTTCCCAACCATAGTCCTCCGGGTCTGGCAGATTGCTAAAATCCCAACACCCTGCCATGGTGATCACATGCTGACCCCCATTTTTCCGGATGGTGTCGTAGATCCTGTCCATCACATCCCAGCATTTTTTCGTGGTCGTTCCCTTATATCCGTCCGTCGGCTCATTAAGCAAGTCGTAAGTTGCGATCCACTTGCCCAGCTCCGGCCGTGTTTGCGTGTAATGTTCAGACACAAAAGCCCAAATATCGATGGTAGCTGCAACATTTTTCTCGTTATCCCACAGATCTTCTATCCGCTCAGATGCACCGGAATGCTCATAGCCATTCTGGCTGCCGGGGGCGCCATGGAGGTCAAGGATGATATACAGCTCATATTTGGCGGCCATCTCCACGAACCAATCCAGATACCAAAAATGCTTCTTCCTCGTTTTTGCGGCTCAGGTCATCCTTGAGGATATTTTTGTAGTAAAACGGCAGGCGGATGGTGTTCATCCCCAAATCTTCCTTAATGATGCGAAAATCCTCTTCCGTAAAGAAGCACTGCCAATAGTAGGCCATCAGTTCTTCCAGATCATAGTCTGCCAAATTGGGATTGGAGGCCAATCCTGTGCGAAAGTCTTCCTCAGGAAAATCCGGGTACTGGATATTTCCGCCATCATCCTTGACATGGGAGCCGTCTTCATTTTTCTTCGGTTCAATGGCAAATGGGCTCATCCAGCCCTCCTGCAACAGCAGCTGCCCTGCGTTGACACCCACCAGCTGCAAGGGTCTGCCCTTGGCATCGTACAGGCTGCGACCCACAGCTTACACCAGTCCGGTCTGATTTATAACGCTTTCCTTTGGCGGTTCCACCTGAAAGCCTGCGGAATGGATCATCAGGACTCCCACCACAGCCCCCACCAATACCACCAGGGACAACAGGGAAGCCCCAATCATTAACCAGATTTTCTTTCTCATAGCCAGCCCTCTCCTTCCTAATGCTGCTCTCAGTATAGCAAACTATCTGAAAAAAGCAAGGGATAGCCCCAATTATAAGAAAATTGCCCTCAAATTTTGGCTTTCCTGTGCTGCGATCCCCTGGGGAAGCATTTGCTTTGCAGCCAATACCCCATATTCTCCCAGGGGGAGCGTTTGTACTGCTTTTGTACAACGCTGCACAAATTCCTCCGCTGAAAGGCCTTCCAACTGCCCCCACTGCCCTTCTGTAAAAACGATTTTTTCCAACCCGCCGCCCACCATGGCCTGGCCAATGGCATTGAGGATCACCTGATCACACTGGTTCAGCGCATCCGCCGGTAGTCTCTCCCAAAGCGGCTCCAGCACCTTGTCGGAAAACTGAGCCATGATCTGATTTTCCTCCCAGAGTACCGTCAGGTAAAACTGTGCTTGATCGATGCCCTGTAATTCTTCCGGGACGGGGATCAATATTGGATAAAACAGGCATTCCAAGCTGCGGTGCGCCAAATGCCGGTAGTCATAGGTTTCCAGATACCGCCGCAGGGAAACGATCGCCTCCCAACGGCACTGGGTCTGCCAGCTTGGGGCGGTGGCTACCACCAGATCAAGCCTTTGTATCGCTTTTTGCAGCTTTTCTTCCAAAATTTCCTGCCCCAAATGCAGCCTTTCTCCCAGATTTCCATTGGGGTCAGCGCCCCCCACCAAGCCGAGGGTATATTCCACCGATGCCATCAATTCCTGCGCCAGCTCCGTAGGAACGGAACTGTTTTGCCCCATATGGCGGCTTTTGTGATAGCTTTGCACTTGCTGATCCAGCAACCCGTAGAGTTTGAGCAGCAGCCGCTGCTGCTCAAGCTCCGACAACGGCCTCACCAAAAAATCGCTCAAAACCAGTTGTCCTCCTCCCCAAAGCCCTCCTGAAAATCATTCCTTGCCCAGCGGCACAGCTCCTCCAGAGAAATGGTTGCCAGCACCTCCGCAGAGCCGTGGGCCTGACCGTTGAACACTTCGGCCATAAAGTCGATCAGTTCATCATCGGAAAACCGATCCTGGGACTCATTTTTGAAATAATAGAAGGCATCCTGCATTTCTCCCAGTATAGTAGCATAGTTGTAGGAGTCTATGTATGGAGACTTGCAAAAGGTACGAATCAATTTGGGCAGTATTCCGCCCCCAAACTCCACCCGCCCGGTATTGCGCAGTGCCTGCCCTCGCAGCTCCACAAGATCCGTTATGTCCTGTTCTGTCAGCTTTAGGCCATACAGGGCATTGAGGTCGCTGCATCGTCTGACTTCCTCTTTGGCCTTTGACAGCTGCATTTGCCGGATTTGAAGTTCGTTCATGGCATAATCCTCCTATTTTCTTGTGATAGGCTATATTTTACGCCGAAAAAAGCCAATTACAAGTCTTGAAATGGAGGTGCTTTTCTGCTATAATATATACAGCAAGAGGGGCGTATTTCCCCTCTTTTCTGCACAAAAAAGCGGCTCATCCGAGCCGCTTTTCTTCGTTTTTCTTGTTCTTTTTATAGATGATGTTCAGACCCTTCAGCAGCAGGTTCTCATCGTAAACAATTTTCTTGGTGCAATAGGGCAGGATTTTGTCGGCAATACCGCCGGTGGCCACCACCGTGGCCTCGCAGCCCAGTTCCTTTTCAAACCGGGCAATCATGCCATCGAGCAATGCTGCATTTCCGTAGACCGCACCGCTTTGCATACTCTCCGTGGTGGTGGTACAAATGGATTTTTTCGGCGCTTCAATGGGTACTTTTTGCAGCAAGGATGTGCCGGAAGACAGCGCATTCATCGAAAGTGCCACACCGGGCACAATGGCGCCGCCAATATAGCGATTGCCTTTATCCACCACCGTAATGGTCGTTGCCGTACCCATGTCGATGACGATCACAGGCAGCGGATACTCTACCATAGCCGCCACGCTGGCCGCCACAATGTCGCTGCCCAAAGAAGCCGGGTTTTCAATTTGAACATTCAGACCTGTTTTGACACCTGCTCCCACCACCAAAGCCTTACAACCGATGATTTTTTCTACCGCAGTGCGGAAGATCTCCGTCAGCGGTGGAACAACGGAGCAAATGATGGCTCCTTCAAAATCATGACGGTCCACGCTGTTGAACTCCAGGATGGCTTTCATGCCGGAGGCGTATTCATCCTCGGTCTTTTTCAGATCTGTCACCATCCGAAACAGTGCCGTGACCCGATTGTCTGTATCGATACAGCCAATAACCACATTGGAGTTACCGATGTCGATTGTCAAAACCATAAATTTTCTCCTTTTATCGCTTCCCGATTTGGATCAGTCGAACGATCACCGGCGCCAGCACCAGATTGATCACCAGCTCGACCAGGAAATTACCGCCCGCCAAACCCAGGAACATATATGCCGCAGCATTCTCATAGCCCAAAGCCGCACCCCACTGGGCCACAGTGTCCAGGAAGAACACCACACAGCCCAATAGGAAAATACCCGTATTGACCATGGGACAGACAATTGCTGCCGTGGTCACTGCCAAGGTTCGATTGCGCTTTTCCAGCAGCTTATACACCAGGCCAGCCACCAGACCGCTGCAAGTTCCTTTCAGCAGCACCACCACAATGGTGCCCGGAACATTCACTGTCAGAAACGCCATCGCATCGCCGCTGAGGAGCACCACAACGCCGAAAACGAAACCCAGCCAAGCGCCGCCTTTCCATCCGTAGAGCGCAGAGCCGACCACAATGGGTACCAGCACCAAAGAAATGGAGAATGGTCCCAGCCGGATGCCTGATGCGAACAGCTGCAATACCACCACAATGGCAGTAAAGAGCCCAAGGCCTACCATGTTTTTTGTTTTGCTATTCATTTGTTACCTCCTGCTGCCGTTCCTCACACGCAAGGATACAGCGCATATTTTTCGGAAACGCCTGTTTCCGCACTGCATTATAGCAGGTTCTTTCTGAAAATACAAGAAAAATAAGAGAAAAAGTATTGGCAGTTTCTGTTTTGAGGATAAAACAGCTCTCGGAGATCAGGGAATGCTCATGAACCCCTATTTGTGGTGAATCCCCTTCAATGCTAAAAACGCCCGACAGCAAAGTGGTCATGCACCTGCAAAATAAAAGTAGACACTCACCAAAGTGTGGGTGTCTACTTTTTCCGTAGTATAATTGAGAAAGGAAAGGATACGAAACCATCGGCTAACGCCCAATCTCATTTTCCCCTGCGCAAATAGTATTGAAAAAAGCACTTGCATAAGCAAGTGCTTTTTCCTGGCAGAGGATGAGGGATTCGAACCCCCGCGAACGGAGTCAGAGTCCGGTGTGCTACCGTTACACTAATCCTCTATGTTGCGAACAACATGGTTATTATACGCAATTTTCGGAAAATGTCAAGCACTATTTTCTTTTTTTACAAAATTTTTTCTATGGGGGCATTGTGCCCCCATAGAAACTCTGTTTTACACTTTGGGACGAAGCACAGCAAAGCTCTGAGTACCCACATTCACAGCCGTTCCGCTGATGTGAGCCCCATTGAACTGGAAGATCAGTTCATAATCTCCGTCCAACGCCAACTCCCGCTGCTCCAGGCTGGGGTTGATGACCAGAAGGTACTCCCCTCTCTTATAGGCAAAGAGTCGATCGTCCGCAGCCGCATGATACACCGAGAAGTTGTTGCAGTTCTGAAGGCTCTGGTGCGCCTGTCGTAAGCCAATGACCTTTCGGACATAATGGAGCATAGAATTCTCATCCGCCTCCTGAGCGGCCACTGTGGGCGTGCCAGAAGAAGAGTCCACAGGCAGGTACAGATCTTCCGCCTTAGCGGTGGAGAATCCACAGTTTGCGCTGCTGTCCCACTGCATAGGAGTACGGGAACCGGTGCGGTGGTAGCCACCTTCCTTGGTGGGGATAAACTGATAGGGCATACCGATTTCATCGCCGTAGTACAGGAAAGGAGCACCGGGCATGGTCAGGATCATAGAATAGGCCAGCCGCCGCTCGGTATCATCCAGATTGGCAGTGGGGCGCTTCACATCGTGGTTACCGGTGATCATACACCACATACCGGCGTTCTTCGTAGCCTCGTACTTGGGCAGGTAATCATTCACAAAGCCCAGCGGATCACGGGTGGAACCGGCTTTAAAATAGCTGTTATCCCCCAGGATCTTACCGTCCTTCACCTGATAATCACGCATGAGCACGGAGTAGCCGTTGCCATCCCAGTTCAGGAAGAAGTCCATGTCAAAACCGCAATTAAGGGCGGACTTGGGGTTGTTCCACTCGGAAACCAGCGCAGCCTCGGGGTATTCGGCATGGATGGCACCGGCAATATCCTTCCACACTTCCATGGTGCCGGGTTTGTCGTTGCCGTCGTTTTTCACCAGAGAGTCAGCCATGTCCACCCGAAAGCCGTCACAGCCCAGGTTCAACCAGTGGCGCATGATGTCCTTCATTGCTTCCCGGTTGGCCAGAGGGCCGGGGGCATTGATGTCATCCTGCCAAGGCCAGTGGCGCTCAGTGTAGCCGAAGTTCAGTGCCGGTTGGCACTTAAAGAAATTGACAATGTAGGTAGCATCTCTGGGATGCTCGCCGCCAATGAACACCATGCCGTCGCCGCCGGAGAAAGCGCTATCTGTCCAGATATAGCGGTTGGACATTTCGTTGGGCTGTTCTTCGGCACTGCGCAGGAACCAGGGATGGGTCTCGCTGGTATGACCGGGGACTAAATCCAGCAGCACATGGATCCCCATGGCATGAGCAGTTTCAAACAGCCGCACCAGATCCTCCTCTGTGCCATAACGCTGCGCCACTTTCTTGTGGTCACGGACATCATAGCCTGCATCCTGGAAAGGAGAGTCATAGATGGGATTGAGCCACAGGGCATTGCAGCCCAGACTTTTTACATAGCCCAGCTTTTCGGTGATGCCGTTCAGGTCACCGATGCCATCGCCATTGGTGTCGTAAAAGGATTGGGGGTAAATTTCATAAAACACTGCGTTTTTCAGCCAGCTTGCAGCCATATTATTCCTCCGTTTCTTCCCAAGGGAAGGGTTTCCCCTTGAGCACACTTGTTTTTACATAATCATACATTGCTTTTTCGCCGTTTTCTTTCAAAATGGTCAGAATATACGTCAGTTCCCGCCGGGTCTTGGGGTGGATCAGATGCTGCTCCCGGCTGTTTTCCAGATAGGTCAGCGCAGAGGCATCCGTATACTTCTCCCCCTGATAGGTTTTACAGGCAGCGATGCGATCCATGACCATTTCCACCAGATATTTCCGGGGCATTGGGACAGCCTCATATCGGCGGCTCTCCAGGCTCAGGTCAGTCCAGTATTCCCAGTGATGGCGGTTTCGACCTTTGTGATGGATCCAGGCTTCGCTATACCCTTTTTCTGCCCGCTCGGCATTGTTGGGGCTGCAAATGCCCTGATAATACCTGGCACCCACCCGGAACTCCGTAGGGCTATATTTCGACAGGTCATGGGTCAAGCCCTGCCAGTAAAGTCCCACTTTAAAACACCCCTTGCGCACCAAATGACGGTGATGGGTGATGGTAACAAAATGCTTCCACGCCTTCAAAATACATCCCAACCTTTCTAACCGTCATTATATCAAATGCGACAGAAAAAGCAAGTACAAAACCCACACCGTTTCCGGTGTGGGTTTTGGCGATTTGCTGAGAAATCAGTAATTATTTCTCCTTTTTCTTCATCAGGTACAGTACCACGACGGCAGCGATCACCGCCAGACCCAGTACCACGGCAATGGCGATCACCACAGGATCGCTGCCCTTGGCCGTGGGTTCGGGAACCAGATCGCCCGGTTCGGTGGCAGGTGCGGTGGTGGAAGGCTGGGTGGGATCCGTGTTCTGGTCGGGCTCATCGGTCTTGTCGGGGTTATTGACCGTCACCTTTTCAGAGGGCGTACCGTTGCCGGTAAGTCTTGCGCCGGCATTGGCAGGAGCCTTGTCAGTCAATTCCAGGAAGCCCTGCATATTGATGGTACCATCTTCGTTACGGGTGATCTCCTTGAACTCGAAGGAAACAAAAGCATCTGCCTCAACAGCGGCACCGGCAGTGTTCTTGCTGGCCGTTCCGTTCCAGAAATAGCAGGTATCATTCAGATAATCCGCCTCATTCTGGGTGCCCACAGGCTTCAAGTTCTCGCCGGTGGAAACAGCGCTGCATTGGTCATCCTTGAAGGAGATGATCCCGTTGGCCTTAAAGGCAGTGTTTCTGGCATCCTTGGTGTAGAAGGCCACATTGTAGCTGCCATTATTATAGGAAATGCAGTTTTCCACAATGATGTCCGGACAGGAGTTGGAGTCGATGCCCTTGGCTCTGTTGTTAAAGGAGATAGAGTTGACCAGCTTATGCTTGCCGCTGATACTCTCACCGCCCATCTTGAAACCGTTGCCGTTACCGGCCGAGGTACCGTCTTCCAGGTAACCATTGGCGTAGGCCACACAGTTTTTGATGGTCACAGCGCCGATCTGGCCGGTCTCATTCTTGGCGTACAGATCCCAGCCGTCATCGGCATTGTTGTAAGCCACGCAGCCATCGAATACATTGCCTTCACCGCAGGTCAGCTTGGCGGCAAAGCCATCGGCGTTTTCGTAGCCCTTGTCCATATTGGCATAGGAAGTACAGTTGCGGATCAAATTGTTTACAGGCCAGTTTTCAATGGTCAGGTCTGTGCTGCCGTTCAGACGGCTGATCTGGATGCCGGTATCACCGTTGTGGTGAGCAACGATATTGTCGAGGATATTGCTGTTGCCGGAAACCTGGAAGCCCTTCTTGGCGTCCTGAGTATTTGTCACATCAAAGCCGTAGAAGAACCAGTGGTTACCGCCATGGACAATACCGGCACAAGCTCCCTGGAAGTCCAGCACAGGACGGGTATTGGCACTGGGATCGCCGATCATACGGATGGGCTTTTCGGCAGTACCGTTGATGCCGCGCTCAATACGGACAGTCGTTTCCAGCTTGTAAGTACCTTCCAGCAGGATAATGGTCTGGCCGGGGCGGGCCACGCTGATCGCCGTGTAAATATCCAGAGGTTTTTTCAGGCTGCCGTCGCCGGTGGAATAGCCGTTGGGGGCTACATAAAGATTCTCACGGTTTTCAAAAGCGGAGGTATGGATCACAACCACCTCACCGCTGACCGTGCCGGTGCCGGACAGTTCCTTGCCCTCTCCCAAATCCTGATTGGGATCCGGGGACACATAGACGCTCACCTTGGTCTCAGCATCCGCCACGATGTCCACAGGAACGGTGACGATCTGGTTTGCCTTGACGGAAATATTCTTCAAATCGGTATCCTTATCGTTGACACGGATAAATGCGCTGCCTGCCACATTACACATGAATTTCATTTCATACTTGGTGGACTGGGCAGTGGCAGCAGAAGAGACATACACAACAGGGGTGACCTGCTCCTTGGGCTTTTCCTCCGCAGGAGGATCGCCGGCAGGATCTCTGATGTCCAGCTGCTCCAGCTTGAAAGTCGCACGGGCGTAACGGGAAGCAAAATAGCCCACATAGACAAACTCGCTGTCCAGTGCGCTCAGCGCATCGGGGTCATAATTCTTTTCCCGATGGATGAGGTTTCCATTCTGATCGTAATAAGACAGGAAATAGCCGGTGTTGTTTTTCTCGATCTCCAGGACAAAATCAGTCAGCTGCATCAAAGAGTTGGATACTTCCGTTGTGCAGTTGCCAACGATATTGTAAGTACCGCTCTCATAGGCTTTCTCGCCGGATGCGCTTTCCATGGTAAGCGTTTTGCTTACCATACCGGCAGCCAGGCCGCTGGCATAGCCCAGGCTTTGCTTGGCCAGGCCGGTCTTGGACAGGACACCCAGGCCAAGCTTCATGGACATCTTGATGTCGCCCAGGCCGCTGTCAGAGGCATATGCCGTGTTTTCATCAGAATCCCATCGATATTCCACCTTGGTCAGACCCAGCATATACTGGTTGGTCCAGAACTGAGAACCGTCGCCGTGGATGCCCAGACTGTCGGTAGCCAGCAGGCCGAAGCCTTCCTGGCCGTTGTTCTGAGTCCACTGATCCACATGGACATTGACGCGGAAGGTAAAGTTTCGGTCAGTGGGAATGGCAGTGTAGTAGAATGCGATACCATCTGCACCGCTGGGCTGGATCTTGCCCTTGCCATTTTCAGACCAGACGGTCACTGTGCCGTCTTCGTTGATCTTGTAATCATTATTCTTGGTATTGGTGCTGGGGCCGTAAGCGGTAAAGCCCCAATCTGTCTGTGCCTCAGCGGTTGCAGTGGCTTTGGCGGCGGCAGAGGCCTCTGTCCGCTCTTCGCCACGGATAGCCGCCACCGTGATGGAATAAGTCTGGCCAACGGTCAGGCCCTCAAAGGTATACTGACGATCAGAGGTCGTTTTAACGGTGGTGGTGCCGTTGGGCGCAGTCAGGGTCACTTCATAAGAAGTTGCTTCCTCGGTCTCGCTCCAAATAGCAGTCAGTGCGCCGTTTGCGCCTTGATGGATCAGATTGACCACAGGCGTCTTCAGGGGCAGGACAAACTCACTGGTAACGCCTTCGGGCATTACCTTGTTTGCTTCATCTATCCGCTTGGCAGTCACGGTGAATACAAAGCAGCCGGAAGTTGCAGGCACAAAGCTCAGTTCATGGACGGTACCTTCGGTGGTGTAGGTCTCAGAAACCAGGACCTTGTTGTTTTCGTCCATCATGGACACAACGATGGAGTCTGCACCATCCTTACCTATGGGCATATCCACAGTCACCTTCAGCACATCCTGGCGCTGCTCCACCTTAGTCACAGCAGGCAGTGCCACAGATTCCCAAGAAGGCCGCTCAACAGTGCCGCCGGCAGTTTCGGTGACTTTAATGGAGAACACCCGGGCACCACGGTCAGAGCCGGGGGCGGTGATGCGGTAAGTACCGGCTTCCAACGCATAGGTCAGCTTGGTAGCAGGGCTGCTGCCCACAACTTCTGTCAAGCCCTCCTTATTGGAAACGGTCTCACCGGAAGCATCGACCAGTGCTACCTTAGAAACATTGGAAGAACCGGTGCTGGCCATTTCTACGACCACATCTGCACTGCCGGTCAGCGTAAAGGAAATGGCACCACCGGATTTCTTAGCCAGTTCAATGGACTTGACTGCGCCGGTATTCTTATCAATACGCTTGGTAATGGAACCGCTGACGGTAAAGAAGCCATCCTCGGTCAAATTGCCCTCGGCCAACTCTTCCTTATCTGCGGCAGCGGTCAGCGTGTTGGCCTGAAAGCCATATTCCTTCGCCGTGGCAGCTGCCTGCTGCGCAGTCACCTCAATAGAAAACACCCGTGCGCCACGGTTGTAGGTCTCCGATACAGGAGACACCACGCGGTAAGTACCGGCCTGCAGAGCGTAGGTCAAAGTGGTCTTTCCGGTTCCGCTGACCTCTGTGATCCCCTCTTTATTGGCCACGGCCTCATCGGCAGCGTTGTAAAGGGCGATCAGAGAAGTATTGCTGCCGCCGGTGCTGGACACTTCGATCTTCACATCCGCCTCACCGGCAATGGTAAAGGCAATGGCACCCTTGCAGGCTTTTTCCACCTCAACGGATGTAACGCCCTTTTCTTCCTTCCAGCGCTTGGTGACCTTGCCGATCACCGAGAAGAAAGGCGCCTCGGCAATGCTGCCTTCCGCAATGGCCTGCTTATCCTCCGTTGCACTGAGCATATCATAGGAGAATTTGTAAGCACTCTGCTCAGCGTGAACCGGGATGAAGGTCTGGGGCAGCAAGCCGCAAACCATGACCATCACCAGCACAATCGCCAGAAATCTGTTCATGTTTTTCCTCATTTCATTTTAACCTCCGTGATTTTTCCTCCATGCCAACATTTGGCACTTTTCACAATTGCATTTTAGGTTATTCGCTTTCCTTTGTCAATAAATCCAAATGGAAATATCCGTTTTGTCATGTAATTCATCCCAAAAAGACTTCTGACTGTAATGAATTACATGATTTTTCATTTTTTCGCTTGACATAACGGGGTTTTGGTGATAGAATACGCAAGCGGTGGTTTTCAGTCCACCCGTGACAAAACGGGCCTTTAGCTCAGTTGGTTAGAGCCTCCGGCTC
>CAYROJ010000037.1:0-12539 GCA_964425865.1 uncultured Oscillospiraceae bacterium | reverse complement strand
AAATCAGAACTCTTTCTGCTTTTTTGTGGTCTCACATCATTGACAAATGAACAATAATTGCTTGCCATCGAAAAAAAGGAATCGATGGGGGAAAAAGAAGGGGAACATAACATTGTCGTAAAAATGCACAAAAGAGAAAATAAAAAATATACACATTATTTTGCGATTGCTACTTGAAATTACCACAAGATATAGTATATAATGTCATCAATCAGCGTTTGCACGAAACTTACATACAGTGGAGGGCTAAAAATGAAAATTATAAAAAGAAGCGGCGCAGAAGCAATTTTCGACATTAACAAAATTGTTGTGGCCTTGCAGAAGGCAAACAATGCCGTCGAAGAAAAAGTGCGCATGACCCCCTTGCAGATCAACCGTATTGCTCAGAGTGTTGCTATTTCCTGTGAAGAACTGGGGCGCAGCCCCTCTGTGGAAGAAATTCAGGATATGGTAGAAAAGGCCATTATGGCGCATGGCGCTTTTGAGGTGGCCAAGCAGTATATTACTTACCGCTATACCCGGAGCCTGATCCGTAAATCCAACACCACAGACGATCGGATCCTGAGCCTCATCGAGTGTAACAACGAGGAAGTCAAGCAGGAGAATGCAAATAAAAACCCCACCATTAACGCTGTCCAGCGTGACTATATGGCCGGAGAAGTGTCTAAGGACATTACACGCCGTATTTTGTTGCCTCAAGAAATCGTGGATGCCCACGAGGCGGGTATTATCCACTTCCATGACTCGGACTACTATGCCCAGCATATGCACAACTGTGACCTGGTGAATTTGGAGGATATGCTTCAGAACGGCACAGTCATTTCCGGTACGCTCATTGAAAAACCCCATTCTTTCTCCACCGCCTGCAACATTGCCACCCAGATTATTGCCCAGGTGGCCTCCAATCAATACGGTGGACAGTCTATCTCTCTGACCCACCTGGCACCTTTTGTGCAGGTCAGCCGGGAGAAGATCCGCAAGACCGTGGAACGGGAACTGGAAATGCTGGGTGTGGGTGCTGATGAAGAAAAAGTCAACGCCATCGTTGAAGACCGCTTGCGTGACGAAGTTCGCCGTGGTGTGCAGACCATCCAGTACCAGGTGGTGACATTGATGACCACCAATGGTCAAGCACCCTTTATCACCGTGTTCATGTATCTGAATGAGGCACGCAATCCCCAGGAAAAGAAAGACCTGGCCATGATCATCGAAGAGATGCTTCGCCAGCGTATTGACGGCGTGAAGAATGAAAAGGGCGTGTGGATCACTCCTGCTTTCCCCAAGCTTATCTATGTGCTGGAAGAGGATAATGTTCGTGCCGGCACACCTTACTGGTATTTGACTCGCCTGGCGGCCCAGTGTACTGCCAAGCGGATGGTGCCTGACTATATCAGCGAAAAGAAAATGCTGGAATTCAAAGGCGATGTATATGTATGCATGGGCTGTCGCTCTTTCCTGACCCCTGACCGCTTTACCGAGGCCGGGGCAGGGAACATTGCCAACGCCGGAAACTATGAGCCGTGCAAGCACAAGTATTACGGCCGCTTCAATCAGGGCGTTGTCACCATCAATCTGGTGGATATTGCCCTGTCCTCCGGCAAGGATATGGATAAGTTCTGGAAGATCTTTGATGTTCGTCTTGACCTGTGCTATCGGGCGCTGATGTGCCGCCACGAACGGCTGAAGGGCACCCTGTCTGATGCCGCCCCTATTCTGTGGCAGTATGGCGCTCTGGCCAGACTTCCCAAGGGCGAGCCCATTGACAAACTGCTCTACGGCGGCTATTCTACCATTTCTCTGGGTTATGCCGGCCTGTATGAGTGCGTCAAGTATATGACCGGGAAGTCCCACACTGACGAGGAGGCCAAGCCTTTTGCGCTTCGTGTCATGCAGTATATGAACGATGCCTGCAAGAGCTGGAAGACCAAGCACAATATTGATTTCTCCCTGTATGGCACGCCTCTGGAATCTACCACTTATAAATTTGCCCAGTGCTTGCAGAAGCGCTTTGGATTGATTCCCGGCATTACTGATAAGAATTATATCACCAATTCTTACCATGTCCATGTGGCAGAGAAGATCGATGCCTTTACTAAGCTGAAGTTTGAGTCCGACTTCCAGCAGCTGTCTCCCGGCGGCGCTATCAGCTATGTGGAGGTGCCCAATATGCAGCAGAATTTGGATGCAGTGCTGGAGCTGATGCAGTTCATTTACGAAAACATCATGTATGCCGAGCTGAACACCAAGAGCGACTACTGCCAGTGCTGTGGCTTTGACGGTGAAATCCAAATCAAGCAGGACGATGGAAAGTTGGTCTGGTGCTGTCCGCAGTGTGGCAATACGGACCAGAGCAAGATGAATGTTGCTCGCCGTACCTGCGGCTATATCGGTACCCAGTATTGGAACCAGGGCCGTACCCAGGAAATCAAAGACAGGGTGCTGCATCTGTAAAAAGAAAAAACGATGGGCGTGCTGGTTTTGCAGCACGCCCATGTTTCATTTGCTTTTCGAGGGTATTTTCTGGATCCAGCCGATGATCTGGCCGGACAGGATCACCGTCAGCAGGGAATAGCCGATGCGGCGGAAAGGAATGTAGCTCAGAGAAAGCAGCAGCACGATCAGATCGCTGATGAGATACAGCCGCTCAATGGGGATCTTGGTGATATGGGTCAGGCTCATGGCCAGCGCATCGTCGCCGGAGGTGGCACCGCCCACCCGGACACAGAGTCCTGCGCCGATGCCAATGAACAGAGCGCCGACAATGGAGGCAAGCAAGGGCAAATTGGCAATGCCCGGCCACAGGGGCGGAAATCGCTCGCAAATGGCGTAACAGATGGAATATCCGGCGGTGGCTACCACAGAGTAGCCAATAAATTCCTTACCCAGAGTTCGCCAACCCAGAACATAGCAAGCGCCGTTGAGGATGACACTGGAAATGGCAGGGGACAGGCTAAGCCAGTGATCCAGCAGCAAAATCAATCCGAAAATGCCACCTTCTGTCACTCCGGACAAAGCGTGGATATTGTACATACCGAAGGCCTGGAATGCCGCTGAGAAAAAGGCGACCAGGCAGTATTTTGTTTTTAACCGAGGCATAAAAACTCCTTTTTTATTTTTTGTAAATTACCCGATACCGGCACTCTTTTCCGGGAGGGTCCAAGGAGTTGGTGGCAAACAGGGCGTGCAGATCTGTGGAGCGTGCCTCCAAATTCCAATAAGGATGGTCAACACGCTGCCCGGCGTTGATGAACACACCTTGGGTTTTTGCGTTCTTCAGTATATCTCGGCCACGGTCGTTAAATGCCAGCACTCGGACATAAGGTGGCTTTTGTGCCAAATCTTCAGCGGTAATGCCAAGAAATGCACACATAGCCATCCGGTCGAGACGGCTTCTTGTGTAGCGCTTTGACTTGGTGGCAGTGAGGATCTCTTCTAAGGTTGCTTCTTTGCGGCAGGCGTGCATGAATTTGCGCCAGAGGCCTTCGCTGCCGTAGGGAAGCAACTGAAATTCGTTGTCTGTCATGGTGCGAAAGCGGTAGAGCATGGCTTTTTCACCGCTTTTCAGACAATACCGGGTGGCTTCCGCAACCGCAGGTTGCGCTTTCTGGGGCACGAAGCTGAGCCAATCCTCTCCCTTTTCCATCCGCATCCGCAGGGCGGTGGCAGAGGGGTTTTGTTGATCTACTTCCGTATCATGGTAGCTTCCCTGGCGTAAAATAGGCATGGGTGTCAGAGGGGCATTCTGAGCAAGAATTGCCTTGCAGTATTCCACTGCCAAAATATTGTTGGGGGTCTGCAAAATATTACCGTCCATGCCTATTTCTGCAAGTGCCATTTGTCGGGCAGCAGGGAAGGAAAGTCCTCTATCCAGATGCTTTCGCAGGACTGGGGAGAAGGTGGGGGATAGAAGTGCCTGAGCGGTGCGCATGATCGCATTTGCATCGGCAGTTTCAGCACCAAAGCAAACGCTGTGGCACAGCCTGGATAAAATGTCCACGCCACCGGTGGCAAAGCCTTCGGCAGAGGAGAGGGCATAGGTAATGGGCAGCTCCAAAACAAGATCAGCGCCACATTCCACTGCTGCGTTTGCCCGCACCATCTTGTCAAAAATGGCTGGATGTCCCCTTTGTACGAAATTTCCGCTCATGAGAGCAACGATGGCACCCTGAGGGCCAATTTGTCCACGGACAAAGTTCAATTGCTTTTGGTGTCCCAGATGCAGGGGATTGTATTCACAGATAATTCCCGTAATATGCAAATTTAGCCCTCCTTTTTTGAAAAAATATGGAAATAGGGGTTGAGAAATTTTAAGAAATAATGTACAATAATCTTGTTATGGATATACTACCACACAAAGGTAAAAAATGAAACAATTATTTTTAGGAGGATTCATTACAAATGAATGTACTGGTTATCAACGCTGGTAGCTCTTCTTTGAAGTATCAGCTCATGAACCCCGAGACTGGCGATGTGTCCGCTAAGGGCCTGTGCGAGCGTATTTATATCGACGGCCGTCTGACCCACAAAGTTGGCGATAAGAAGGTGGTCAAGGACATTCCCATGCCCACCCATTCCGAGGCTATCGAGGCTGTGCTGAACATCCTGGTCGATCCTGAGCACGGTGTTATCAAGTCCGTGGACGAGATCGATGCTGTTGGCCACCGTGTGCTGCATGGCGGCATGGAATTCTCCGATTCCTGCATCATCAATGACGATGTGATCAAGGCCATCGAAAAGTGCATCCCTCTGGGCCCCCTGCACAATCCTGCCAACCTGATGGGCATCCGTGCTTGCCAGGCTGTTATGCCCAAAACTCCTCAGGTTGCCGTGTTTGATACCGCTTTCCACATGACCATGCCTCCCAAGGCTTATCGTTACGCCATCCCCACTGAGTATTATGAGAATGACGACATTCGTCGTTACGGATTCCACGGCACTTCTCACAAGTATATCGCTCGCCGTGCCGCTGAGCTGTACGGCTCCAAGGAGTTTAAGCTGGTCAACTGCCATCTGGGCAACGGTTCTTCCATGTCCGCTGTTGTGAACGGCAAGTGCCAGGATACCACCATGGGTTTGACCCCTCTGGCCGGTGTTCCCATGGGCACCCGCTGCGGCGACATCGATGCCGGTGTTGTCCAGTTCCTGTGCAACAAGTACGGCTACTCTGTGGATGAGTGCCTGAATATCCTGAATAAGAAGTCCGGCGTGCTGGGCATCTCCGGTGTTTCTTCCGACTTCCGTGATCTGGAAGCAGGCGAGGCCAATGGCGATGAGAACTGCATCCTGGCTCTGCAGAAGTTCTTCTATGAAGTTGCTAAGTATGTTGGTGCTTATGCAGCTGCTATGAACGGCATCGATATGCTGACCTTCACCGCCGGTGTGGGCGAGAACGGCCCCGAGACTCGTGCAGCTATCTGCGAGTACCTTGGCTTTATGGGCGTGAAGATCGATCCCGAGCGGAACAATGTCCGCGGCAAGGAAACCAAGATCTCCACCGACGACTCCAAGGTGCAGGTTTGGGTCATCCCCACCAACGAAGAGCTGATGATCGCTCAGGATACTGCTGAGCTGGTCAATGCTGCCAAGTAATTCAAATCAAGCACAAAAGTGCCGCCGCAACTGCGGTGGCACTTTTTAGCAATAGAGGAGATTTTATGGAAAATGTAATTGATCGGTTCCTGCGTTATGTGTCTTTCGACACCCAGTCCAATGAAGAAAGCGAAACCTGTCCCTCCACTGCCAAACAGAAGCGGTTGGGCGCACAGCTGGTGGAGGAAATGAAGCAAATGGGCATTTTGGATGCCCACATGGATGAAAACGGCTATATCTATGGCACTGTTCCTGGCAATCCGTCCTTGCCTGCCATTGGCCTGATTGCCCACATGGATACAGCACCCGACGCTTCCGGCGAGAATGTGCAGGCAAAAATCGTTCCTTTTGACGGGAATGATATTTGCCTGAATGAAGAAAAGCAGATCTATCTCAGCGAAAAGGATTATCCGGAGCTGTCTATCCATCGGGGCAAACACCTGATCGTCACTGATGGAACCACACTTTTGGGGGCTGATGATAAAGCCGGTGTTGCCGAGATCATGGCCGCTGCCCAGCGCCTTTTGACCTGCCGCCGCAGTCATGCGACTTTAAAAATCGCATTCACCCCTGACGAGGAGATCGGTCGTGGTGCAGATCTTTTTGATGTGGAAGGCTTTGCTGCGGACTATGCCTACACGGTCGACGGCGGGACCATCGGAGAGATCGAATATGAGAATTTTAATGCCGCCGGTGCAAAGGTCACTTTCAACGGTCTGAACATTCACCCCGGCTCTGCTAAGGATAAGATGGTTAATTCGCAGCTGATCGCTATGGAATTTAATGGGCTGCTGCCTGTGGCACAGCGACCGGAATACACGGATGGCTATGAGGGCTTTATCATGCTGCACGGCATGGAAGGTGAGGTGGAACGGTCTGTGCTGCACTACATCATCCGTGACCATGACATGGAGAAATTCCAGCAGAAGAAGGCAGTTATGGAAGCGGCTGCCGCCTTTATCAACGCCAAATACGGCGAAGGCACCGCAGAGCTTTCCATGAAGGACAGCTACTATAATATGAAAGAGAAGATCCTGCCCAAGATGTTCATCGTTCAGCGGGCAGAGAATGCCATGAAGACGGTAGGGATCGCCCCTGTTACTGTCCCTATCCGTGGAGGCACCGATGGCGCTCGGCTCAGCTTTATGGGCCTTCCGTGTCCGAACCTGTGCACCGGCGGTGCAAACTATCATGGTCGGTTTGAGTATATTCCCGTGGAGGATATGGAGAGAATCACCGATATGTTGGTAGAACTGCTGTGCAGCGTAGAGTAAAGAAAAACACATCCACCGACGGTGGATGTGTTTTTTTATTTATGAACTTAAGCCTCAAAGTCCTTGTCGCTGGCTTCAACGACCTCTTCCTCGGTCACTTCTTCACAGGTCTCGTCGCAGTCGCACTCGCACTCGTCGCAGTCGCCTTCACAGTCGCAGCAGTCGCAATCTTCGCAGTCGCACTCACAGGTGCACTCGCCGTCTTCATTGCACTCGCAGTCGGCACAGGCACAGTCCTCGCAACAGCAGCAACCCTTGCCCAGCAGCTTCTTAGCCCAAGCAACGATCTTATCGCCGTAAGTAGCGACAACATAGACAATACCGGCGATGGCGGCCAGAGCAGCCACAACCTTAGCGATCACATTAAAAGTCTTCATAAAGATAACCTCCCGATAAGTATTTTTGATGATTTCAGTATACCCAAAAACTGATGAAAAAGCAACAGAAAATTTTGCAGTTTACAAAAAATTATAAATATCCGTACATTCCCCGAATACTGACTTCTCCAGAGGATACGGTGGTGTGGCTGCCGTCGGGAAAGGCGACGACCAGACCGCCATCCTCATCGACAGCCAAAGCCTTGGCATGGAGCACTTGCTCGCCCCGAACGATGGAGATCTCTTTCCCCAAGGTGACACATCGTTGGGTAAATACGGCCATGACCTGAGCCTTTTGGGTGAGCAGCATTTCGTTCATTTGATAAAGTTCATGGATCAGTGCTGCTGCCAGCGCTACCCGGTCAGGCTCACCGCCGGAAAGAAACAGGGAAGTGGCAATGTCCCGGATTTCCGGGGGAAAGTCATTTTCCTGCTGCTTGCAGTTAATGCCGATGCCGATGACAGCATAGTCCACCAGTTTTGTCGCCGGGTCGATGGAAAGTTCTGTCAGTATGCCTCCCAGCTTTCGCCGACCGATCACCAGATCGTTGGTCCATTTAATGCCGGGGGTAATGCCTGCACTGGTTTGCACGGCATCAGATGCGGCAACACCTGCCGCACAGGTCAGGTGCATCAATGCGTCGGGGGGACACTGTGGCCGCAGAATCACGGAAAGATACAGCCCTAATCCAGCAGGAGAGGAGAAACTTCTACCCAAGCGCCCTCGTCCGCCGGTTTGGGCATCTGCAATGATCACAGTGCCGTTGGGTGCACCGTCGGCGGCGATTTTTTTTGCATAGGTATTGGTAGAGTCCACTGTATCAAAATGGATAATGCGCTGCCCCCAGGGGTGACCCGGGGGCAGCAGAGCAGTAATTTTATGTACCATATCAGTCAATATCGTTTATGATTTCTTCAGGGGCGTTGTCCAAATTTTCGGGATGTGCCATGAGCCGCTTGAAGTGCTTAAAGAAAGCAGCGTAGTAGAAGCCGTCCACAATACGCTCGTCTACATTGAGCTTCACATCCACATACTTTCTTTGAACCAGAGTGCCGTCGTCCATGATCTGCATCTCTTTGCGCTTACAGCCGAAGGCACAGAACAGGGGCATATTGCCCAGATTGTACAGATGATGGTAAACAGGCTCAATGCCAAGAGAGCCCATGGAGGTGAAATATACAGAAGCATGGAAGGGGCTGATCTCCAGCAGGAACTTGGGGAGCATTCCAAAGTAGTCCAGCAGTTTAATGAGCCAAACCACAAACTTCAGCACCACACCGGGGATCATGGAAAGTGCACCGGCGGTGTTGTCCACACCGGAGTCAAGGGGCGTGTTCTTAACCTCTTCCACGGCGGCCTGAAACTTGCGATAGACATCTTCTGCGGTGTCCCGGCGGTTCAGGTGGAGCTTGATGACGGTATCGGGGGCATCAACGGTCATTTCCTTCTTCACGGTCATGCAGAACTGAATATCTTCTCCGTGGGTATAGATCTTCTGACCGGCAATGAAGCGGTTGATGGCAGGGAATTTGCACAGAGCCCGGCAGTAGGTGGCCAAAATCACATGGACAAGGCCGAAATTGGTCAGACCTTCTTTCCGCTTCTGGCGGATATAGCGGTCAACATTCGTAATTTCAAAGGATTCCTCAAAGAAAATGTTGGACTCGCAGCGGTGGACCATCAAATAGGGGGTGATCTGAGAAATGGCAGGCATAGAGCGGATGCGGCGGCCGTCTACCCGGTCACCCCAGGTGGGATGATACTCGTTGGCAGGGGAGATGCGCAGTCCCAGTGTGCCGAAGATCAGACCGGCAAACATAAATAGATCCGGCAGAGAGCTTTCCTCATAAATGCGGACACCATGGGTCAAATTGGCGTATAGACTCAGTCCCAGACCGGAGAAGAAGATCACCAGCAAAAACCATGGACGGCGCACACGGCCGGAGGAGATAATGGTGTAGATCACACTGCATAGCAGCAAAATTGCCCAATACATTCCTTTGACCAGGGTGTCATTGCCAATGAATGTGTGGGGGATGATGGCATAGTGGATGCACATCAGCCAGACGGGAATGGCGGTTTTGTAAAACCGTTCTTTGCCGGAGATCAATACGATAAGCACATACAATAAGGTGGCTGCTACTGGCAGAACGATTTGACTCCACACATTGCTGTATGCGTCTGTTCCTTTCATACAGGCGAATACAATGCGGGTCACTGCCGAGCCGACCAAACCAAGTGCCATCAGCCATGTCAGCACATTTTTACGGCTGACATAATAATGTACTCTTTTTTCCATAACAACCTCACTATAACACAATTTAAATAAATTGGCAATTATTTTTTGAGTGTGGCAATGAAACCGGGATCAGTGCCGCAGCAGCCGCCCAAAAGGGATGCACCCATTTGACGGCAGTCATCCATGATCTTTCCGAATTCCTCGGCATCCATGGAATAGTGTGCCAGACCATCATCGCCGATCACGGGATTTCCGGCATTGGGCTTGCAGAGGATCGGAAGGTGGGTGTATCGGCGCAGCTTGCTGACTAGGCCTGCGGTCAAATTGTCGGCTGCAACGCAGTTAAAGCCCAGGGCAGCAGCGCCTGCTTTTTCAAGCTCTGTAAATACCGGCCCCACATCCATGCCAGAGAAGAGAGAGCCATCGCTTTGCATGGTGAAGCTGCACAGCACTGCTCCGGCGTTTTCCAGTGCCGCAGCGGTCAGAACGGCTTCTGCCTCCTGGGGATACAGCAATGTTTCAGCAACGAGCAGATCGGCGCCACCATCTAATAGCCCTTTGATTTGACGGCGATAGTTGTCGATCAAAAGGTCAAACTGCTCCGAATCCCAGCTGTCGCAGACGGCGGCCATGGTGGCAATGTTACCGGCAATCAGGCAATTGGGGGCGGCGGAGCGGCTCAGTGAGACCAATGCTGCATTGATGGCTTCTGTCTGTCGTTCCAGTCCTACTTTTTGAAGAGCCAGAGGCTGCGCCTGAAAAGTGGGAGCATAAATGATCTGACTTCCAGCGGCGGCATAAGAACGCTGGAGGGCAACCAGCGGTTGCGGGTTGTTTAGGATCCATTCCTCGGCACAGCAGCCTTTGGGCATACCGGCTTTCATGAGATTAGAACCGGTAGCACCGTCCAAAAGATAGATGCCATCGGCTATTTTTTGATGAAAAGCTTCTGTGGTCAGCATAAGTTGCCCCCCCTTTTTCCATTTGTGCCATTATAAAACAGTGGGAAGAAAAATGCAACAATTATTGACTGGTGAGGGGAAATCTGATACAATGTAGAAAAACAAAAAAGGAGTGCTTTACCATGAAGAAAACCGTTTTGCGTGAATATGCTCGTTTGATTGCCCGGGTGGGCATCAATGTCCAGAAGGGACAGGATGTTTTGGTCTATGCCAGCCTGGATCAGCCTGAATTTGTTCAGATGGTGGTGGAAGAGTGTTACAAGGCCAAGGCAAGAGAGGTTATTGTCAATTGGAATTATGATCCTCTGGGTAAAGTGCACAACCGTTACCAGTCTGTTAAGACCATGGCTGATGTGCCGGAGTGGGTGAAGGCCCGCCAGGAGCACTGGTGCCAGACGCTGCCTTGCCGTCTGTTCATCGAGTCCTCTGACCCCGATGGCATGAAAGGTATGAATATGGAAAAGGCTGCCAAGGCAAGAAAGCTGTCTTATCCCATTTTGAAGCCTTACAGCGACCGCCGGGACGGTATGCAGCAGTGGTGTATCGCCGCTGTTCCCGGTGCTGCCTGGGCAAAGAAGGTTTTCCCCGGTATGCGCACCAGCACCGCCATTGAGAAAATGTGGGAGGCTATTTTGTCTGCTGCTCGTGTGACCGAAGACTCCGTCAAATCTTGGGAAGAACACAACGCCAATCTGCGTGCCCGTTGCGACTATCTCAACAATCTGGGCATTGAAAGCCTGCACTATACTGCTGACAATGGTACTGACCTGACTGTGGGTATGATCCCTGAGGCCATGTTCTGCGGCGGCCAGGAAGTGTCCCGTCAGAATATCGTTTTCAATCCCAACATCCCCACCGAGGAATGTTTCATTTCTCCCATGCGTGGCAAGGCAGAGGGTATCGTCTATTCCACCAAGCCTTTGAGCTATAATGGCCAGCTCATCGATAAGTTCTTTATGCGTTTTGAAAACGGCAAGGTGGTGGAGTCCGGCGCAGAAGTGGGCGAGGAGAATCTGAAGACCATGCTGTCCATGGACGAAGGTGCGGCTTACCTGGGCGAATGTGCCCTGGTTCCTCAGCACAGCCCCATCTGCGAAAGCGGCATCCTGTACTACAATACTTTGTTTGACGAGAATGCCGCCTGCCATTTGGCTGTGGGTCGTGGCTTCAACGACACCATCCGGGATTACCACAACAAGACCAACGAAGAATGCAAGGCTCTGGGCATCAACGAATCCATGATCCACACTGATTTCATGATCGGCTGCGACAGCATGAATATCGATGCCATCTGTGCTGACGGTAAGGTGGTTCCCATCTTCCGCAATGGCAACTGGGCATTTTAAGTTATGACCGAGAAGGATAAACAGCACACCGGGGATATTTATTTCCCCGGTGATCCCCAAATCCATAAAGATCAAATATGCTGCCAGGAAAAACTGTTTGACTACAACCAAACCCGTCCCAGTGAAGGAGAGCGCCGCTTTGCGATGCTCAAAGAGATGTTCGCCGAAATCGGCGAGGGCTGCTATATCGAGCCGCCCCTTCATGCGAATTTTGGCGGGCATTATGTCCATTTTGGTAAGTGGGTCTACGCCAATTATAATTTGACACTGGTGGACGATACCCATATTTATGTGGGAGATAACACCATGTTCGGCCCCAATGTGGTGCTGGCTACCGCCGGCCATCCCATTGCGCCGGAACTGCGCAGCAGAGGGCTGCAATACAATATGCCCATCCGCATTGGCTGCAACTGCTGGCTGGGGGCTGGGGTGATCGTATTGCCCGGTGTGACCATTGGAGATAATGTAGTTATCGGGGCAGGCAGCGTCGTCACCAAGGATATTCCGTCCAATGTGGTGGCGGTGGGCAATCCCTGCAAGGTGCTGCGGCCGGTGGGGGAGCACGACCGGGAATACTATTTTAAAGACCGAAGAATCGATCCGGCCTTATTCGGATAACTTTTTTCAAAAAAACTGAAAAAAGTGCTTGCATTTCCCAAAGAAGTGTGATAATATATCCGAGCGATTGAAATTGCTGGGGCAACTATGCCCTTTTATTTGATGAGAAAGAGGTGAACAAAATGAAGGAAGG
>CAYROJ010000036.1:0-12553 GCA_964425865.1 uncultured Oscillospiraceae bacterium | reverse complement strand
CAGGCATAGGGCACCGCTATCTCCCCGACTAGTGCGACCTTGTTACGAGCCGGTCCGCTGTAACAAGATTATAAAGTTAAATTAGTTCATCTTGCTCTCGACAAAAGAGGCAAGCTCACCGAAAGTGGTGATCTGCTGGTCTTCCATTTCCAGTTCAATGCCCAGCTCACTTTCCAGATCCATCACCATTTCCACAATATCCAGGGAGTCGATACCCAGGCTCTCAAAGGTGGACTCGGGAGTGATTTCGGAAGGATCCAGCTCCAGCTGTTTTGCAGCATAGGACACCAGTTTTTCGTACATAAGTAATTCCTCCGTCTGTTTTTCTGTAACTTAGAGTATTTTATTACAAGTCGGCCATTTTGTCAATGACGATTTTCTCTTTCTGCCACAGCCATTCCGGCAGCGTAGGCAGTGGCCCATGCAATTTGTAGGTTGAAGCCTCCGGTATAAGCATCACAGTCGATGATCTCTCCGGCAAAATACAATCCCGACACTATTTTCGATTCCATGGTCTTGGGATCGATCTCCGACACTTTGACACCGCCGGAGGTAATGATCGCTTCTGCCACCGGGCGTTTTGCGGTGATGGTCAGAGAAAATGCTTTCAGCAGCACCACAAGGCTATGCCGCTGCTGTCTGGTCAGAGAATTGGCCTGCATGGTTGGGTCAATATTCAATCGACGCAGAACCACGGGGATCATGCTCCGAGGCAGAAGATCCGTCAGTGCATTTTCCATGGAACGGTTTTTGTACATTTCCAGATCCCGCAAAATGCGGTCATCCAGCTTTCCTTCCTCCAAAGCAGGTTTCAGGTCAATAATGAGTCGGCAATTCTCCCCCCTCAAATGGGCGCTGGCAGACAGCACCGTCGGGCCGGAAACGCCAAAGTGGGTAAACAGCAGCTCACCAAAATCCGTAAACAGCTTTTTCCCCTTTGCATCTACAAGTTTTACATCCACATTCCGCAGCGCAAGGCCCTGCATTTGAGCAGCATCCTCTTCCTGCGTTTCCAGCGGTACAAGCGAGCCTTGGGCAGGGATAATGGTATGTCCAAGCGTCTGCGCCATGGCATAACCATCGCCGGTAGAGCCGGTGGTGGGATAGCTCAGGCCACCGGTGGCAAGGATCACCCACCGGCAACCATAGGTTGCATTTTCCGTCCGAACGCCACTGGCGACGCCGTTTTCAGTCAGAATTCCCCGTACCCGGCCTGTCTGCACATCCACCCCGGCCAGCCGCATCTGCTTCTGTAATGCCTCTAAAATACTTTGGCTTCGGTCAGAAACCGGGAAAACTCGATTTCCGCGTTCGGTTTTCAAGGGGCAACCGGCGGTTGCGAAAAAGTCCATTATTCTTTCCGGAGGATAAGCGTTCATGGCACTGTACAAGAACCGTCCGTTACGGGGCACATTTTTCAGTACCTCGTCCACGGTGCAATTGTTGGTCACATTGCAGCGGCCTTTGCCGGTAATCAGCAGTTTTTTACCCAGGCGGTCATTGCGCTCCAGCAGCAGGACCTTCTGTCCCTGCTTTGCTGCGGTGATGGCAGCAAACATTCCTGCCGGGCCGCCGCCAATGATAATTCCGTCATAGCTTTTCATTTTTCGCCCCCAGCTTCTTCAGCATTTCCACTTCCGTTTCCGTCAAATACCGCCATTTTCCTACGGCCAAATCACCTAATTTCAGCTTCCCTTCGCCAATACGGCGCAGCCGGGTCACATGCATTCCGGCAGCATTACACATCCGCCGCACCTGTCGGTTGCGGCCTTCGTGAATGGTGATCTCCAATCTCGCCTGGTCTCCCTGGACTGTCCACTGCCGCACCTGTGGGGCTCGGACCGTGTAGCCATCCAGCGTTATGGGCTGCTGAAGCCGCTGAAATCCTTCCGGTGAATATCCTGTGACCCAAGCCATATAAGTTTTGTTGACCTCATGCTTGGGATGCATCATAGCATCGGCAAATGCACCATCATTTGTAAACAGCAGCAATCCTTCGGAGCTTAGATCCAGCCGTCCAACCGGATAGACCCGAACGCCGCAATCTGCCACCAACTGGGCTGCCGTCCGTCTCCCCTGCTCATCAGACAAGGTCGTCACAAAGCCACGAGGTTTATTGAGCATAATGTACACCGGTTTTTCAGCGGTTGGGATTGCCTTTCCGTCCACAAAAATTTCATCTGCATCCGGGTCGGCGGTTTGACCAAGCCGGGCAGTTTGACCGTTAACGGTTACCCTGCCGCTTTGGATCATCTGCTCTGCCGCCCGACGGGAAGCGATCCCTCGGGCAGACAGTATTTTCTGTAAGCGTTCTAACATATCATTCTCCAAACCAGCGCTGCCAGAACTGTTTTTTCTGCTCCACGCGCTGCTGTTCTATGGTCTGGGCATATTCTACTGCCACTTTTCCAACGGCATTGCCGTTTATACAGATATAGGCAAAGCCCGCATCCGCGCCTTCTACCACAGGGGCATAAGCCATCCCCTTTTTCGACAGCAAGAGGCTGACCTGTTCTCCCTGCGCCAGAGGATAATAAAAATCCGCTTTGGACACCACTTCAACCCGGTCTGCTTCACCGCCAAATACTTGCAGTGTCCCCAGCACTTCCCCTTCCGACAGGATCTTCTGGAACAGGAATTGGGAAAAGCCCTGTTCATAAAGCGCTGCATGGTCCGCCCAGTCATTTCCGTCTTCAATAGTAACAGCAATGAGCCGTCTGCCCTGCCTTCTGGCACTGGAAACTAAAATCCGACCTGCAGCCTTGGTAAATCCGGTTTTGATGCCCTCCGCACCCTCCACTCGCCACAGCAGCTTGTTGTGGTTGGTTAGGCAGCGGTTGCCCATGGTCACGGTTTTGGCAGATACCGTTTGTGCAAACAAGGGATTTTCCATGGCATACCAGGCAAGCACGGCCAGATCTCGAGCCGTGGAATAATGGTCAGCCGCATCCAGGCCATGCGGATTGACAAAATGGGTAGCTTTCAGTTTTAGCTGTCGTGCCTTGTTATTCATCATCTGTGCAAAGGCTTCCACACTTCCGGCGCAAAAGATCGCCAAAGCGGTGGCCGCATCGTTGCCGGAATGGAGCATCATCCCATACAGAAGCTCCTGAACAGACAGAACTTCCCCTTCTTTTAAATAGATAGAAGATCCTTCAATCCCCACTGCTTCTCTGGGGATCTCCACCAGATCCAGCATATTGCAATTTTCGCAGACGACAAGCGCCGTCATGATCTTTGTGGTGCTGGCGATCAGGCTTTTACTGTCTGCCTGTTTTTCATACAGCACCCGGCCGGTGGTTCCATCCAGCAAAATAGCCTTCTGCGCTGAAATTGCCCCTGCCGGGCAGGATAAAAACAGGACAGCAGCCAGTATAGCCGCCGTCCCGGCAAAAAGTTTTTTCATATTCTCACCCGGCTCTAGTGTAGCCGGGTGAGAAGCTAATTATTCGCCCTTTTTCTCCGTTCTGGAGTCGATGAAATCAGCCAGCTTATCCAGCACATCCGGCACCTGTTCCACAATGCGGTCGGCCGTTGTATTTGCAGGATTGGGAATGGGCAGTACACGGACATTCCCTTCTTTTACCACCAGGAATGCCACAGGAGTCACCTTCACGCCACCGCCGGCACCGCCGCCAAAGGGGTTTTCCTGCTTGTTTACATTTTTGGAAACAAAGTCGGAGCCGCCGCCGCCAACACCCACACTGACCTTGGATACAGGGATAATGGTCACACCGTCGGGTGTGGTGATGGGCGTGCCGATGACGGAATTCACATCCACCATCTCACGGATCTTTGCAATGGTATTTTCCAGCATATTCGGAAGGTTTTTACTCATTTGGAGGCACCGCCTTTTCTAAGATTTTGTATTTTCAAGAATTTAATCAATGCTTGCAGTCCGTATTTCAAGAGGATCCACAGCAATCCACCCAGGCTGATGACCAGATCTGCCCGAGCTTTTATCAGAGTCTGGGTGGTTTCAAAATCACATTCCACTTCCAGATCCCGCTTTTTGATGACAAAGCACCGTTCCAGCTGGGGCATGAGATTTCCCAGTGCCGCCCAGGCACGGCCATAATTGATGGCTAAGTCGCAAGGGTCATCTGCCGCCATGATAAGTTTCATTTCCAAACGGCGGATACGCAATTTCCGGCGGAAGGCATTCAGAAAATCCAGTCCGATTTTCACCAAAGGAAGAAAATCCGTCAGTGAACCACCCTTTTTCTCATTTTCTTTTTTCTTTTGATTGGAAGAACCCTTCTTTTTTCCAGTCTTCTTCTCTTTTGGGGCCTTATTCTCTTTTTTCGGTTTCTTTTTCTTTTCCTGGCCGCCAATCAATGGAATGGGGATCCACCCCACCAGACAACGAAGGAAGAAACCATCTTCATTATACTTTATGGACACTCCAATGGGCAGCAAGGCCAAAGCTGTCAGAATGCCCAATGCGATCAGCCAGCCCATTAATCTTGCTCCGTCGGAGCTTGTGCCGCAGGCTGCTCTTCAATAATTTCCTGAATAGGCTCACCAAAATTGATTTTTTCGATTGGGGGCAACTCATCCAGCGAGGAGATGCCAAAAGTTCGCAGGAAATCCGCAGTCGTGCGGTACAAAATGGGACGCCCCGGCACATTCAGCCGGCCTGCCTCCACGATCAGCTTTTTGTTCAGCAGTGCCGAAATGGAATAGGAACTGTCCACTCCACGGATCTGCTCCACCATTGCTTTCGTGGCCGGCTGATAATAGGCTACGATTGTCAACGCCTCCAACTGGGAGGAGGACAGTTTCGGAGGCTTTCTTGTTTCCAGAGCTTGGGTGATATAGTCTGCCATCTCACCGGAAGACACCATTTGATAGCCCTTTTCCAGCCGCAAAATACGAATGCCCCGGCGGTCAAAGGCCAGCTGATCGGCCAACGCATCAGCAGCCTGTGTAATATCCGACGGGTCAACCTGCAAGGTAGCTGCCAGTCTTGCTACCTCCACCCGCTCTCCGGCGGCAAAGAGGATGGCCTCAATGGCACGCTGCAAATCGGTCTGTTCCATTGTTACTCCTCCTCTATGAGTGTCTTGTCGATGAGCCGTACCGTAGGATTTTCGCCGTTGACATCATCTTCCAGCACAACTTTGTTGTTTTTACACATATCCAGCAGAGAAATAAAGGTGGCCACAACTTCCGACCGGCTCTTATTCCCCTTAAAAAGATTTTTCAGTTTCTCCACTCCACGCAGCAGCAAATGACGCATGAGCTCCCGGGTCTTTTTGCTGATGGAATAGGGTTCTTTACCGACAATGCCCTTAAAATTCACTGTCGGCGGCGGCAGACGCTGCTGATTACGCTCGGCAATAATATCCAGCGCCTTGGTCAGATCTGCGGTTTCATGCTGATAGCGATACCCCTGCTCCCGGCGCAGTGGCTCCGGATCCTTTGTAAAGATACTGCGGCCGATCTCATTTCTCGGCTCCAGAAAAGATACTGCCAGACGTATCTGCTCAATGGCTTCTTTCCGCTGCCGCTCGATCAAGGATTGACGCAATTGATCCAATTCCGACTCCGCCTCCGCCTGCTCAGCAGCAGACAGCAGCATTTTGGTCTTGATAAGCATCAAATGGGAGGCCATGGTGATAAACTCACTGGCCACTTCCATGTCCATCCGCTTCATTTCGTCCAAGTATGCCAGGTACTGCTCCAAAATAGCGGTGATCGACACATCTTCAATTGCAATTTTATTTTTGCTCAGCAGCAAAAATATAACATCCAGAGGGCCATCAAAATCTTCCATTTCCTCGGTGCGGGTATGGACAATGCCCTCCAAACGGTAGTGTGGTTCACCCATGGTACTATTTCCTCAGCTTACCCAATTTCTCCAGTGTAGTATACCACCTTTTTGACCTTTACGCAAGTATTTGGACGCAAAAATCGAAAATAGAACTTCATTTTTCTCTTTTGTACGAAATTAAGTTTTCCGTATTCCCCATAGATTAGAAAACGCCCTTTTATCTATGTGTGGCTGTAAAACCATAAAAAGCCATGTACCGCAACAGATACATGGCCTTTTGGCATACAGTACTTTTGTTTTCAACCGGTTTTTAACATCCCGGTAAATTGAAACGGATCAATGTCAATCAATATTTATTTCGTATTTATCTTCAATGAGTATGTAGTTGGTATGGTGTTTTTGTGCAAATTCCAGCATTTTTATATTATCTGCCAATACACGCTCCATTGTACATTCTTCATCATCCAACCGATTTTCAATAGCATTTGCATATTTCTTGATGTCAGCAAAGTGATTTCTTACATATTCTACACTCATTACCAGGCAATAACATCTGATACTTTGGAGGTATTCAGAGGCGAAATTCTTTTGCCAGTCGAACGGAATATAGCAGCCTTCAACGATTAAGTTTTGCCTGTTCTCGACGGCAGTTTTTATCATTTCACGAACGATCGGCCACAGGTATGCAGTCAATTCTCTATCATCACTCGATGGTGTGAGGTTTGTATTTCCGCTACGAATTAGCCCCATCTTCAAGTGGTCAATGGATAGATATGGATATTTATATTTTTCAAGCAGTTGCTGCGCAAGCACAGTCTTCCCTGTATGCGATGCCCCCATAATTAAAATTACCATTTCATTCACTCCAAAATATTCTATTTGCCTTGTTTTTTCAGTAAAGTATATTACATAAATGTGGAAAATTCTACCTTCCGCACAAGAACCGCCCGAACATTTTTGTCCGAGCGGTTCTAATTAATATTTGGATAACTATTTAATGGGCAGCGCCCTGTGACAGAGCATTATTGTATTATCGATAGAATGTATTGCCGCCGATGAATTCACGCACCAGGCTTGTAGGCGGAATTTCATCATCCACATCTGCTTCCTGAACAAAGTTCAGCACCTTAACGATGGCACGGACCTCGTCGTAGCAGTCCTCCTCCGGCTCAACTGCCGTCAGCAGGGGGAAAATATGTTTTTTCAGAACAGCCAATTCATACAGTGTGGAACTGTTAAAGATCACATCTGCATTTTCCTGATACGGGAAGATCCACTTCTCCTCACCTGCCCGAACGCTGTCCCACATACCGATGGTACGCTCTACGCTGGTGCCTCTGCTTTCGTAGTCACGGACGATTCGCCGCAGAAGGCGCAGATAAGAGGTAGGGATCCGGTTATGGTCATCTAGATTCAGGGGCAGCAGAGGGCTGACATACAGACGGAAAACCAGATTGCTGTCCAAGCCCTTAGGAAGCATCATGGGATTGAGCGCATGGAGACCCTCGATCACAAAAACGGTGGTTTTATCCATCTTCATCTTATGGCCGCGCCACTCACGCTTGCCGGTCTTGAAGTTGAAAACAGGGATCTCCACTTCCTCACCGTTCAGAAGGGCTGCCAGCTGCTGAGCAAACAAATCAGTATCCAGAGTGTTGATATGCTCCAGATCGATCTTTCCATCCGGGCCAGGCTGGATCTTATCACGGTCTAAGTAATAATCGTCCAGGCTCATCAAAATAGGCTTCTTGCCGTGGACACGCAGCTGGGTAGCCAAGCGGTTGGCAGAGGTGGTTTTGCCGGAGGAACTGGGGCCTGCCAGCATCACCGCTTTGGCACCTCTCTGGCAAACCATGTCCGCCACCCGGGAGTAATTCTTTTCGTGCAGTGCTTCGTTGACACGGATCAGCTCCCGGATCTTACCGGAGTCGGTCAGCTCGTTCAAATCTGCCACAGTCTGGCAGTCCATCAGGTAGCCCCAGCGCTCACCCTCGGAGAACATCTCAAAGAAATGAGGGCTTTCCTTATAGTCCGCCACCTGGTTGGGGTCCTTGGGATCGGGATAGATGAACATGAAGCCACCGGCCTTCTGCTGAATGTCCCACACCTGCAAATAACCGGTAGAAGGTGCCAGCTCGCCGTAAAAATAGTCACCGTAGTCCTCAAAAATATATTCGTCGAAGAACTCTTCCTTGCGCCAGGACAACAGCTTTGCCTTATCCTCCTGCCCTGCCTCTTTATATCGGCGAATGGCCTCATCCGTGGTCAGACGCTGGCGGCAAAGAGGAATGTCCATTTCCACCAACCGCTGCATTTCTGCCTTCAACTGTCGTACAGAGAAATCCGGACAGCTATACACGGCAATAAACAGGCCGGAACCAACCGTACAATTCATCTTTGCACGGGCCTTGGGCCACAGGCGGTGGATAGCCAAAAACAGCACATACTGGGCTGTGCGAGCGTAAACTTCCTGACCGATCGCATCGCCGTAGTGCAGCAAATGGACCTCGCCATTGGATGCTGCCATAGCACGGCGGATGGAGGGACGATCAGGATCCGTATCTTTTTCCCGAACCGGGATGTAATTTAGATTGAACACCTCTCCGGCGATTTTTGCTGCCAGAGGACGGTCTGCCATGCAGGTGCCGTTCAGCCCCAATTGCTGCACCAGCTGCAACAAGCTGGTACCGGGGGTCGTTTCGATAGAGTGTCCGTCAAATGTGAGTTTCATGCTGAAACCCCCTTTCTTTCTTTTTCGGCGTTTGCCGGAGGTTGATTATACCACACGCAATTAGGAAAATCAACTAAAAATTTTATTTTTAACAGACTATTCATCAGTGTATTGCACAATTTCCGTTCCCGTATAGTAGTAACCCAGAATCTCACGGTAGTTTTTTCCCGCCTTCGCCATGGCATTGGCTCCATACTGGCTCAGTCCTACCCGATGACCATAGCCCTTCGTCTGGAAGATGATCTGCCCATTTTGGACAGTAGCGATAAAATCCGTTGAGCGCAATTGCAGCAGAGCTCGCAATGTTGTGCCCCGGTAGGGTATCCCACAAATGCGCAAAGTATCCACCCCTCCCCCGGCGGTGTAGGTGACCTGACCAAACCAGCTGTCTACCGTTCCTTCCAAGCGAATGCCCAGTGCATTTTGAAACTCCTCAGCAGAGAAGGTTTTGCTGTCGGTATAAAATACAGCATACTCTTCTCCGGGACTGGGCACCGATTGCAGATAAGGCACATCCTGCCCCCAAACAGCCAGGGCATCCTCTGTGGCATCTCCGGCACAAGAAAAATAAGTGGCATATATCAACTCTCCATTGTAAGTCAATACCGCCCCGGTCGTGTCTTCGATGGCCTTCTTTACCCGCTGTATAGCTTCTTCGCTGCCGCCGCTGGCCACATAATCCACCGTATCTATGTAGGCCTGGCAGCAGCTATGATCGGTGCAAATTGTATTGAAGCCATGGCGCTGTCCATCTATGCACCGCTTCAGCGTATAGGTTCTGGCTGCAACAGCCTGTGCACGCAGTGCATCCATTTCAAAGCTGGCAGGCATCTCTCCCAGCACCACGCCCAAAAGATAATCATCCAAAGCCATGCTCTGCTTTTTGCTGCCAAAGAGCACCGTCAACTGCTCCTGCTGGTTCTGCCCTTCCGACGGCTGTGTCTGGCTGAGCTGCTCATTGGGTTCTTTATTTGCAGAATGCCCCATTAACGCAGCTACACACAGAAACAAAACCGGCAGCAGAAGCCCTATACTGATTTTTCGCAGAATGTCATTCCGCTGTTCTTCCATTCGTATCACCCCAACAGCATTTTACACCCTATTTAGGGAAAAAAATGTCGTTTCAGCGCAGATCTGATTTTATTCCCAGTACAGATCCTATTAAGTATTTTCCACAAAAGCATTTGTTTTTGTTTGACAACTTCTAAGCAACTTGCTATAATAAGATTGAAATTGAGAGGAGGTTTCCCTATGGAAAAGAAAATCATCACCATTAGCCGTGAATTTGGCAGCGGTGGCCGCTCCATTGGTCGTCAGGTCGCCGAAAAACTGGGCATCCCCTTTTATGACAAAGAATTGGTCGATAAGATTGCTCTGGAAAGCGGCTTTGCTCCCCAATTTGTAGAAGAGCACGGCGAGCATGCCCCCGGCAAATCCAAACTGTCCTACGCCTTTGCCCATCAGGGTGTTCCCGGCGTAATGAACGGCCTGTCCACCGCCGACTTCTTATGGAGCATCCAGTGCAGCACCATCTTACAGCTGGCCGAAGAAGGCCCCAGCGTTATCGTTGGCCGCAATGCTGACTATATCCTCAAAGACCGGAAAGACTGCCTGCATGTGTTCATCCACGCAGATGATGATTTCCGTTCGGATCGAATCGTCCGGCTCTACGGCGAAAGCGAAAAGAGTCCTGAAGCCCGTCTTGCAGAAAAGGACAAGCGCCGCCAGATTAATTATCAGCACTATACCGGTCAAACCTGGGGCATGGCTCAAAACTATGACCTGTGCCTGAACAGCAGCCACTTGGGTATTGACCGCTGCGTTGAGATCATCCTGTCGATGGTGAAATAAGGACAAAGATCCTCCGTATGGATTTTCCACACGGAGGATCTCATTTTATTTTATTCCTGCGATATAGCCCACCACAATGACAATGACCATGATCGTCCAGCCAATATGCCGGCCGGTCAGTTCCCATTCAGATGGCTCTGCCAGTTCCGGATCCCGTACTTTCCAGCGCAGCTGCAAATAAAACAGCTCATCAGCAAAAAGGGTGCTGATGGCCGTGACCCCACAGAAGAGCGTGCAAAGCCACCAGATACCCCATTGTCCCTTGTGCGATAACTGCGGCCCCTCCACCATGTCCAGTATTGTTAAAACCGATGGTGCTCCCAACCTGAATCCTGATTGATTGGAACTAATTAAGATGACCTGGGTAACGTTCTTTCCGTCTTCACCGACAACAATTGGAACCCTGGTATTCTGCACGACGCCCCCACGGAAATACACACCCTCCGGGTCAGTGATCTCGATGCCGATCATCTGGCTACTTAACTGATGATCTTTCGGAATGGCCGTGGCATCTTCTTTTACTGTATACGGCCCATAAACCTGCTCACCATAGCAAAATTCCACGGATTTATCGGCATAGACCGTAAAAGTAGCCGATTGACCGTGTATTTTACCGGAATAAGTATTGATGCCCTTTTCTTCTTTCCATACAAGGATCTCATCCCGATAGGAAAATCCGACTCTGGAAGTGGTCACGGCATAGAGCACAGCAAACAGCAGGATCATTGCTGCCAGCAAAATCAAAAGCACCTGCTGATAACGGCCTAGTGTTTTCAATCGTTCCATACCCATACCTCCATATTATTCTGTGTTCAAATAAATCATAGCATATAACCATCACCATTTCAACACAAAAGTGATCAGGCCGCCCAAACGACAGATTTGGGCGGCCTGATTTATACACTTACTTTTTCCTCTTCGCCGATGTGGATATTCACACCGTTGACTTCCACATTCTCGTCAGCCTGAATGAGAATATACTTGATGCCGCCAATGACTCGGGTCTGGATCAGATCTCCCCTATCGGTAGCCACTTTGATGGACACATCCGGGGTCTTGATCTCAATTTTCTTGCTATCGATAATATTTCCAGGATACAGCGCTGCATCCAGACCAAAGGTTTCTTCAAAGTCCACATTGAATTTGGCCAGCTTTTCCTCAGAAACGCCGCAGCTTTGCAGCATATCCTCCACCTGCTCTTTAGAAATGGTCAGCGCCTCCGGCACTTTGCTTTCCTTGTGCAGGGCGATCTGCTGGCAGATTTCATTATGCACTGTCTGCACTACTGCCAGGTCGCACTCTTCTTCCAGACAGTTGGTCAACATGGCCTCAAAGCTCTCCTTCTGCTCCTGGGCAGGCTTGGCAACGGGGGTGTTGAACACAGCAGCGACAAATTCCTCGTGGTTATTCTTGGCACTTTTATTATAATAGAGGGCGTTGTAAATATTGGTGCCACGGTTATCAAAGGCCGGGAACAGGAAGCCGATTTCCGGGGCTGCTACTGCATTGACCATATTGCCGTCCTGAAACTCCTTACTTTCCGGCTCATAATGCAGCACTGCCTTGGTCTGCTTCACCGGGCAGATGGCGCACAGCACATAGGTGTACATTTCGTTGGAATTATCCAGCTGGGTATCACCGTCGTGGCTCTTAAAAGGCACATCGTAGCTGTCTGTTCCCAGAATAATAAGATAGCTGGTATCCATGCTCAGGCTCTCCACCACCTGCTTATAAAAAGCGGCACGCACCTGCTCATCGCCCATCCCCTGTCCACGCAGAGCCATCAGCCGCTTATGTTCCTCACTATCCGCTACCTGCGCAGTACGGAAAGTTATATCCAGCAGATTTTTGCCCATGGTACCGCCCAAGGTGCGGCGCAGGAGTGCAAAATACTTCTCTGCCTCGTTTTCCGACATCATGCCGGTGCTACGGCTGAATTCAGTAATGATCTCTTTCTTATCATTGACATAGCAGCCGTAAATTTTGGTCATATTACTGCGATCCCGCCGCTGACGGCGGCGAATTTCGCCGATTTCTTTATTATTCATTGATTACCACGCTCCTGTGTAAAAATACCAGAAGATTATAGCACAGACATCATCAAAAATCCAGTACAAATGCAAGACCGCAGAAGGAAAACCTGTAGCGTTACAATTGATGTGAGACTAAAAGAATAGAAAAAGGCGATTGAGTCT
>CAYROJ010000035.1:0-12841 GCA_964425865.1 uncultured Oscillospiraceae bacterium | reverse complement strand
AACGGGCACGAGATGAATTGCCCCAGAGTGGCTCCGGCCGCACCATCATGACTTCCGAGCCGAAATTCGTGCCGGAAGAAGCGGTGGAGATCTCCCCTGACGGCACAACGAAGCTTCGCATCCGCATGATCGACTCCGTGGGCTATATGGTAGAAGGGGCCGTGGGTGCCACCGAGGACGGTGTGCCCCGGATGGTGACAACGCCCTGGTATGACCATGAAATTCCTATGACAGAAGCAGCGGAACTAGGCACAAAAAAGGTAATGGAGGAGCACGCCTCCATTGGCCTTGTGGTCACAACCGATGGTACCATCACGGACATTCCCAGAGCCGACTACGAAAGTGCAGAAAGCCGTGCCATTTTGGATATGCAGGCCACCGGAAAGCCATTTTTGCTTATCATCAACAGCCGCAACCCTCAAGGGGAGGCTGCAAAAAAATTGCAGGTAGAGCTTCACCGCAAGTTCGGCATCACCGCCGCTATCGCCGACTGTCAGGCATTGACTGCCGACGGCATACAGGATCTGTTTCAGCAGCTTCTGTATGCCTTCCCCCTCGGTCAGCTGCGGCTGTATCTGCCCCGATGGCTGGATGCACTGGAAACAGCCGACCCAACGAAAGCTGCTCTTTATCAGGGGATTTTGGACTGCGCCCAGCATATTCACACGCTGGATCAGGCCGAGTCCCTGCTTGCAGGTCTGACCAGTCTGGATGCCGTACAAGATGTGACCCTGCGCAGCATTGACCTCGGCAACGGCACCGTAGACTGTGCCATCACAGTACCTTCCAGACTGTTCTATGAAATTTTAAGTGCAAAAGCCGGAATGCCCATTGAAAATGATGGTCAGCTTTTGAAGCTTTTGACGGAACTGTCACAGGCCAAGCAGGAGTACGACAAGGTCGCCGATGCCCTCTCCGCCGTCAAAGCCACAGGCTACGGCGTGGTGATGCCCACAGCAGAGGAAATGACCCTGCAAGAGCCGGAGGTCCTTCGCAAAGGAGGCGCTTACGGTGTGAAATTAAAGGCCGGAGCACCTTCCATCCACATGATCCGGGTAGACATCGCCACAGAGATCAGTCCCATGGTCGGCTCCGAGCAGCAAAGTGCAGACCTGATCGGGTATCTGACGGACGAAGATCCGGAAAAGCTGTGGCAGAGCAACATTTTCGGCAAATCCGTCTACGAACTCATTCAAGAGGGATTAAACGCCAAATTGCTGCAAATGCCGGAGGAAGTCCGGGGCAAATTCCGCTCCACCTTACAGCGGATCGTCAACGAAGGTGCCCAGGGACTGGTCTGTCTGATACTGTGATCCCTATTCCCGGATGCGGTGCATCCGGGAATATTTTCCTTTACCATCCGGGCAAAATGTGGTATACTATGGTATTATCGTATTTCCCGGAGGGAAGGCTATGAAACTGCCGCAATTCAAAAACCAAAAATTTCAGTGGAACTACATGGTTCTTTCTTTTTTGCTGCCCTTCACCATTATGACGGTGCTCTATTTCGTTGCCTCCGTCACACCCTTTGGCAGCTACACGCTCCTGTATTCCGACAACTATCATCAGTATTACCCCTTCTTCCGGCAATTCCGGGAAGCCCTGCGCTCCGGCACAGGCCTTCAGTGGACATGGAGTGTCGGCGCAGGTATGGACTATCTGGGCATGATCTCTTATTATCTGGCATCCCCTCTGAACCTTTTGAGCATACTGCTGCCGGAAAGCTGGACATTGACCTATTTTACCTGGCTGATGCCCATTAAACTGAGCCTTTCCAGTCTGTTTTTTGCCATCATGCTGAAAAGACTGTTTTGCAAGGATGACCTGTCCCTTCCCCTATTCGGTGCGTGCTATGCCTTGTGTGCCTGGGCTCTGGGCTACCAGTGGAACATCATGTGGCTGGACAGCTTCGCCCTGCTTCCTCTGGTGGCACTGGGGACGATCCTGCTGCTCGGAGAGAGAAATTACCTGCTTTACACCGTCAGCCTGTTCCTCGCCGTTTTTTCCAATTACTATATTGGCTTTTTTGTGTGTATCTTTGTATTCCTGCTGTTCTGGTGCTATGAAATTTGCCGTTTTAAGAGCATTGGGCGGCTCTTTGCCGACCTGTTCTTTATCGGCGTATTCACCGTGCTGGCTCTGGGCATGACTGCGGTTTTGGAAATTCCGACACTGGCCTCTTTACAGACCACCTATTCCAGTGTCAATCAGTTCCCGGAGGGTTTTCAGCTGAACATCGTCTCCGCCGAAGCCCAGACCACCGCCAAAGAAGCCTGGAACGCCTATAAGGCTGCCAAGGACTCCGGCACCGCCACCTTCAGTCTTTGGTTTGCCGCCATCAAGGCAGGCTTCCCGGTGGTCTTTGCCGGGATGCAGCAGGTGGCCGGTCAGGTCGGCGGCGGTCAGACACCCACCTATATGGATGGCCTGCCCAACCTGTACTGCGGCGTTTTTCCCATGGCACTGGGCTTTTTGTTCCTGTTGTCCAAGGATGTACACCTGCGGGACAAGCTGTGTGCGCTGGGACTTCTGACTCTGTTTATCCTCAGTTTTTTGTTTCGGCAGCTGGACTATATCTGGCACGGTTTCCACTTCACCAACCAAATTCCCTACCGGTTCAGTTTTCTGTTTAGCTTTGTAGTGCTGTATATGGCCTACCGAGCCTGGCTGGTCAGAGATAATTTCCCCCTATGGAAGATCATTGCCGCAGGGCTTTTGACCCTTGCCCTGCTACTGTTTGGCAGCCATGACGGTTCGGATATTCTCTACTGGCTTTTTAACTTTGCGTTTCTTGGCATTTATCTTCTTTGCATGGTGGTTTCCCACAGCCAGTTCCCCCTGTTTGCCAAAGCGCTGTCCAAAAAATCCCAGTCTCCGGAGGATGAAGCCCCCATCCAGGTCCATCTGGTACGCCGGGACAACGGCAAACGCCGCCGAGCCACCGCCGGCATGGTCATCGCCGGTGCCCTGGCGCTGGAGCTGGTGCTGCACACCATTTTGTTTGTCAGTGGCTTCTCCATTGCCGACTGGGACTACCCCAAAAAGGAGGACAAGGCCGCCCAGTTGTTCCAAAAGCTGGAGGCGCTGGATGACGGAAACGACCTGTTCTATCGCACGGAAGTGACCCACGCCCAGACCCTTAACGACGGTGCACTTAACAGCTACAACGGGCTTTCCACCTTCTCTTCCTCCGCCAATGTGAAGACCACCGAATTCATGCAATGTCTCGGTGCAGGTGCCTACAACAGCTGGAACCGCTACTGTTATGAAGAAGGCAGCCCGGTGTCCAACCTGTTCCTGAACCTGAAATATCTGGTGGAACGAGACAGTGAAGTGGGTGGAAACAGTTATTTTGATGTGCTGGCAGCCGAAAACGGCATGACCCTGTTAAAAAACAACGCCTACCTGCCTATCGGTTTCCTTGCCGAGTCCGCCCTGGGGGAGTTGCGCTTCTCCACCACCAACCGCTCCTTCACCTTCCAGAATAAGCTTTTCAAAACCGCCACCGGATCCAACAAAAATGTCTGGCGCAATGTGCCCAGCAACAATCTTACCGTCACTGCCACAGGAGATGTGGTCATCAAGCAGGGAAATATTTCCGGCTATTCCAGCTTTTCCACCGGCGCAGAAGGCGGCACATTGACCTACACCTACAACATTACCCAGGAAGGTTTCCTGTGTCTGGATCTGAACCTGTATCAGCAGAAGAATTTCTCCGTCTATCACAACGGTCAAAAGCTCTATGACGAGTCTTACAGCCTCAGCCAAATGCTGGCGGTGACGGACGTCGTCCCCGGGGACACGGTGGAAGTGCGCATCACCTGCATTGCAAACCTGCCCAGCACCTCCATTTCCATCACCGCAGCGGTGCTTGATGAAGAAGTGTTCCGGGAAGGCTACGATGCTCTCAATGCTTCCACGCTGAAGCTGACGGAATTTAAAACCACCTATATGCGCGGTACCATTCACTGCGATCGGGATGGTCTTCTCTACACCTCTATTCCCCAGAACGGCAACTGGAAGGCCTATGTGGACGGGAAAGAGGCAGAAATCGTCCTCGTCGGTGACTGCATGGTATCGGTCATGCTGACGGAAGGCACCCATACGGTAGAATTCCGCTATGAAAACAGGGCGCTGAAAATCGGTGGACTGATCACACTGGGCTGCGGAGTTGAATTTGCGCTGATCGCCATTGCCGACTTTGCCACCCGTCCCAAAAAGAAAAAGGCATAAAAAGTGCGTGTTGCATCCAAATGCAACACGCACTTTTTTCTCAGGTTTTCTCTGCCGCACTGCCCCAGTTGCCTGCGGCAATATAGTCTTTCAGAAGATCCCGGGCATAGTAGTTTTCCAGTCGGGCAACTTCTTTAAACATATTTTTACTATAAAAGGAGGTGTAGGTATCCGTCACGATGTAATAGAGCTTGTCATCTTCGATGGACTTGGGCAATTCCTCGTCATAGGCACAGTAATAGTTGGAGGAACCGATCATTTTTTGCCGCAATTGTTTGCCTGTGACTTCGCACAGCACCAGAGAATTGTCAAAAGGCAGCAGGCTGTACAACTGGGAATAGGTCACATTTCCGGCAGTCAGCCTATACGGCGAGCGGCACTTGATAAATCCACCACCCAGCACAATGTCATATTCATCGCCCCAAAGTTCCACGCCCTTGGCAAGATACAGCTGGGCAATGGTTTTGGCAATGTCATTGCTGCTGCGTGAAGCATCATTTCGCCCAAGCACATCGCCATAGGGGTCTTCCTCGCTAAAATATTGGCTATACAGTTTTTCGACAATGGGGTCATCGACCAGCATATCATCGGCATAAACAGCCCGGTGCAAAATGGTGGTGTCGGTGATCTCATAGTCGTTGGTCACCAGATTATAGCTGACACTGGCATAGCTCACGCCGCTGTTGTAACCGCCACCCTGCAGATGATAGACTCCCTCTTCGTCCCGCAGCACATAGCTGCTGTGGCTGTGGCCTTCAAACACCAGATCCACATAACCCCGGGACAGCACTGTATCATAATGCCCCATGCCTCCGGTATAGTCTGTCACATTGGCATAAGAGCCTTCGTGTCCGTCATGGATGCTGTAAACAATGAAGTGGCAGCCCTCTTCCCTTAACCGGACAGATTCTTCCTTCACCAGCTGGGTCAGCGCACTGCCGGTGATAAATTCCAGTCCTTCGTTAAATTCACCGGAAATAGAGCTTTTCCAATTGCTGACCGCACCGATAATGCCGATCTTTACGCCGCCCCGCTCCACAGTCACAGAGCTGCGGCAGTAAGGTGCGTCCACATTGCTGTCTTTTACATTGATGGCCAGGAAAGGAAAATTGGCAAGCTGGGCATTTTTTGCAATATAACTGCTGCCCCAGTCATACTCATGGTTTCCAAGGGTCATGGACACGAAGCCCATCTCGTTCATCCACTCGGTCATCAATGCACCCTTGTTGGAGCTGGACTCCACACTGCCCTGCCACATATCGCCGGAGGACAGGACGATCTCGTAAGCACTGTCATCAGCATAGGCATTTTTCAGATAGGTGGTCAACTCGTCCACACCCGGGTTCGTGTTGGTGTCGCAAAACACGCCATGCAGATCATTGAAAGCGTAGAAATCCAGATCCACCGTCACATCGATCCCGCAGTCGTCGCAGATCTCATCTCCGTTTCCATCCACATGCTCACTTTTCGGAGCTTGGGGCGGTTGTGTCTGGGTGGTGGAAGGTTGGGCAGTGCTGTCGGAAGGCTGGGCTGCACCGTCGGAAGGCTGCATTTGCTCCGTGCAGGCGCACAGAAGCAGCATCAGCGACAGAAAAGCTGCCACGAGGGCCGATATTTGTCTTTTTCTCATAATTGAGCCTCCAGGATTTTTCTCCATGATAATTTATTGTAGCATGGATCCTCCGGCAAGGCAAGAAAAGAATCCGCCGCTGCAAGCAGATCTGGCATCGATAACCATAAAATCTTTTCGCAATAATCCAATTTTATATTCATCTAAATAGTATTGACTTTTTAAATTCATTGTAGTATAATTATTTTCAGATAGAGGGGAAAGCGGTAACAAGCCACTGTCAAAATTGTAAAAAATGGAGGTTGTTTAATATATGGAAGAAAAACAGTTGAAGCTGGATCGCTATTTTGATGAGCAGATTGCCCTTTGCGGCCAGCGGAACAAGGAATTGCTGGCCGACGAGCGCACGGATGAGGCCACTTTCGAAAAAATAAAAGCTAATATATACGACATTTTCCGAACCGTCCTTTCCGTTGCTGTAACGACCTGCAAGGACGACCCCGACGAAGTTCGGAATTTCTTTGTCAAGAGAATTGAACAGATCCCCTCAAATTGGGCTGATGCCTACGAAAAAGCAAAAGAACACGATCATACCGTCAATATGCAGATTGAGAAAGTCAAACTGGATACAGTTGATGAGATCAAGAAAATTTTTGAAGCGATTTGGGAGGGAGCGCAATGACCGAAAATGAAGCTATCCGCCTTTTCAAATGCCTGTCTGACAAATCCCGATTGCAGATTTTGAAATCACTGGCAATCGAAGATATGTATGTCGAGCGGCTGGCTGAAAGACTGGGTATCACCGCCCCCACGGTTTCCTTTCACCTGAAAAAGCTTGCAGATGCCGGAGCAGTTACCTCCTACAAAAGTCAGTATTACATGATGTACTCGCTGAAAAAAGATATTTTCGAAACCAGCATTTTGGAAATCCTGCAAGAGGCATCCGACGAGGCCGAAGTACAGGCGCAGCGGGACGCCAAATACCGTCAGAAAGTGATCGATACTTTCTTTGAATATGGCAAGCTGAAAGCCATTCCCGCCCAACGGAAGAAGGAACGGATCGTTCTGGAAGTGATTGCCGAAGCATTCGGCTACGACCGCATTTATACCGAACGGGAAGTCAGTATCATTATTTCAGACTTCCACGATGATTTTTGCACGATCCGCCGGGATATGGTAGGCGAAAAGCTGTTGGATCGTGACTCTCGGGGTTATTGGCGTGTAAAGCCGTGACCACAACAAAAAGGACATCCTGTTGGATGTCCTTTTTTGCGCCAATACCGGTAGCGGAGCAAAGCACCTTTTCACTTTTCTCCGGAAACGACGATTTTTTAGAGAAAAGCAAAGAGAACCAAAAAGAAAACGACGGCCTTCTTACGAAGATCGTCGTTTTTTGGTGCGCGAGGCGGGACTTGAACCCGCATGCCCGGAATGAGCACTAGAACCTGAATCTAGCGAGTCTACCAATTCCACCACTCGCGCATATTATTTACTTGCTGCGCCTCAGCGCTTGAGTATATTAGCACACGGGACGAAATTTGTCAACACCTTTTTTCCTCTTTTTCAAAAAAAGTTTTCCTCTTCCCTTTTGCGTCTTTTAATGCTACAATAAAGAAAAAAGAATCTCGGAGGCAAGAATATGTCTTTTCTGCCCATTACAAAGAAAGAAATGGTAGACCGTGGCTGGGAAAGCTGCGATTTTGTATATGTCATCGGCGATGCCTATGTGGATCATCCATCTTTTGGTCACGCCATCATCAGCCGCATTTTGGAAAGCCACGGTTACAGCGTGGGCATTATTTCCCAGCCAGACTGGAAAAATCCCAAATCCATCGATGTGTTTGGCCGTCCCCGGCTGGGCTTTCTGGTGTCCGGCGGCAATATGGACTCCATGGTCAACCACTATTCCGTTTCCAAGCATCGCCGGAAAACCGATGCTTTCACCCCCGGCGGTGTCATGGGCAAAAGGCCGGACTATGCCACAGTTGTCTACTGCAATCTGATCCGTCAGACTTACAAGGATGTGCCCATTCTGATCGGCGGCATTGAGGCTTCCTTGCGCCGTCTTGGGCACTATGACTATTGGAGCGAAAGCATGAAGCGCTCCATTTTGCTGGACAGTCAGGCAGACATCCTGCTCTACGGCATGGGTGAAAAATCCATTGTGGAGCTGGCTGATGCCCTCAATGCAGGTCTGGAAGCCAAAGACATCACCTATATCGACGGCACGGTATTCAAAACCCACGAACTGGATGAAAGCCTGCCAACCATCGTGCTGCCCTCCTTTGAGGAGCTGAAAAAGGACAAGCGGCGCTATGCCGAGTCCTTTAAGATCCAATACGGCAACTGTGACCCCTTCACTGCCAAGCGGCTGGCAGAGCCTTACGGCGACGGATATGTAGTGCAAAATCCCCCCCAGAAGCCGCTGACCACGGAAGAAATGGATGCCGTGTATGATCTTCCCTATGAGCGCACCTATCACCCCAGCTACGAAAAGGCCGGAGGCGTGCCTGCCATTGAGGAAGTAAAATTCAGTCTGGTCAGCAATCGGGGCTGTTTCGGCGCCTGCTCCTTCTGTGCTCTGACCTTCCACCAGGGACGCATCATCCAGACCAGAAGCCACGAATCTATTCTGGCCGAAGCAGAAAAGATGGTCGAGGACAAGGATTTCAAGGGCTATATCCACGATGTAGGCGGCCCCACTGCCAACTTCCGCCACCCGGCCTGCGAAAAGCAGATGACCAAGGGTGCCTGCGGCGGCCGCCAGTGTCTGTACCCCACCCCCTGTAAGAACATGAACACTGACCACAGCGACTATGTGGCACTTCTTCGCAAGCTGCGCAAGATCCCCGGGGTGAAAAAGGTATTCGTCCGCAGCGGCATCCGTTTTGACTACCTGCTGGCCGATAAGAAGGATACCTTCTTCCGGGAGCTGGTGCAATATCACATTTCAGGGCAATTGAAGGTTGCCCCGGAGCATGTATCTGACGCTGTGCTCTCTCGTATGGGCAAGCCTAAAAATGCAGTATACAATAAGTTTGTGGACAAATATTATGCCCTGAACAAGCAGTATGGCATGAACCAATTCCTTGTCCCCTACCTCATGTCCAGCCACCCCGGCTCTACCATGAAAGAGGCGGTGGAGCTGGCAGAATACATCCGGGAAATGGGCTACAACCCGGAGCAGGTGCAGGACTTCTACCCCACCCCCTCCACCCTGTCCACCGTCATGTATTACACAGGGCTGGACCCCCGCACCATGGACAAGGTGTATGTCCCCACCGATCCCCACGAAAAGGCCATGCAGCGTGCACTGATCCAGTACCGTGATCCGAAAAATTATTATCTGGTTCGGGAAGCACTGATGGTTGCCCATCGGGAGGATCTGATCGGTTCCGGCCCCAAATGCCTGATCCGTGCCATTCCGCCCAAAGCAAGAAAGACCCTTGCTCCCCCTCCCAAAGCCCCTCAGAAGAGCAAGGGCAAGCCCCCGGTCAAACCCGCCGGTCGAAAGCCTGCGCCGAAGGCAGGCGCTAAGGCGACCCCAGCCAAGTCCGGGAAAAAGCGATAAAATAACCATGCCCCAATGTTGCATTACTGTGACATTGGGGCATTCATCAGTTGTAATTTAGCAAGTCCTTTTTGCATAGGATGTTCCATACAACTGAAGTTGAGGTGGTACCTATGGAACATTCTGAAAATAACATCATCATCCGGGGAGAACTGGTGGCATTGCCCTATTTTTCCCATGAAAACCATGACAAGCGTTTTTTTCGTTTTGAGCTGGTGGTGGCACGGCTGTCGGGTACAGTGGACATTCTTCCCGTGGTGGCCGAAGAACAGCTTTTGGAGGGATTGAATCTGTCCGGTGGCAGCATGATCGAGGTGCACGGTCAGATCCGCTCCCACAACCTCCGGGAAAACGGCGCACGGCGGCTGCTGATCTTCGTGTTTGCCGGCAGCATTGCCGTAACCGACGGCGAACCCCTGAATGAGGTGACCCTCCAAGGCCCTCTGTGCCGGGAGCCAAACCTGCGCCGCACCCCCTTGGGCCGAGAGATCTGCGATGTGATGCTGGCTGCCCCCCGTGCCTTCCGTCGGGCGGATTACCTGCCCTGTATCCTTTGGGGACGCACTGCCCAGCAGGTTTCCGCCTGCCATACAGGCGATCACATCCGTATTCAAGGCAGGCTGCAAAGCCGCATTTACACCAAACAGAGGGAAGACGGCAGTGAAAAGCGAACTGCCTACGAAATTTCCGCCTTAACAGCAGAGATACTGGATGATCCAATTTAAAAGCATACATAGCAGAAATCCCACAGCGGTTGGCAGTAAAAATGCCAACCCTGTTTTTTTCGCACTTTTTGTCTCCTTGTAAATGGTCAAGAGGGTGGTAGAGCAGGGCCAGTGAAACACCGTCAGCACCATGGCGCATACCGCCACAGGCCACCCCATTTGCAGATCTCCTCCGGGGATCATGGCGATCAGCGGAAGCAGCAGTTCATTGGCGGGGAATGACAGCAAAAAGGCCAGCAAAATCGCTCCGTTTAGTCCCAGCAGCAATCCAAGGGGCTGTAAAAAGCCTGCCAATATTCCCAATGCACCGCTCTGCTCCAAAATCCAGATCATCGCTCCGGCAGGTGCTGCCACCACCAGTGCCCGGGCAGCAATTTTCAGTGTTCTGTCCAGCAGGGAGCGTACCAGGATCTGCCCCACATGAGGCCGCCGCAGAGGCGGCAATTCCAGAAGAAAGAAGCTGCTCTCATGGCGCAGGGCAGTCTTACTCAGAACGCCTGTTGTCAGCATGGCTCCCAGAAATCCCAGTACCACCGTCCCTGCCACCGCCAGTGCCGCCCAGCCATTGGCACAGAACAGGCCTGCCAGTACGATCAGCGTGGCAAAGCGGCCATTGCAGGGCACCATGGCATTGGTCAGGATCGCTGCCAGCTGCTGCCGGGGAGAATCAATGATCCGGCAGCCCAAAACCCCCACCGCATTACAGCCCAAGCCCATGCAAAGGGTCAATGCCTGCTTGCCGCATCCGCCGCAGCGGCGCATTTTTCCATCCAAGAGGAAGGCCATCCGAGGAAGATAGCCCACATCCTCCAAAATTGTGAACAACGGAAAAAATATGGCCATAGGCGGCAGCATTACCGCCAACACCCTTGCGGTGGTGGCATACATCCCATCCAGCAGCGCCCCTTTTAGCCACCAGGGCATTGCGATCAGCGACAGTTTTTCATAGCCCCAGTCGAAACCGATCTCCAGCCATTGGGAAGGATAATTTGCTCCCCGAATGGTCAGCCACAAGATCAGGAACAACAACGCCAGCATAATGGGCACACCATACCGACGGCTGACTAATATTTTGTCCAGCGTTGAGCGCCAGCTTTGCCTGTTTTCTCCCTGACGGACACAGTGGGCCGCAATGTCCTGAGCCGCTAAAATCGGTGCCTCCCACCGGGGCCGTAAGGGAGGTGGTGCAGCCATGCATTTTTCAATTTCTTCCACCAACTCTTTCACGCCCTGGTTTCTGGCAGCGGCAGTCAGCACCACAGGTGCGCCCAAAAGGTGAGACAGTTTTTGGGCATCCACCTCGATCCCCTGTCGCTTTGCTTCATCCACCAAGTTGACACAGATCACCACCTTTTCCGCTCGGTGCAGAATTTGCAGCGCTAAGATCAGGTTTCGTTCCAGAGCCGTGCTGTCGCAGACCACTACCACGCAGTCCGCCTGCCCGGAGGCAATATACGCTGCGGCCAGGCATTCCTCTTCCGATTGCCCGGTCAGCGAATATGTACCCGGCAGATCCACGAACTCCATTGTGCCCCCACTGCCCCTCAAGAAACCGGAGGCCACATCCACCGTTTTGCCGCTCCAGTTTCCCGTATGATGGCGCAGCCCTGTCAATGCGTTAAAGAGGCTGCTTTTGCCTACATTGGGGTTGCCTGCCAGCGCAACCTTTATCTTTGGTGCATTCCCTGCCCCCATTACACCTGCCGGGCGGCGATCTGTGCCAGATCCGTCCGGCGAATGGCAAGGGTCGTGCCCCGCAGCCCCAGCGCCGCCACATCGCCTCCGGGGCTGCAATAGCGGCAGGATACCGCCGTCCCCTCCACCAGGCCGAAATCCGCCAACCGCCGCCGCAGGGCATCCGGGCAATAAAATTCCGTCACCACTGCTGCCATTCCGGGGCGCAGTCCGTCCAACCGAAGCTCCATAGCCATCCCTCCCAAAATTTCTATGCCATCTTATCCCAACAGGGTACTTTTTGTGCAAAAAACTTGTCAAATCCTTGGGCTCGTGTTAAAATGGGAAAAAAGGAGGGCAAGTCATGGAAAACGTAACAGACATTATTTCGATTTTAAAGCAGCAATACCCGGATGCACCCTGCGCTCTGCACTATGGGAAGGACTATGAGCTGATGATCGCCGTCCGGCTGTCCGCCCAGTGTACCGATGCCCGGGTCAATCTGGTGACCCCGGCGCTGTTCGCCGCTTATCCCACGCTGGATGCCATGGCCAATGCGGATATTGCCCATGTGGAAGCGCTTGTCCACTCCTGCGGTTTTTACAAGCACAAAGCCCGAGACATCGTACTGGGCTGCCAGATGCTCCGGGATGAATACGGTGGCAAAGTCCCCGGCACCATGGCACAGCTTCTGCGCATCCCCGGCGTGGGAAGAAAAACCGCCAACCTGCTTCTGGGCGATCTGTACGGTGCCCCCGGCAGCGTGGTCTGCGACACCCACTGCATCCGTATTTGCGGCCGACTGGGCCTGACCGACGGCACCAAAGACCCGGAAAAATGCGAACAGCAGCTGCGTCTCATTTTACCGCCGGAGGAGAGCAGTGATTTCTGCCACCGGATCGTCCTGTTTGGCCGGGAAACCTGCACGGCACGCAATCCTCAATGCGGCAGCTGTCCCCTCTCCCCCCTGTGCAAGCACTTTAGTGGCCTATAAAAGCATTCCCCGGCGGAAGACTGATATGCTACCCCTATAAGAGACAGTGAAAAAGAAAACCTGTCTTTTATGGG
>CAYROJ010000034.1:0-13020 GCA_964425865.1 uncultured Oscillospiraceae bacterium | reverse complement strand
TCCGCTTGACGTGCGGAAGGTCATAGGTTCGAGTCCTATATCGTCCACCAAAAAACCACACCATTCGGTGTGGTTTTTCTTTTATGCAAAAGAGCCGCCGGTTTTCGCAAATTGCGATCAGCCGGCGGCCCTTTTTATGACAGTAGTCGTAAATCCGGATAGCAATCGGTCAACGAGAAAACCGTTGGATGCAGGATGTTAATCATCAGGTATCGAAGGCACTCGTTGAGTCAAACCCGAAGCACACACTCTTTGTATTGGAAGATCTGTCAGGCATTCGTAACGCAACAGAGCGGGTCAAGACAAAAGACCGCTATGTTTCTGTATCCTGGTCATTTTACGACCTTGAGCAGAAACTAATTTACAAGGCAAAGCAGAATCAATCTTCTGTTATCAAGGTCGACCCTCGTTATACGAGTCAGTGTTGCCCTATATGTGGGCACACCGAAAAAGCCAACCGCAATAAGAAGATACATCTGTTTACCTGTAATAACTGTGGTTACAAATCTAACGATGATCGCATTGGAGCCATGAATCTGTATCGTATGGGAATCAACTATCTTTTGGATAGCCAAGTACCTGATACAGTTACGGCAGAGTAAACTTTGTCGTAAAGGGTGCAGTCAGCCACCCTATGATGTAACGCCACTTTAGGTTATTACCTATTGGGGTTAAAGGTCGGAGGAGTGATCCGTTACTACGACTGGGCAGTTACAAGCCCATGGCCTTTAGGCCGTGGGTAGTTGACTACTGCAATAGAGACATTTCATAACGATCTTAACCTTTCCTGTTCTCTTAAAATGCAGCACTGCTTTGGGAGCAGTCCCTTTTTCTTTACTTCACATCCTCAAACGCCTTTGCGATCCGGCGGCAGGCCGTTTCCAGTACACTACGGGCGCAGGGCAGGCACATTCTCTGGAAGCACTGCCCCTCCACCGGGTCATGGACGGTTCCATCTTGCAGCAGCACATTGGCCTCGTCGTAAATGCGGTGGTGGACTTCTTCGTCCGTCAAGCCAAACTCGCTAAAGTCCATCCACAGGCAGTAAGTACCTTCCGGCTTCCAGATCTTCAGCTTCGGCATTTCTCTGGCAAAAAAGTCCAGCGCAAAATCAATATTTCCCTCAATATAGTCACAGACCTGATCCATCCATTCGTCGCCCTCGGTATAAGCGGCGATCTGCCCGGCGATGGCAAAGGGCGAAGGCATGGTAAACGGATAGTCTGCCATGATTTTTTCATAGAGCCCCTCATCCTGAACGATGGCATTGGAGCAGGACAATCCGGCCATGTTGAAGCTTTTGTTAATGCCCACCAGACAGATGGCATTGGCCTTATTATCGCAGGCCTTGAGGAAAGGCGTATACTTCACGCCCTTGCGCAGGTGGTCGCAGTGGACTTCATCGGAAATGACGAACACACCGTTGCGCTCACAGATTTCGGCAACCTTTGCAATTTCCTCTGCGGTCCAGACTCGGCCAATGGGATTGTGAGGATTGCAGAAGATCAGCAGCTTGGTATTGGGGGCTGCGGCCTGCTTTTCCAGCAGGTCATAGTTGATAGTATAGTAGCCTTGATGATTGAGCAAATGGCATCGAACCACTTTGTTGCCCCATTTTTCAATATCCTGAGAGAAGTGGCCGTAGACCGGATCCATAACAATAACGCCCTCCCCGGGCTTTGCCATCATGTGTGCCACATGGGTCAGCGCACCGAAAGTTCCGTGGGAGCAAATGACCTGCTCCGGCCGGATCTGCCAGTCATGGCGGCGGGCGAACCAGCAACACAGCGCTGTGGCGTATTTTTCATCCGCCAATTGGCTGGAATAGCCATACATCATGTGGTCAGCGACCCGGTGCATAGCCCGGATCACCGGCTCAGGTGATTGCAGATCCATATCCGCTGTCATCATAGGAATCGTATCAGGGCCCAAATTGGCCGCATTGATACCGAAGGCGGCACCCAATTTTTCCAGTTCCCACTTCATAGAGTAAGTATTGCGTCGGTCAATGACGGTGTCAAAATCGTATCTCATGGCGTAATTCCTTTCTTTTTGGCAGTTCAATGTTATTTTAACATTTTTAGTATACCATAAAGGAAAGGATTTGCAAATAAATTAAAAATCCGATAGCAAAAATCAACAACAATTGAACTTTAGTTGAGGTATAGTTGAAGCTGCTGCTGCATAATATTAAGGATTTTTCAAAGGATGGTGTACGGTCATGGGCCGTTTTAAGAAAATACTTTTCACGCTGGCACGATTTGCGCCGCTGGTCATCTGCCTTTTGCTGATGGCCGGCTATCTTCTCTCCGGAGAAGAGATCACCGTAGATACCTTAAAAGGCTTCGCTCCTGCCGCCCCCCTGCTGGCAGTGGCCTTTATGGTCGCACTTTATGCGTTCAAATCTCTCACGGTGGTATTTCCCATCATTGTGCTCAATGTTCTGGGCGGCTTTCTGTTTGAACCCTTGCAGGCGCTACTGGTCAACTGTCTGGGGGTCGCAGTGGAGCTGGCACTTCCCTATTGGATCGGCCGGCTGTCCGGAGCTGATTTTATCCACCGATTAGAAAGCAAATATCCGAAATTCGGCAGAATATTCGGTGAAAGATCTCACGATCAGTTTTTCCTTTCCTTTTTTCTGCGTGCAGTTTTCTGTCTGCCGGGCGATTTGGTCAGTATGTACTTTGGTGCCATTTCCATGCCCTTCGGCAAATATATGCTTGGCAGCTTTCTGGGAATGCTTCCCGGAACCATCGCCGCCACTTTGCTGGGCATGAGCATCACCGATCCCACTTCTCCCCTGTTCTGGGTGTCTGTTGGATTGACGGTAGGCGTATCCGTTCTCTCGTTTGTGATATACTATTTGTATAAAAAGAGCCATGCAAAATCCCTTTGCACCGCCGGGAGGTGCTAAAATGTCCAAAAAAGTGCATATTACTCGTCTGATCTCACTGATCCTCTGCGAAATTTTCACCCTGGTGACCATTGTCATGGTTCTTGCAAAAGGCCAATATCCCCGCCTTCCCATGGCCATTGCCACGGTTTTTCTGCTTTTGATCCCACTGATTTGCGAAAAGATCTTCCATTTTCAGCTTAGCCTGCCATTCTATCTTCTGTCACTGTTTTATGCCATTGGCCCAATGCTGGGGCAATGCCATAACCTGTATTACACACTCAATTGGTGGGACAAAATGCTCCACACCTTGGGAGGCGTGATGTTTGCACTGGTGGGCTTATTCCTGTTCCGCCGATTTGCAGAAAAAGAACACAGCCAGGTGCTGATGGCTGCTGTTTTTGCCCTGTGCTTCTCCATGGCCATTTCCGTACTGTGGGAATTCTTCGAATTCGGAGCAGACACATTCTTCGGCATGGATATGCAGCAGGATACGATTATTTCCGGCTTTCATTCCTATCTTCTGGGCAGCCAGACCGGTGTTACCGGCTCCATCAGCGGCATTACGGAAGTTTTGGTCAACGGCCAGGCACTGCCCGGCTATATTGATATAGGTCTGCACGACACCATGCTGGATATGCTGCTGGAAACACTGGGAGCTGTGGCCGTGTCCGTTATCCACATTTGCAGCAAGGGAAAATATCATGTTTTTAAGGCTTCCTGACCGGGAAGCCTTTTCTTTTATAAATTAACCGCAAGATCCCGCTCTTACTCTTGACAAAAGAAAGAACGGGATTATAATTGAATTATGCAATGTAAAATAAGCAGTTTAGAATAGTAACATAAATCAAGGAGGATCATTCATGCCGCCAAAGCCGAAATTCACCAAAGAACAGATCGTTGCCGCCGCCTTGGGGGTAGTTTCCAAAAATGGTGCCACCGCGCTAACCGCTCAGGCACTGGGAAACGCCCTGGGCAGCTCTGCCCGTCCCATTTTCACCATCTTCAACACCATGAAAGAGGTTCAGGACGAAGTCCGTATTGCTGCTATGGAAAAATTCGAACACTTCGTCCCCGAGAACCTGCCGGATATGCCTATTTTCAAGCAGGTCGGCATGAAAATGGTGCTCTTTGGTGTTCAGGAGCCGAAGCTGTATCAGCTTTTGTTTATGCAGGAAAACCGCAACGCCGTCTGCTTTGACGATGTTTTCGGCGAATTGGGAAGCACTGCCGGAATGTGCATTGATGCGATTGAAAAAGACTACGGCCTTTCCCCGGAGGATGCGAAATTCCTCTTTGAAAATGTTTGGATCTACACCTTTGGTGTGGGTGCGCTGTGCGCCACCAAGGTCTGCCAGTTTACGAACGAAGAACTGGGACAAATGCTTTCAACGCAGTTTCAAGCAATGATCAGGCTTGTAAACTCCGGAACGGGAAAATAACATGGCCGTTTTGAAGAAACTGGTTTTGATGAACATTCGCCGCACTCTTATGACTTTGGTCATGCGTTATGCGAAAAAAACTTGCTATAAATGGTTGCGTATGATACCATAAATACGAACAAGCAAACGATAACGAAGAGGTGAACCCTATGACTGATATTACCTGCTACAAGGTAAAAATAAAGCATTATAACAACATCTTCAACGATACTGTTACTTTGTACCGTGGCGCAGTAGACTTCTTTATTGGGTTCTGCCTTCAGGATTGGGATGTGCTAAAAGAATTAGGTACTTCCTATAACCAGTTGCGATATGTGGAATTGCATACCCACATGACCAAGAACCATCCGGAGCCGAAATGTAATTTCGATGTCCAGTTTTATAAGTTCCCCAGCTATCTGCGCCGTTCTGCTATTAACACCGCCATTGGTAAAGTTTCCTCTTACATGAGTAACCTTGCCAATTACAAAAGTGGCAAGGATAACCGAAAGCCATCCATCCCACAGGCCGGATATTGTTTCCCGGCCATGTATAAGGATGATAGCTATAAGCGTCCGGAGCAGTATTGCGCAGAGATCAAGGTGTTTACTCAAAACACATGGAAATGGCTGACCGTAAAACTCAAAAAGACGGATGTGGATTACATTACCAAGCGGTGTGCATCTCGGAAAGAGTGTGCGCCTATCCTTCGGAAACGAGGGAGGGAATGGTTTCTGGACTTCACATTCAAGCAAGATGTAATGCTCAATGATACCCCGGTGGCCGACCAGACCATTGTTGCTGTTGACCTTGGCATCAACAATGCCTGCACCTGTTGCGTTATGAGAGCAGATGGCACTATCCTTGACAGGAAGTTCTTATCCCTGTCAAGAGAACAAGACTCTCTGACTCATGCGATCAACAGAATCAAGAAGGCACAACAGCACGGCGCAAGACAGACTCCTCGGTTATGGGCAAAAGCCAAAGGTATCAATGACCACATTGCTGTAAAAACAGCCGAATTTATCATCGATACAGCGATCCTCTGGAGTGCAGATACCATCGTCTTTGAGCACTTGGATACCCAGGGTAAGAAGCGTGGTGCAAAAAAGCAGCGGCTTCACCATTGGCGAGCACAGTATGTGCAGTCCATGGTAACGCAGAAAGCCCACCGGCTGACCATGCGGATCAGCAGAGTTAATGCTTGTGGCACCTCCAAATTCGCATACGATGGTAGCGGCCTTGTTGAACGAGGCATCGACGGCAATTACAGCATTTGTAAATTCCAAAATGGAAAAATCTACAACTGCGATCTGTCAGCGTCTTACAACATAGGCGCAAGATACTTCGTAAGAAAGATTTGTAAATCCTTGTCGGAGACGGCAAGGTTGGACATTGAGGCAGAAGTTCCTCAATGCTCCAAGAGAACCACCTGCACCTTCTCCACATTACTTAGCCTGAATGCGGCACTGGCGGCGTAAGCTGTCCAGTTCGCTGAGTTCAGTGCCTTACTGTGAAAGGCACTCCACCCGCCTAACGCGAGTATGCACGGCACCGCCGTGCGTTGGAAGCACGTGACTTTAGTCATGTGAGGGTTCACTTCTCGTATTGGTTTGTTGGTGGCCGGCATTATTTTTCTGGGTCTTACACTTTTCTGTGACTACGGCACATGGACGCTGGCCGCCGGTTTGGGTTGCACCGCTCTGGCCAATCTGATCCGCGTCTTCCCCCAAAAAGAAGATAAACAATAATTTTTCCACAAATTACGCTCTGTTATGCCTGCCCGGGATTTACTCCACCAGCGTTTTCAATAGTTCAATAATGCGCTCATACTGGATATTCTCGGCATAAGCGAACTGCTTGCGGTATTTATCCCACATGGTTTTCAGTTCGGTGCTTTCCTCAATGTTGTGCAGGATCGTAGGAATATCTGCGATTTGTTCTGCCGTGCCACGGTGATTTGCGGTGGCAGCAAGAGCCTCGGCAAACACGGCTTTATCGAATTTCTGCGTGGTTGCCAGAATGTATGCATCGTAAAAATCTCTGGGACGGGTGTTGAACACGCCACGCCGCAGAATTGTTTCCACCTTTTCCGCCATGACGGTTTCAATGTTGTACGCCCACAGCTCATAGGACTTCTCATCGTCGAACGTCTCGGAGAAATTGTACTGCACCGCATGGGGCGTGATGGCATCACCCGTGGAAATATCAATGCTCAAAGGTGTCAGCAGCGTATCAAATCTTGCGTTCAGCATGACACGGTAGCCACCGTAAATATCGTCCTCACGAATTGGCGAGATCGTTCCGATCTCAAATGTCACGCCATCGTCAAAGGGAATGGCACAAATCTGCTCCAATGCACGGCGAATCGCGTCGGGTGTCATGGGCAGATTTTTTAATGTAGTGTCCAGATCCATCGTTGCCCGATTATCCAAACCAACGATTGCCGCCACCAGCATACCGCCCTTCAGCACGAATTTCTCCTTGTATCCCGACTCCGACAGACGCACCAGCAGACGCTCAAACATATAGTTCTGCAAAATCACCTGTGCCGGGATATTCTTCTGCTTGGCGATATTGCGAATTTTCGCTTTTAGGCTCATGGCACGGCTCATAGAAGTACCTCCAAATACCGGCGCAGAACATTTGCCACACGCATTTGCTTTGCGTAAATGTTTAACTTATTCAAATCCTTTTTCTGGCTTGCGGCGTACATTTTGAGTGCCGCTAAAAATGTTTCCGTACCCATCTTGTTTCGGCTGCGGATGCAGTCACAGATCGTCCGTTCCAAATCGTAGGCAGGGACTTCGTTTCCGGCAGGAGTTTTCAAAACCGTTTTGCCCAACTCGAACAGCTCCGGCTTAATGTAATACACCTTGCACTCCGCCTTGATTGCCGTAGACGGAATACAGCCGGAGGGGGCGGTGACGGTATGTTCAAAGGGCGTTCTGTCTGAAATTCTGTGTAGGAACAATGCTGTTTCATGGGAGAAAATAATTCTGTCAGAACGCTTGCTGATGGACAGCAGCTCGTCCTGCATATCGTCGGGAAGAATGTATTGACCTTTTACGATTCGGTGGATTTTCTCTTCTTTGCACAGCTTGTACAGCATAGCCTTTGATATGCCGTGCTGTGCGGCAACTTTGGCTTCTATGATGCCACCGTGTTCTGATGCAATGGCAGCAAGTTCGGTTATATAATCCACGCACTCACCTCATTTTAAATCTATTTAATAATATTATACTCAAAGTTATGATAATAGTCAATATTGTTAAAAACTTTCTAATAATATTCATAATCATTTTATGATGATAGTCAACAATCGAATGATGTACCTGTACTAAGGCGTGTTTACACATCCCTCACCATTTTGACACAGGATGAAATACAGGCTACAGCAACGAACAAGATGCGATATAGTCAATTGTCGTTTACTCTCCCCCTGAATTCCTGTGTCCGGATACATCGACATCGGACTTCACGGTGCCATGACTGTCATGATACCGAAAATCCCGAGTGCATTAGCGGTTGCTGTGGCGCATCTATGCAGCCATGGAAAATACCAAACAACGAAAGCTACTCCCTAAGAGATTGCTTTTTCCACATTTTGTGGCAATTTCCGAAAAGAAACAATCATATTCTCTCCAAATTCGGCAAAGCTATGTGTGCGGCGAAGAAAGCGCCAAGCGAAAGTGAAAAGGAGCGAATGATTATGAAGAACAACAATCAGATCAACATTCCTGAAGCCCGTGAGGCCATGGACAAGTTCAAGATGCAGGCTGCCAACGAAGTTGGCGTTGACCTGAAGCAGGGCTACAACGGCCACCTGACCTCCCGTGAAGCCGGCTCCGTCGGCGGCCAGATGGTCAAGAAGATGATCGAGGCTTACGAGCAGGGCCTGCGCTAAAAAGTGAAAAGAGGATGCCATCGGGCATCCTCTTTTTTCATACTTTTATTCTTTGCTAAATATCATTCTTTCATTGGCTTCAATGGTGTCCAATAGCTCCTGTCCCAGCTCTTTTCGGATCAGCTCCACCGCACTGCCCAGTTTCGGAGGGCGATGGGCGACACTGTGGCAATCAGAGCCAAGCAGGTGGATCTGTCCCCTGCGCAGCATCCGCAAGGCCATACGCCTGGAACCCTTCTCAAGGAAGAAGCCGGCATTGCACTGAATCAGAACAGGAAGCTCCAGGAACCGCCCCAGATGTTTACCGGCACGGAAACGGGGCAGATACCGTTCCACATGAGCAATGATCGGCACCAGTCCACGATTGCGGTAAATATCTTCCAGTTCCCGGTAAACCGATTCCTGCCAGGGCATCTGTTCCATCTCTATCAGGATGTATTTTCCGCCGTCTATGGTCAATTCAGCAAGAATATCGGACTGGCTGATCCCGCTGAAATACAGCACCTCTGCGCCCAGACTAAGCCGAGGCAGACCGCCATGCTTTTCCATTTCCTCTGTCAATCGCAGATATGCCTCTTTTCGCTGGGCGAAATAAGTTTCCGGCCGATCATAGCGAGCATAGAAGTGGGGCGTTGCAACCACATGGGTCACCCCCTGCTCTGCTTCCATTTTCAATAATGCAATGGACTCTGCCAGAGATTTGCTACCGTCATCGATCCCCGGCAGCACATGACTATGGATGTCAACGACCATTTTTATTTGCCCTCATTGGGAGAGCGTTTCCCCTGGTTTGCCAGTTCGTAGGGGCGGGTGTAGTACCGATTATAATACTTTTTATAATAGCTCTTGCCATACTTGCCCACATTTTCATTGGCACAGTTGACGACAACGCCCAAAATCTTGGCTTCAATGCACTCAAACTGGCGAACTGTGTCAGCCAGCACCAGCCGGTCACAATAGTTTTCACGAACCACCAGCAGAATACCGTCAGTCTCACCGGTGACAGTCATTGCATCGCTGACCTCACCCACAGGGGGCAGATCCAGGATCACATAATCATATTCCTGGCGAAGGATCCGCAGACCCTCACGCATTCTTTCAGAGCTGAGCAGTTCGCTGGGATTGGGAGGATTTTGGCCTGCCGTGATCACACGGAAGCTCTTCTCCCCTGCCTGACTGCCACACCACTGAACCAAGCTGGACAAATCGCTTTGTCCGGTCAGATAGCTGGAAAGGCCGGGTGCCTTCTGGATGTTCAGTTTTTCAGCCAATGTGGGTCTACGCATATCGCAGTCGATCAAAATAACTTTTTTACCCAGTTCCGACAATGTATATGCCAAGTTGACAGAGGACAGGCTCTTGCCTTCGCCGCTGAGTGCACTGGAAACGCCGATCACACGGCTGCTACGGTCGCCTGCAAAGGAGAACTGCAGCTTGGTACGGAGCAATTTATATGCTTCAGAAGCTGCAAAGCTGATGCCGTCACCGATCAGGATTGGCTGCTTGTTGGCATTCTTCGGGGCATCTTTTCCCTTTCCCTTGCTGTAAGCATAGTAGCCGCCCTTGCCGGATGCATTCATATCGGGAATGGATGCCAGCACCGGGTAACGGCAAACCTGAGAAATATCCTCTTCCTTGCGGATCGTGGTATCGGTCAGCTCTTTGATAACAACAAAGGCCACCGCCAACACAGCGCCCAAAATAAAGCCCAGGATCGTATTATTCACATAGCTGGGAGAGCTGGGAGAGGTCGGCAGGGTTGCTGCTTCCACGATTTTTACGGAAGTGCCCTCAATAATGGCAGAGATCCGCTGCGGCAGGATAAAGGCAATGGCATTCGCCAGTTCCTCTGCCTGCTTGGGGTTAGAGGATTCCACTGTTACCTGGAAGATCTCTGTATTGCCCACGGCTTCAGCGGAGATCATCTTCAGCAGCTTTTTATAATCCAGTTTGATGCCGGCATAATCAATGACATCATTGAGCGTCTCTCTGGTCTCCAGAATACCGATATAGGAGTCGACCAGGTATCTTGATGCGGTCAAGTCACTGGAAGACATATTGTTTGAAGAATTGCCACTGCTGGAATCTTTGTTATTGACATAGAATTTGGTTCCCGCCTGATACATCGGCGTCACCAGGAAAAAGGTGTACGCAAATACGATCGCAGCGCAAAGCACCGCTACCAATGCTACCAGCCAGCTTTTATTTAACACTGCCATCAGAATTCGTCTTAATCCGACATCTTCTGCTTCATTGGGTGTACGCTTCATTTCATTTCCTGCCACGCTTCATTTCCTCCTTATGTGGTAGATTTTTCATTTATAAATGATTAGTCGACACTTTTTGGGATTATATCACATTTTTCATAAAAAAGGAATAGCCATTTTCTTTTTTTCGCAGCTTTTTTCGGTAGACAAATTTCCCTTGTTTTGATATAATATCTTTATCTTGGGATACTATTGACCCCATCCGTTCCACTGGTTAATAAATGTTCTAATTTAGGAGGACTTTCTATGTTGCATGTTCGTATTCTAAAAGCAAAAGACCCTGCCGAAGTCGGCAAGCTGGCCGCCGACCAGTTTGAGGCCCTGATCGCCGCAAAGCCTGCCTGTCTGCTGGGTCTGGCCACCGGCTCTACTCCCATTCCGCTGTACCGGGAGCTGATCGCCCGTGAAAAGGCCGGCCGCATCAACTTCTCCCGTGTCCGCTCTGCCAACCTGGACGAGTACAAGGGTCTGCCCGGTACTCACGAGCAGAGCTATCGCTATTTCATGCAGGAAAACCTGTTCAACCACATCTCCATCAAGCCCGAGAACACCATCGTTCCCGATGGCCTGACCAATGATGTGGATGCCATGTGCCGTGCTTATGAAGAGCAGATCGAAGTTTGGGGTGGCGTGGACATGCAGCTGCTGGGTCTGGGGCACGACGGCCACATCGGCTTTAACGAGCCTGCAGACCACTTCCCCCTGACCACCCACGAAGTGGAACTGGAAGAGATCACCCGTCAGGCTAACAAGCGGTTCTTTGCATCCATTGACGAAGTGCCCACCGCCGCCTACACCATGGGCATCGGCACTGTGATGTCTGCCCGGAAGGTGCTGATGGTCGTCACCGGCGCTGACAAGGCTGAAATTTTGAAGAAGTCCTTCTTCGGACCCATCACCCCCCAGGTTCCCGCATCCATTTTGCAGCTGCATCCGGATGTGACCGTCATCTGTGACGAAGCCGCCGCTGCTCTGCTGTAATCACAAAAAACAGGAGGCAATATGAATCTGTTAGAGAAAAAAGAATTGCAGGTTATCGCCTGCAAGGTGCGCATGGGCATTCTGGAAGGTGTCCACAGTGCCAAAGCCGGTCACCCCGGCGGCAGCTTGTCCGCTGCGGATCTGTTTACCTATCTGTACTTCAAAGAGCTGAATATTGACCCCAAAAATCCCAAGTGGGACGGTCGTGACCGTTTTGTTTTGAGCAAGGGACATACCGCCCCCGGCCTGTACGCCACTTTGGCACACCGTGGATTCTTCCCTGTGGAAGATCTTTTGACTCTGCGTCACACCGGTTCTTATTTACAGGGTCACCCCAATATGAACAGTGTTCCCGGCGTGGATATGTCCACCGGCTCCCTGGGTCAGGGCATTTCCGTGGCCGCCGGTATGGCACTGTCTGCCAAGCACCAGAAAAAGGATTACCGTGTTTACACGCTGCTGGGCGATGGTGAGATCCAGGAAGGCCAGGTTTGGGAAGCCTGTATGCTCTCTGCCCACTATCACCTGGATAACCTGTGCGTGATCGTTGACAACAACGGTCTGCAGATCGACGGCAAGATCACCGATGTCATGAGCCCCTACCCCATCGTAGAAAAATTGCAGGCATTCGGTTTCCATGTAGAAGCCATCGATGCCCATGATTTTGACCAGATCGAGAACGCCTTGAATGTGGCCAAGACGGTGAAGGGTCAGCCCACTGCCATCGTTATGAAGAGTGTCAAGGGCAAGGGCGTTTCCTACATGGAAAACAACGCCGGCTGGCACGGCAAAGCCCCCAACGATGCCGAATTTGAGCAGGCTATGTCCGAACTGAACGCCGCTTTGGCAGAACTGGAGGGAAAGTAATATGGCAGAAGTCAAGAAAATGGCCACCCGTGACGGCTACGGCAACGGTTTGGTCGCACTGGGTCAGGAGCACGAGAATGTGGTAGTTCTCGATGCCGACCTGGCAGGCTCCACCAAAACCGGTATGTTCAAAAAAGCCTTTCCCGATCGTCATTTCAACTGTGGCATTGCCGAAGGCGATATGATGTGTGCGGCCGCCGGTATGGCTGCCACCGGCCTGGTACCCTTCGCTTCCAGCTTTGCCATGTTCGCCGCTGGCCGTGCCTTTGAGCAGATCCGAAACTCCATCGGCTATCCCGGCCTGAATGTGAAGATCGGCGCTACTCACGGCGGTATCTCCGTAGGTGAAGATGGTGCCAGCCACCAGTGCTGCGAAGATTTCGCCCTCATGCGCTCCATCCCCGGCATGGTAGTGATCTGCCCTGCTGACGGCGTAGAAGCCGCCGCAGCGGTGAAAGCTGCCTATGAGCACGAAGGCCCGGTGTACCTGCGTTTCGGCCGTCTGGCTGTGCCTGTATTCCACGAGGAAGGATTTGAATTTAAAATCGGCAAGGGCGAAGTGATGCGTGACGGCACGGATGTGGCCATCATCGCAAACGGCCTGCTGGTTTACGAGGCAGTAAAGGCCGGCGAAGCTCTGGCAGAACTGGGCATCAACGCCATGGTCATCAATATGTCCACCGT
>CAYROJ010000033.1:0-13232 GCA_964425865.1 uncultured Oscillospiraceae bacterium | reverse complement strand
TAAATCAGAACTCTTTCTGCTTTTTTGTGGTCTCACATCATTGACAAATGAACAGATTTTTAAAAAGGGATCGGTTGACAGGAATGTCATTTGGTATTATAATACCAAATGAAGACAAAAATCTTCGAAAATTTTGACATTTTACACAAAGGAGTGCATCGGAATGGATACAAAATACCAGGCGCTCTTCACCCCATGGCGTGTGGGAAATGTGGAGATCAAAAACCGTATCGTCATGTGCCCCATGGGCGGCACATCCCTGTTCGGCTGGTTTGAACTGTCGGGCTGCAAGTTTGACAAGGAGGCTGCCAAGCTGTTTTTGGAGCGTGCCCGGAACAATGTTGGCCTGATCATCCCCGGCATTGCCCCCCTGCGGGATACCTTCTGGGGAAAGTGGCTGTGGCAGAACCCCAAGATGTTTGAGGATCTGAAAGAATTTATGGATGAGATCCATAAGACCGGTGCGAAGCTATTTATCCAGTTGACCGCCGGTATGGGTCGCAGCTGGGCCATCACCGATATGGTCGGTGATCTGCATAAGAAAAAATTTGTCCATGGCCTGATGAAACCCATCATCGACACCGACCATGAGCTGGCATCTCCCTCCGCCCAGCCTGCCCGTTGGGCACCAGACATTATCTGCCCGGAAATGACCGTGGCGCAGATCCACGAGATCATCGAGGCCTTTGCAAAGACAGCAAAGCTGTGTAAGGATGCAGGCGTAGACGGTGTGGAAGTCCATGCAGTCCATGAAGGGTATCTGCTTGACCAGTTCGCCATCGAGTTTTTCAACAAGCGTACCGACGAGTACGGTGGCAGCTTTGAAAACCGCTACCGTTTTGCCGTGGAAGTGGTGAAGGCCATCAAAGACCGCTGCGGTGCGGATTTCCCCGTGTCCCTGCGATACAGTGTGGAGTCCAAGCTCAAAGGCTTTGCCGAGGGCCTTGTGCCCGGCGACACCGCCCCGGAAATGGGCAGAGCCATGGAAGAGTCTGAAAAGGCTGCCAAGTATTTGCAGGATGCAGGCTATGATATGCTCAACGCCGACAATGGTACTTATGACTCCTGGTACTGGGCTCATCCGCCCATGTATATGCCCCAGAACTGCAATCTGGAAGATGTGTCCCACATTAAAAAGTTTGTGGATATTCCGGTGGTCTGCGCCGGACGCATGGAGCCGGAAGTGGGCGCACAGGCCATCGCCGATGGAAAGATCGATGCCATGGGTGTTGCCCGGCAGTTCCTGGTCGATCCCCAGTGGATCACCAAGATCATCGAGGATCGGATCGAGGACATCAAGCCCTGCATCTGCTGCCACAGCGGCTGCTTCAATTTCTCCTCCTCCAAGGGTCACTATAACACCCAGGATCTGAAGGATACCATGGGCCTTGCCCGCTGCGCCCTGAATGCCGAAACCATGCAGTCGAAGAAGCACTATATCGAAAAGGCGAAAAAGGTGAAAAATATCGCCATTATCGGCGGCGGCATCGGCGGTATGGAAGCGGCACTGGTCTGCGCCAAGCGTGGACATAAGGTGACGCTGTACGAAAAGAGTGATCGCCTGGGCGGCGTGTTCATTGCGGCCGCAGCCCCCTCTTTTAAGGAGAAAGACCGTGACCTCATCACCTGGTATCGCCGGGAGCTGACCAAGTACCCCATTGAGGTGCGGCTGAACAGCGAGATCAAGTCTGTGGAAGAGCTGGTTGCCGATGAGATCATCGTGGCCACCGGCTCCCGTGCCAACCGCATTCCTGTTCCCGGCATCGACAATGGCATTCAGGCCATTGATTTCCTGCTGGGCAACCGTGAAGTGGGGGAGAATGTCACCATCATCGGCGGCGGCCTGACCGGATGCGAAATTGCCTACGAGCTGTACTTGCAGGGCAAAAAGCCCACCATCGTGGAGATGCTGGATGATCTGATCTGCACGCCTGGCATTTGCCTGGCCAATACTTCCTTCCTGCGTGACTTCTTCAAGGCGAACAATGTGCCTGTCCATCTGGAAACCCGAACCAATGAAATCGCCGCCGACGGCGTAACGGTGACAGATAAAGAAGGCAAGCAGTTTAAGATCGCTTCTGACTCTGTGATTTTGTGCACCGGTTATCGGCCTGCACCCATTGCCCAGGCCGGAAAGCATATCCACATCATCGGCGATGCCAGCAAGGTGGGGAACCTGAGAAGTGTCATCTGGCAGGCGTGGGATGTGTGCATGAAGCTGTAAGGAGGCATTTTATGTACTTAACAGACGAACAGCAGGCCATTTTAAACGGCAGCCAGGGAGAAACCAAAGCCAAGGTCATGCGCACTTTGGTCATGTACGGCGATGCCTTCAATGCCGATAAAATGGTGCCTGTCACCTCGAAATACAATCATCTGGTCACTTCTTTCGGCTTGAAAATGATGAAGCCGGTGTTTGAACTGATGCAGCAGCTAATTGATGCCGGGGCGATTTCCTCTCAGGAATTCTCCGTGGATCCCCGGCCGGTGGACAAAAATGTCCCGGCCAATGCCCTGCAAAAACTGGTATTCAACAAAATTATGTATGCCACTCAGGAAAGCTACGAAAAGCAATTGGAGCAGCTGGGTCTGATGAATGAGGATGCCTTCACCTGTGCCTGCTATCTGGATCAGGTGGGCAATAAGCCCCAGAAGGGAGATATTCTCAGCTGGGCGGAGTCCTCAGCGGTGGTCTATGCCAACTCAGTCTTAGGTGCTCGGTGCAACCGCAATTCCGGCATTATGGACATTATGGGCTCCATCGCCGGATTTGTCCCCAATTTTGGCCTGCTGACCGATGAGGGTAGAAAAGCCACATGGCGCATCAAGGTGCGCTGCACAAAAAAACCGGAAGCCCAGCTTCTGGGCTCTGCTATCGGCATGAAGGTCATGGAGGATGTGCCCTATATCGAGGGCATGGAAGCATGGCTGGGCACGGAGCTGACTGACGATGTCTGCGCCTACCTGAAGGATTTCGGCGCTGCCACCGCCTCCAACGGCGCTGTGGGTCTGTATCACATCGCCGATCTGACCCCGGAAGCCAAGGAGCTGGGGGAGAGCCTGCTGGTCTCCGATGCCAGGGAATACATCATCGACGATGCCGAGCTGGAACGGGTGCAGAAGAACTATCCGGTCATGTGGAAAAAGGCGGATGCCAAGCCCAAGCTGTGCTTTGTGGGCTGCCCCCACATGAGTATGCAGCAGCTGATCTGCTGGACAGAACGGGTGGAGCAGGGGCTTCAGGAAAGCGGCAACAAAAAGGTGCTGATCCCTACGGTGTTCACCACCGCTCCTGCTGTGCTGAGGGAGTTTAAAAAGACACCCTACGCCTCTCGGCTGGAGGCTACCGGTGTGATTTTGAGCTACATTTGCCCCTTGATGTACATGAACAACCCTCTGTGCAAGTCGATGCCTGTCATCACTTCTTCCAACAAGCTGCGTACCTACACCACGGCTCGCTACTACACGGAAGATGAGATCTTGGCAAAGATCACGAAAGGAGGCCGCTGATATGAAGAAATTTCAAGGCAGAGTCATTGCCCCCGGCACGGTAAAGGCCACCGCTTTGGTGTCCCACGAGGGCGTGAATACCCTGGCCTCTTTCCAGGGCGCTTTGCAGTTCGGCGATAAGAAGGCCACCTGCGGCGACCAGAATAACCCGGATCTGTACAAAAAGGAAATGGCCGGGAAGGCGCTGTGCCTGCCCATGACCATCGGTTCTACCACCGGTGGCTTGGTGCTCTACTGCGCCTGTGCCATGGGACGGCAGCCGGCCTGTATGCTCTTCAGCAAGCCCATTGATTCTCTGGCGGCGGCAGGCTCTATTCTGGCATCTGTCTGGTGCCCGGATGTAAAAATGCCGGTGGTGGACAGCTTGGGTGAGGATTTCTTGGCCTATGTGAAAGACGGTATGGTCGTCACCATTGAAGATGGCGGCGTTGTCACCGTAGAATAAGCGAATAAGCAAACGCCTGCACGGTTCCGTGCAGGCGTTTTTGCGTATTATCTGTTTTTGGTCAATCGGTGGGAGTGGCGCAGCAGCGCAGACATGGCGAGGAAGAAAAGGGCAAGGTAGAGTGCCAGCAGTTTCATGGAGATGTACTGGGCGATCAGCCCAAACAGGGGCGGCATAAAGGTGGAGCCTACATAGGCCGAAGCCATTTGGATGCCGATGATGGCCTGAGAGTTTTTCTGGCCGAAGCTTTCCGGGGTCGCATGGATGATGGAGGGATAAATGGGGGCACAGCCCAGACCGATGATGATGAATCCTGCAAAGCGCAGACTGTCCCGGTCTATGGGCAGCACCAGAAGCAATACGCCCAGCAGGGCAACAAAAGTACCCAGACGGATCATTTTTCGGTCGCCCAGACGGCTGGTGATAAATCCGGCAACAAATCGGCCTGCCGTCATGCCCAGATAGAACAGTCCGCCCAGCGCAGCCGCAGTTTCCGCAGAAATGTGGCGCACCTGCACCAGATAGGAGCTGGCCCACTGCATGACCGTGCTTTCGGCGGCGCAGTAGCAGAAAAAGCCCAGAAGCATGGAGCCTACGCCGGGGATCTTCAGTGCGCCCCGAATGCCCAGAGGTTCTGACCGCTTTTCTTCTGTGGCGGTTTCCCGGTGGATCTTCCACACGGGCAGGGTCAGAAGCAGTATCAGTCCGATCGTCAGCTGCAAAACTGCTACGATCCGATAGCCCAGCGCCCAGGAGCCGGTGGACAGGGCATAGGACATGATGGAGGGGCTGATGATGGTGCCGACTCCCCAGAAGCAGTGGAGCCAGCTCATGTGGCGGCTGGTATAGTGAAGGGCCACATAGTTGTTCAGTGCTGCATCAATGGCACCGGCACCCAGACCGTAGGGAATGGCCCACAGCAGGAACATCCAAAAAGCACTGACGGTAGAGAAGCCGAACAGCGCCAAGGCTGTCAGCAAAACGCTGACGATCACGACCGCTCGTGTGCCGAAGCGGTTGACCATTCGTTCAGACAAAAGGCTGGACAAAATGGTTGCGCCGGAGATGATCATAGTCACAAGCCCCATGGAGCTGATGTCCACGGCCATGGCCGGATAAATGGTGGGCCAGGCAGAGCCCAGCAGGGAATCTGGCAGCCCAAGACTGATAAAAGCCAGATAGATCAGAGAAAGTAACAGTAGGTACATGGTCGATCCTTTTCTTTATGATTGCAGAGGGCGTAAAATGCCATTTTCAATGTCGTATCGGGTGTCGCCGTTGGGGGCGATAAAGACGAGGTTCAGCCGCTTGTCTTCCACTTGTGCGGTGTTCCATGCGGTTTGGGCGTTTTCGGCCAAGATGTTTTCCAGGAACAGGCGGCAGCGGCCCTCGGGTAGCAGAAAGCTGGGATCGTCAGTGGCGAAGGAAATGGTGAACTGTTCGTTGGCGCAGGAAGTCATCAGCTTTTGCGCCAGCTGATTCAGTACCTGGGTCTTATCCCCGGTGAAGGCCAGATTATCGGTGTCCGGGAAACAGAAGTTTTGCAGCACCACCTCATCAAAGCCGAGGCTTTTCAGCTCGTTGAGCACATCGATCAAATAATTCTGGACAGTGGAGTTGGTGGGATCCAGCCAGTAGCCCGTGCCGTAATCGCCCTGATCGGCGTAGGCGTAGCCGGAGGTGGTTTTTAGAGAACAGGCACTGTTCTCCCAAACAACGATGAAATCCCGCAGGGCAGGCATTCTGGCAATGACATACAGGTCGCTTTGACCCAGCCAGCGGATCAGCTCATCCATTCTGCTGATGTTGTACAGGCCGGAGGTGTGGGCACCTACCTGGGTGGAGTAGAAGAAATAGCCACGGTAACCCTTGATGTCCAGCAAAACCGGAGTACCGGCAGGAAGCTGCTGCAGCTTGGCCAGAACCGCATCCGGGTCATCCATCAGGTCTTTTTCCGGGATATAATAGCCGGACAGTTGCTGCAACCCCTCCTGAAAAGGGGTGTCCTCATATCGAATGTTGATGGTTGGCAGGCTTTGGGAGGGCTGGGGCAGCTGCGCCTGACCGGAATCCTGACGGTCAAAGTTTAAAACCACGCCATCGTCGGTATAGACAACAAACCGTTGCAGCCACAGCAGTGTACAACCTCCTACCACCAGCAAAATGGCGATGACGGTGGCAGTGACACGGAGGGTGCGGCGCAGGGTTTGCCGTGTGCGGTAGGAAATATTCATTATGTACTCCTTTTTCCTTCCACGCAGCGCCAGTCTTCCTTGGCGTGAACGGCGGTGACGGTGATGCCGGCTTTTTCCAGAGCGGAGAGTACATCGTTCAGCCGACTGTCCAAAATGCCGGAGCAGATGAGACGGGTGCCATCGTCCAGAAAGTGGGGCAGCACCGGCGCAAGACCGATGATCACATCGGCCACGATGTTTACGAGCACCAGGTCGTAATGAGCTTGAGAAAGCCGCTCCATCATCTTTTTGTCCCCGGTCACATTGCCGGTCAGCGCTGTGAATGCGGGGGAGGAAAAGCCGTTATAGGCGGCATTTTCCCGGGCGATGTCCTCGGCTTTGGGGTCAATGTCCACGCCTACGGCGGCTTCAGCGCCCAGACGCAGGGCAGCAATGGACAAAATGCCGCTGCCGCTGCCCAGATCCAGACAGTGCCAGCCGGGCTTTACGCAGTTTTCCATGGCTTCCATGACCATCTGAGTGGAAGCATGGGCTCCGGTGCCAAAGGTCAGACCCGGGTCCAGAATAACGGGGATGCGGCCGCTGTCGTCGCTCTCGGCCAGCCAGTAGGGCAGCACCGTCAAGTGCTGGCCGATGGGCTGAGGGGGGTAGTTGTCCTTCCAGCTTTCTGACCAGTCGGTTTCCGGCAGAGGGGAAACGGTCATTTCCAGTGGGCCGTAGTCGGCATTTTGCCGCATTTTTTCAAGCAGCGCGGTGAGCTTGTCCATGCCGGAAGTGTCCGTATCCTCCAAATAGAGCTTGATGCAGGAAAGATCCTGCAATTTCTCCTGTAATTTTTCGTCAATATAGTCCCAATATTCCCGGTTTTCTTCCAGAAAAGTTTCAAATTCCTGCTGATCTTCCATGACGAGGTCGGAAAAACCGCCGGCGGTCAGGGTGGCAGCGGCATCTTCAATGGCGCCGCAGCGGGTGGAAATGGAAATTTCAAGCCAGGCCATGTGCTACCTCCTTGCAACTGTGCATATTTTTCTATCCTATATTGTAGCGCAAAAAACGCAGTCTGGCAACCAAAAAGAATATATTTTTACAAGCAAAAGTTGGTGACAGGGTCGTGATAGAAAAATGAAAACTGCCCATAACAAACTCGTCACGGGCAGTTAAGAAATCTTAATTTCCAGATGGAGGATTATTTAATAATGGTCATGACTTCAGTCATATCCATCCCTTCGGTGTTTGATGCAAAAAAGTATTCGCTGACATCGTCCTGAGAGATTTGAACTAGGCACCATTGATTATGAATATCGTTGTAAATGTTGATGATGGGGGAAATGGTTTCGGCGATAAGGGCTGCATCGTAGACATAACCTGTAATGTGAACATAGGGCATCGCCTCGCCGTAAAAGATAGATACAGCATAGTCTCCGTCGTTGGTGCTGATCTGGTGGCCGGGAATATCCAGCTGGGTAAAGAAAAAGTTGGCGGTGGAAATATTGCTTTTGTCACCAGAAGGCACATAGTTACCTTTGATAACAAAATGGCAATTATCTATGGGTAGCTTGCGGTTGTCAAAACGGGTACCGCTGTTGGAAATGTTAATTTCCAACAAGGTGTCTTTCTGGGAAGCTGAGTAGGCGGAGAAGAGGATACAAATAAATAATGATGCCAGCGCGCCAAACAATATAATAATTCTTTTCATGGAATACAGCCTCCTATATTTCACGGATCGAAATGATAAAACAAGGCGGAACCATCTGCTTTTATTGAAATGTTGTCTTTGTTATAAAAATAGAAACCAATGTCGCCGGTGCGGTCAAATAGAATTGTACCGTGCTCGAATGCATATGCGGCATCAAAGCACCGCAGAGATAATTGCGTATACTTGGGCGAGTAGAAATGCTTTACTACTTCATCGGAAGTGTATTGAATCTTTCCACGGTCCTCATCGTAGATATACCCGGAACAGTAGGCGGAAGAGTAGGCGGATAATGATTTTTGTACGGTACACCAGGTGCCGTCAGAAAAAACCTGAATACAATCCCAAGTCCATAGTGTCGAGCTAAAAAGGCTTAAAGCATACTCAGTGGAATGGGTGTGGGAATCGTCTGTCAATAAATCTAATAAAAGTGAACCTATGGAGGCGATTGGACCAACTTCGCTTGTTATTTCATCGATCGCAGCGCATGCCAGATAAGAGATGATGTCATCTGTTCGGCCTGCTAATCTGGAAATATCACTTATAGTGTAATTTGAAAAATCACACATATCTGGAGAACTGTCGTAAGAAACGGTGATTTGTCGCATAGTATATTGTTCTCCGTTATAAACATATGAAAAAGAAGAGTTGGGCGTACTGCCAGAACCGCCCCCCTCGACAAAGGATTGATCACCAGAATTTCCGATGCCGCCCGGATCAATGATATAGGAATCAATATTATTGAAGGTGAGAATATAGGAGTCGTCTTCGTTTAAACCAAGGGAAGAAAGATCGGTATGGAGTGCTGCTTCGATTGATTGGTAGTTGGATGGGGTTACATGATAAGCTTCATATCCTGCAGATGTAAGCTGCTTGATTGTTTCCTGCGCCGATGTATTATTATCGAAACTGTCTGAATATGTGGCAACAGAACCAAACGCTGTGTTCATTTTTTGCTTGATAATTTTTTGAAGATATTCATTGAGAATATCTTCTGCAGACTGTGTAATTGCGTAATTTTCAGCGGCTAGAACAGGGGAAATAGGGGCAAGCAGTGCGAAAACTAGGGTAAATAAAATGAGTTTCTTTAACATTGTGGTTGCTCCTTTCGAGTGTTTGGGCGTTGACTGTTTATTCTGTTGATATAAGACCGTACCCGGTATCACAACCTTTATTGCTTTTTAGTGATAATAATATACCAAATAACGGACACTGTGTCAACGACAGCGTTGCGCAACGGACGAAATTTGAAATAGTTGCTATAATTTATCCGGCACTTGGCACCGTGCGCTGCCTAAAACAGCGTTTTATTGTGTTTTTTAGAAGAAAATTTACACATTGCTATTTTTGAGGAATTGTTGTATAATACAAAAAGATATGACCAGTTTGAAGGAGAAATCCATGTATCAAACCCTAGAACTTTTTCCCGGCATTACCCTGCGCTGTATCCGCAGCAGCCGATTTAAACAGGGCGTGCTCAGCGTCCAGTTCCTGCGGCCTATGTGCCGGGAGGAAGCGGCTGTCAATGCGCTGATCCCGGAGCTGTGGCTCCGGGGCTGCGAAGCCGCCCCGGATCTGCGGCAGATCACCGCCCGGCTGGACGATCTGTATGGTGCTGCCGTAGGTGCACAGGTGCGCCGGATGGGAGATTATCAGACCATGGGTCTGGGCTGCCGTTTTATGGAAGACCGATTTGCGCTGCCCGGCGATCGGGTGCTGGAGCCCATGGTGGAATTTTTGGGGCAGCTTTTGATGACCCCCGTCAAGGAGGGCGGCAGCTTCTGTCAGGAATTTGTCCGCAGCGAAAAGCGCAACCTGATTTCTGCGCTGGAGGCGCAGCGAAACGATAAACAGGCCTATGCCTCGTCGAAGCTTTTGAAGATCATGTGCAAGGGCAGCTCCTTCGCCGTTCCCCGGCTGGGGGAGATCTCTGATGTGCGGCGTATTACCGCCCAGTCCGCCTATGACCACTATCAAAAAATATTGCGGGAAAGCCCGGTGGAGATTTTCTATGTGGGCGCAGCGCCTGCAGAACAGGTGGCAGCCTTGCTGCACCCGGTATTCGGCGGCCTCCATCGCCATGTGGTATCCTTGCCGCCCCAGTCCGGCTTTGTGCCCGGTAAGAGCAGCCACAGAAGTGAAAAAATGGACATCCAGCAGGGAAAGCTGGCCATGGGCTTTGTCACTCCCATTACTTATGCCGATCCCCGATTTGCGGCTATGCAGCTGATGAACAGCGTTTTTGGCTCCGGTCAGAGCTCGAAGCTGTTTATGAATGTGCGGGAGAAAAAGTCGCTGTGCTATGCCATTGGCTCCGGCTACTACGGCTCCAAGGGGATCATGACGGTGTCCGCCGGCATTGATACCTGCCGATTTGAGGAAACCAAACAGGCGATTTTGCAGCAGCTTGCTGCGTGCCGCCAGGGAGAGATCTCCCATCAGGAGCTGGCTGCTGCCAAAGAAGCGGTGCTTTCCGGCCTGCGTACCATCTATGACAGCCCCGGCGCAATGGAGAGCTTCTTTTCCACTGCTGCCATATCCGGGCTGAACCGAAGCCCTGAGCGTTATGCCGAGGAAATTCGGGCTGTGACGGTAGAAGATGTGGTGGCGGCAGCAAAAACGGTCACCTTCCATTCCAGTTTTTTCTTAAAGGGGGGCGACCATGAATAAAAGATACTATCCTGCCTTGGACGAGACCCTTTTTACCCGAGTCCTGCCCAATGGGCTGAAGGTTTTTGTCAACCGAAAGCCGGGCTTTACAAAAAAGCTTTGCTATTTTGCGGTGGATTTTGGCTCGATCCATACAAAATTCACCTTTGAAGGCCGGGAATATGAGGTTCCGGCCGGTATTGCCCATTATCTGGAGCACAAAATGTTTGAACTGCCCGGCCGGGATGTGACAGCGGAATTTGCAGAGCTTGGGGTCAATGTGAATGCCTTTACCAGCTACGATATGACAGCTTACCACATTTCCTGCACGGAAAATTTCGAACAGGGGCTGCATCTTTTGCTGGAATTTGTGTCTACCCCTTATTTTACTGCTGAAAGTGTGGCCAGGGAACAGGGTATCATTGCTCAGGAGATCGGCATGAGCGCCGATGAGCCCGGGGGCTGTTGCTTTGAAAATCTGATGGAGATCCTCTATCAAGAGCATCCCATTCGTGTACCTATTTTGGGTACGATGGACTCTATCGCAGCCATCACCCCGGAGCTTTTGGAAATTTGTCATCGAGCATTCTATACGCCGGAAAATATGATGCTGTGTGTGGTGGGCGATGTGGATGAGGAGGCGGTTTGCGCCATTGCCCGCCGTGTGCTGGGAGATCAAAAGCCGCCTCGTGGAGAAAAAGCACCCCTTCCCCAGGAAGAAATGGTTTGCTTCCGACCCTATACCCAGCAAAATATGGAGGTAGCCATGCCGCTTTTTTCTATGGCCATCAAGGCTACCTGCCCGGAAAAGGGGGAGGCAGCCATTCGCCGGGAAATGGTAGGCGATCTGGCAGCGGAAGCACTGTTTGGTGAATCGTCGGAGCTGTATATGCGCCTTTATGAGCAGGGGCTCATCGACACATCCTTCGGTGGTGGCTTTGATACGGTGGATGGCTGTGCCATGCTTTCCTGCAGCGGCGACAGCGACGATCCTCAGGCGGTACAGCAAGCGATTTTTCAGCAGGCAGAAGTGCTGGCAAAAGAGGGGATCCCGGAAGAGAGCTTCCGGCGCATGAAGCGCAGTGCCATGGGTCGCCGCATTCGGGATCTGGATAGCTTTGACAGTACCTGTTTCCGCATCTGTGCTTATGAAATGTCGGAATTTGACTATTTCCGTTTTCCGGAGATGTACGACAGCATCACTTCGGAAGAAATACAAGGGTTTATCGCCCAGGTCGTCAAGCCTTCGGCGTGTAGCCTGGCGGTCATTTACCCTAATGAAGGAGGAAAACTATGAATCCCAGTGATTATTCAACCATCTCTTTGTTTGGTATCGAGATGAATCCCCCCCGAGCCATTACCCTGGGCAGCTTGAGCATCCATTTTTATGGGATCATCATTGCTTGCGGCCTGCTGCTTGCAGTGATCTACGGTTGTAAGCGCTGCAAGCAGTTTGGCTTCACCAGTGACGATCTGACCGATGGGGTGCTGTGCATTGTGCCCTTTGCCATCGTCTGTGCCCGTCTGTACTACTGTATTTTCGATTGGGACACTTATAAAAATGACCTGATCTCCGTTTTGTACATTTGGAAGGGCGGCCTTGCCATCTACGGCGGTGTTATCGGTGCAGTTATTGGCATTTTGGTGTTTGCGAAGGTGAAAAAGATCAAAGCCGGAGCTGTTTTGGATCTGGTGGCATTGGGCTTTTTGATCGGTCAGGCCATGGGCCGCTGGGGCAATTTCTTCAATCGGGAAGCCTTCGGTGCTGCCACCGATTGCTTTGCAAAAATGGGCCTGTTCAACTGGATCAGCCAGAGCTGGGAGTATTACCATCCCACCTTCCTGTATGAATCCCTGTGGAATGTGGCAGGCTTTGCGCTGCTGCACTTCCTGTCGAAAAAGCGGCAGTATGATGGGCAGGTCGCCTTGGGCTATGCTGCCTGGTATGGCCTGGGTCGCACCTTTATCGAAGGCTTGCGGGTCGATAGTCTCTATTGGGGCAGCTTCCGGGTCAGTCAGGTGCTGGCGGCGGTCAGCTGCTTGGCTGCTGTGGGTGTGTTGCTGTATATGGCCTTCCAAAAGCATGATCCGGCAAAAATGCAGGTCAATATTGTTGCAGCCCAGCAAAAGCCTGTGGAACCGGAAAAAGAAAGTGGCATGGAGCCGCTGATTTTGGAGGATTTTGAAAAAGTTCTTCAGGAATCCGAGGAAGAACCGGTGGAGCATATTGAATTGCAGATCGAGGAGCATCAAGAATAAACGGAAGCCGCCCATTGGGCGGCTTCATTTTTAGGGCAGCTTTTTGGAGAGCGTGCGATGAATCTGCCATCCGATGGGGCTGAGCATGATCCACAGCAGGCTGTACAAAAGACAGATCTGGCCGTGGAAGTTCATCGGAAGGCTTCGATAGTCCCACACCCGAAAGCGCTGGTTGACTACCAGCCCTACGGCCAGTTCCCCTGCGGTGATGCAGATGCCGCCCAGAATTGCCCGAAAGGGCAGGGGGGCGTTGATGTTTCCGATTTTTCCCAGCATAAGAAAACAGCTGCCCCCTAAAAGAAACATACTGCCGTGGGTTCGGCCTCGCCACAATAGCTCCAGACCGCAATAGGCCATGCCGCCCAGATAAAACAGGATGGTATTTTTCCAAAACTTCATGTTCCGTCACCTCTTTTCCATTATTCCCGATAGCCTTGAGCAAAATGTGAAAAGTCGTTGTGCCGCAAGGCTTTTTGAATTA
>CAYROJ010000032.1:0-13326 GCA_964425865.1 uncultured Oscillospiraceae bacterium | reverse complement strand
CTGTACCTTGCGGCACAGCCTGCTGTTTTACTTGGGACTTTTTTTACAGCCCCTTATTTTTATGCTTTTGTCACGCCGGAGAAATTGGTGACTGTATCCGTCAGTGTAAAATCGGTGCTCGCTTCGCCGCTTTGCTGCATTCCGCCTGGCTCTCTGCCGCCCTCCGGCTTTTCAGGCCGCTCTCCCTCCGGCATAGAGGGTATTTCGCCATCGGGTGCAGAATGCTCCTGCCCTTCGGGCCAGGTGGGCATCTCGCCTTCCGGCATGGAAGGCATTTCACCATCAGGCATAGAGGGCATTTGACCATCGGGCAATTCCGGTCTTTGTCCGTTGCCGCCCATCCCATCAGGTCTGCCCATGGCTCCACCCATGCCGCCGGGGAAGCCTATGTCTCCCTGTCCGGTATAAGCCATTTGCGTGCCGCCGGTATAGCCGGTCACCGTCGTGGGATCGTATACGCCGCCTGTCTGGTCACCGGTCACATCGCCACCGGTGTACAATTGATAGGTCTGCCCCTGGTAAAGATTGGGGCTGGACAGGGTCATTCCGGTATAGCGGCGGGCAGTCCCTGCCAGCAAGCTGTCCGCACCGGGGTCATAGGCGAAGACCACGGTGCCGTTGGGATAGGTCAAAACAATGGCACCTGTGGGGGTCTGTGAGAATTGCACATTCATAGTGGTCTGGGTAGACTCACTCTCGGCTCCGTCCATCGAAGAACCCAGCGCCAGCACCGTGCCGCCATGGATAAAGCTGCCTCTGTCAGAATCCAGGCCGGAATCGGAAACCGGATTTGCCGCCGTAATGACGATACCTCCATTGATGGTGATAAAGCCGTTGGAGTCAATTCCGTCTCCTTCCTCCCCCAACCCGGCCAAAATGTGTAAATTGCCGCCGTTGATGGTCACCACCGACACATTGTCCTCGTTGGTATTGATTCCATCGTTATCAGCACTGATATTGATATTGCCACCGTTGATGGTCAGATGCAGCTCTGTGTCCAAGCCCTCATTTTCCGCAAACAGGTTTAGTGTGCCGGGGCCGTAAACATTCATGGACATATAGGAATAGATGGCACCGTCCTGTTTATAAAGTTTCTTTTCGCCCTCTTTGTCCTTGTAAATTTTGGCAACATAGGAGCCGGAGACCGTATTTTCTCCCTCCAGCACCAACACCGCACCGGCCTTGGCTGTATCTACTTCTGCTGTGGCCGTCTCTTCCGACCAATTGCCGTCACACTCATACACATTTTTGAATAGAATTGCAGGTCCAACGGTGCAGGTGATGTCCACATCATCCAAAATCAGCTCCACCACTGCATTTTCATCTTCGTCGGCATCCTTCCCCAAATCGATACGGATCTGTCCGGCAGACAGCTTTCCGGTGATCCGATATGTGCCGGGAGCGGTAATATTTACAACCGTGTGAGCAGCCGCCTCCTCGGCAGTATGCATATCCTTCTCGCTGCCTGCGCCATAGGGCAGACCGCTTTCGTACGCCGTCTTCTGTTCATAGTAAATAATATCGTGGGATGCATAGACTGTTTCCGTTTCGCCGCCATCATTGACAGTGATCCCTTCGTCGGACAGCCCGATAAGCGTTTCACTTTCAAACCGGGAAGTAAAGGGGACCTGCACACTGTTGGTGCTGACCAGCCCCGGATAGACCACATCGCCTGCCACCGAAGAGGAGGCCGTGTCTACCGTTGTTTGTGCCGGAATGGTGTTGGCGCAGCCCCACAACATCGTACAGCACAGGAAAATCGGAATGATTTTTTTCATAAGAAACCTTCTTTCAGATAGATTGCATCTATCATAGCAAAAAATGATTGAACGGGGATTGAAAAAAGAATAACATTTGCCCACCTTCTTTGTAAGAAGATAGGCAAATGTCTTACTTTCGCTTATTCTCCAAATGCCCCGACTGAATGACCGGAGGCTTTGGATCTTTCATTTCCCAGTTGGGTGCCTTTTTTCCCTCTTCTTCCCGCTTCATTTTTCTCCCCCCTTTTTCATCATGCCCCATCCTCTGTGTTTTATGCGATTGACAGCGGAAAGTCCTTTGATTATAATAGCAAGAAAAAAGGAGGATTTTCTATGCCGGAAGATTTGCAAAAAGCCAAAGAAATTCTCGCTCAAACCGACAGTACCTGTGTGCTGTGCCGGGATGATGTCGTATATAAAACCACCACCCGAGGAGTCACGCCCCTGCTGGACTGGCTGGACAGCGGCGAAGACACCTGGGCCTGCTCCGCTGCCGACAAAGTCGTTGGGAAAGCTGCTGCCCATCTGTACTGCATGTTGGGTGTCCGCCGGGTCCACGGCAATGTGATGAGTGTAGCCGCCGTAAAAGTACTGCGCCGGGGCGGCGTGGAAGTATACTGGGACACCCTGGTAGAAAATATCCGTAACCGCACGAACACCGGCCTGTGTCCCATGGAACAGGCCACACTGAACATTGATGAGCCCGAAGAAGCACTGCCGGTGATCCGTTCCACTCTGGAACGATTGCGAAATTCCTAATTCTCTTTTCTCGATCAGGTCGCATACAAACAGCCGAAGGGGTATCCCCTTCGGCTGTTTTTCTTATCCAAATGCATCCAGCACCAGCTTGAATGCGCCATAAGAACCGGCTGTGTTGCCCAGCTTTGCCACAGTGAACTTCACATTCCGAACGCCGGAGAAGCAGAACTTCTCGTAGCCACGGCGGACACCTTCCAGCAGTACATCGCCTGCCTTGCACACACCGCCGCCCAGTACCACCACCTCCGGGTCAATGATGGCACACAGATCTGCCAAAAACTCGCCCAGATAGTCGTAATACTGCTCCAGGATCTCTTTGGCCACCACATCACCTTGATTTGCGGCGGTAAACACATCCTTGGCCTCCAACGCCTCCATGCCACGCAGGGCAGAAGCCGCATCATCCCGATCCAGCCGTCTGGTTGCCAACCGAACCAGACCGGTGGCAGAGCAATACTGCTCCACACAGCCCCGATTGCCGCATCCGCAGCGCTCGGTCTCGTGGCGATTGAGCACCATGTGTCCCACCTCGCCGCCTGCGCCGTGGGCACCGTGCAGGAGCTTTCCCTCTACCACGATACCGCCGCCGACACCGGTACCCAGCGTTGCCATGACCATGCTGTCAAAATCAGCACCGCTGCCCTTCCAGTATTCGCCCAGCGCTGCCACATTGGCATCGTTACCGGCTTTTACAGGGAATCCTGTCAGCGCTTCCAGCTCTTTGGCGATCTCTTTTTTGCCCCAGCCCAGATTGACGCACATATTCACAACGCCATGGCTGTTGACCGGGCCGGGAACACCAACGCCCACACCGATCACATTTTTGGATTCAATATTGTGCTGTGCCATGTACTTTTCAAGAGATTTTGCAACATCCGGCAGGATCTGTGCACCGTTGTCCTTTTTCACAGTGGGGATCTCCCAGCTGTCGAGCATATTGCCCGTCTCGTCAAAATAGGCGATTTTTACAGTGGTTCCGCCAATATCCACACCAAATCCATATCTCATGGTTTTACCCCCTGTTTTCATTTGAAACCATTATACAACCTGCACAAGAAAAAATCCATAGGTTCCAGAAATTTTACAAAAAATTTTTCCTTTTTTCTTGCGTTTACGCCAATTTTGCGGTAACATATATCCATAAGGAAACAGCAATTTGAAAGGATGTGTCCAATTACTTATGATCAAAGTAGATATTTCCAATGTTTGGGGACAGGTTTCCCTGCCTGACCTTCTGTCCATGGAGCAGGAAGTTTTTGCCGCCCACGAGACCCTGACCGAGGGCAGCGGCGAAGGTAACGATTTCCTAGGCTGGCTGAACCTGCCTGCCGCTCAGCCCACCGATGAGATGAAGCGTATCAACGCCGCCGCTCAGCGGATCCGTCAGTCCTCCGATGTGTTTGTTGTTGTCGGCATCGGTGGCAGCTACCTGGGGCCCCGTGCCGCCATTGAGCTGCTGCAAGGCGCCAACCACAACATTGGCAAGGGCAAGGGCAATCCCCAGATCTTCTATGCCGGCAACACCCTGTCCACCCGTGCATGGAACGAGCTGGAGCGGCTGCTGGAAGGCAAGGATTTCTCCATTGCCATCATCTCCAAATCCGGCACCACCACTGAGCCTGCCATCGCCACCCGCAGCCTGCGTTGGTTGCTGGAGCGCAAGTATGGCACCGAAGGCGCCAAGAGCCGCATCTACGCCATCACTGACCCCTGCAAGGGTGCTCTGCGCCAGATGGCAACCGAAGAGGGTTGGGAGTCCTTTGTCATTCCCCCCAGTGTCGGCGGCCGTTACAGTGTGCTGACCGCTGTGGGTCTGCTGCCCATGGCCGTTGCAGGCATTGACATCAACGCTGTTATGGCAGCCGCTGCCGAGGCTCGCAACATTTATAATGTCCGCTCCTTTGAGAACCCCGTGTGGCTGTATGCCGCCGTGCGCAACCTGCTGTACCGCCGTGGCAAGTGCATCGAAATTCTGGAATCCTTTGAGCCCGGCTTTAAGATGATGGGCGGCTGGTGGCAGCAGCTGTTCGGCGAGTCCGAGGGTAAGGATGGAAAGGGCATCTTCCCGGTCACTGCCGAGTTCACCCCCGACCTGCACTCTCTAGGTCAGATGATCCAGCAGGGCGAACGCAACATTTTCGAGACCATGGTTCGCTTCGATCCCCCTGCACGCCGCTGTATGGTCAGCTCTGACTGGAAAAATCTGGACGGTCTGAGCTATCTGGAGGGCAAGAGCCTGGACTTCGTGGATGAGCAGGCCTTCCAGGGCACACTGGCAGCCCATGTGGACGGCGGTGTGCCCGTCATCACCATGGATATGGGCGAGCTGAACGATGCAAAGCTGGGTGAAATGTTCTATTTCTTCGAGCTGGCCTGTGGCGTTTCCGCCTATATGCTGGGTGTTAACCCCTTCAATCAGCCCGGCGTAGAGTTCTATAAGCGTAATATGTTCCACCTGCTGGGCAAGCCCGGTTACGAGCAGCTGTAAAATTTTATCACAAAAGCAAAAATAGCTATTGCAAAATTCGTACATTACTGGTAAAATACACATAAGCCATAACGGCATAGCAAAGGAGGAATATCCTATGATTCGTGTTATTTTGGGCCTGAAGGGCTCCGGCAAGACCAAGAAGCTGATCGCATCCATCCAGGAGACCCTGGAGCACGCCAAGGGCGATGTGGTCTGCATCGAGTACGGCAAGAAGCTGACTTATGACATCAACTATAAGGTTCGCCTTGTTGACTCTCAGGAATATGCCATTACCAATGCTGATATGCTCAAGGGTTTCCTGAGCGGTCTGCATGCAGGTAACTTCGACATTACCAATGTGTTCATCGACAATCTGTATAAGACCATCGGTGTCGATACCGCCGCCGCTGAAGAATTCGTCAGCTGGTGCGCCGCTTTCGCCGCCGCTAACAATATGAACATCACCATGACCATTTCCGAAGATCCCGCTAACCTGTCTGACGAGGTCAAGAAGTACCTGTAAAAACCTACATAATCCCCCTGCTGCGCAAAGCGGCAGGGGGATTTTTGTTGCAAAAAGCGGTCTGGTTTCCCAGACCGCCTTCTATGTGACATTATTTTGCAGTAATGCGAATGGTTGCCGTGGGAATGCCGTCGGCATCTGTACCAACGCTGACAATGGTCACTGTATATCCCAGTTCCATGCCATTGTCCATCAATCCCTCATAGAAGAATTCGCTATATTCTTCTGCGCTGAATGTATCTCCGGCGTAGAACAGGTCAGTTGCCGTCAGATTGGTGATCTCATTGCTCAGATCGGTAAAGGTGTTCACCTTGCCGGACTGAATGACTTCAATATTATAATAGCCCTTCTGACCACTGTAAGCATTTGCATAGTGCACGGTGCCAATGTCATAGATCGCCGATTTCCACGGATCCATCATCGAGGGAACCTCCATTGTACGCTTCTCCATGATAGCATTGATATGGCTGATACGCACGCCAGCTACACCTTGCAACCCATATCCAGCAGTATCATATACATTAACGCCGTCATCGCTAAACAGATCGATCATTACATATTCCCCAAAGGGGCCGCCGTATGCTGTCCCTGCCGCCGGAAGGAGGATCACATCCCCCGTCAGCGCCGAGGAACGGATGTCCAGTTCTACGGATGTTCCGCTTGCCAGACCTACGACTACCTTAGGATCCATCCAGCCCACCGCCAGTTTCGAGTATGCATTCCAGTCACCCACATTATCCGATTGCATATCAAAGCCACCCACAGCGTTGATTCCGGAATAGGTCACATCATAATAGTCAATAATGCCAAAATTATGAGAAAATTCATGGATCAGTGTCCCGGTCTGTCCACCCTCCAAAAAGCGCTGGTTGATGGTCACAAAGCAGTTGATATTAGGATCTGTCTGCGTGCCTGCATAGTCTCCGAAATAACTTTCCCGATAATGGATCGCACCACCATAGCTGGTCGTATCATACCAGTCTTCCTGTCCCTGACCCAGATTGATGATCACCATGGAGTCTACATAGCCATTTCCGTCCTGATCAAACTGGGTCCAGTCCAAGTTCGTGTAAGTTCCTTTGACCCACTCCAGGATTTCATCGACATAGTCTTTCTTGGGTGCAACAAACTCATGCTCTGCAAAGGTTTTATCCGTATAATACCAGTCCGTCATAAAACAATTGACCGCCAGTTTTCCATAGGAAGCGATGTCGAAGTATTCACTCAGTGAAAACACGCCATCGTCTGGCACCGAATGATCGACTAGCTTTCCATCCGCCCCCATCACTCTGCCCAAAGCCTTTTGCAGCATCGCCCGTTGGGTTTCATTGGCCATTTCCATTTGATCCGCCCAAACGACAGGGACGACCAATGTGTTTTTATTTCCGATAGCTGTGGGGAATGCAAAGGGAACCAGATCATTCATGGTGTTTGCGCCCTCAAATTTTTCCTGTATCGGCAATTCCACAGGCAAACAATAGTCTCCCACCGTAATCTCCAGCGTGGTGCCTTTCTGCACCCGAGTTTCCTGTTTATCCAGCACATTGCCGCTTGCATCTTTCAAGTCGCCTGTAGCGTAGAATTCGTACGGAATAAATTGTATCCAATTTTCCCTAACGCTCTTGTCCGCCTCCTTCACATCTGGCTTCAGCAACAGATAGAAATCGTATTTACCCGTTTCCTCGTCTGCTGCATTTTCCTTGGACGGGTCATATTGATCCCCCTCCATATAAGCATGACTCATCTCCGCATCCATGGACATATCCGAAATCGCCGTTACTTTTTCGGTGGGATCGTAGCCTACCGTCAAGCTGGATACCACACAGCTTTCAGCGTTATAGCTGCTTCCACTAAAATAAATGTAATTAGGTTCAAAGTATGCAACACTTAACCCGTTTCCGTTTTCCCAGTCCAAAGGCGACCAACTGTACAGTCCATATGTATGCACATCGGCTGCCCGTTCTACACTTGTCTTATCTGCCCGATATGTATAGCCAAATCCCACATCCAAATTGACATTATATGCGCCGGAAGCATCCAGCTGATACCGATCGGCATCTTTCACCGTTGCATAATAAATATAGATCTTGCCCACCGCATCCAGAGAAACGATCTGGCTGCCGGGATTGATGGTAATTCCATCTTCTGAAATAGAAATATCCGTCCCTTCAAATCGCACTACCGTTCCATCGCTCATGGTAGAACAAAAAAATGTTGTATTCCCCTCCTCAACAATACTGCTGTGGTCGATACCGGCAACAATGTCGCTGCGCAGGGCGGTGGGCTGGGACATCTTTTTCATAGCCAGCTGCGCCTCCGTACAAAAAGAGCCGCCCAGCTCATCTTTTTTCTGTGTTCCGGTCGTGTTTCCCCCACTGCTGGTAATCTCTTGATTTGAAGTGCAGGCAGCAAGCGACATCAGTAGTGACAGGACCAATATGAGGCAAAAAAGTGATCGCACATTCTTTCTTTTCATATTATGTACTCCTTATTTTTCGATATCGTTACTTTGTCGGCATTATATCATTTTTTCACATCCTGTGCAATCTTTTTTGAAAATATGTGTATACCAATATAGCTCTATGTCTGCGCTATTTAGAACTTTTCCCGGAGGCTCTCGTTGCCCCGGCGAATGGTTTCTTCTCCCACCGCCTTGGAAAGCCATTTTCCCTCGGTCTGCGCCCCATGGGGCACCGCCCATGCTCCGGCATCGCTGCCGCAGGCGATCAGGCCACCCATTTTTTCAAATTGACGGAGGTTTTCCATACTGCTGTCCAAAATTTGGGCAACCGTTCCGTCGTCAAAGCGGCCCCTGCCCATTAAGTTACCAATTGCAGACAGGGTCGGCACCCACACCGTGCCCCTTTCTTTCATGGCACACAGCGCATCCTCATCCAGATACGCCCCATGCTCCACGCTGTCCACCCCGGCATCTGCCGCCGCTTCTACGGTTCTTGCACCATTGGCGTGGGCCATGACAGCAAAGCCCTCCTCGTGGGCGATATGTACCAGCTCCCGAATATCTTGCCGGGTCAATCCATCCTCAGAAAGCACCCCAAACCGGTCAAAATCCATTAATCCGGAGATCATGATTTTGATAAAATCCGCCCCATTTTTACGGTGTTTTTTCACAATTTCTCCGTATTGCCGAAGATTTTCATAAGTTTCTCCGATAAATGCCCCATAGTGTCCTTTTTTGCACAGGGGGGCAAGGGGCGTGCGGTAGGTAATGCCATACTCCCCCGCCAATTCCCGGGCTTTTTGCCCCACGCCCCAGCGGTCGCCGCCGTCCCGAAGATAGATATACCCCTTTTTCTGATAGTCAGAGAGCACCTGCCGGATGAAAGCTTCATCCGGTTTTATTTTGTGCCTTCCAATGGCTGCTTTCCAGTCCGCCCCGTCCAGCACCATGTGGATATGACAGTCAAAGTTCATATTTTCCTCAATTTCCTTTCAGCCAATCCAATGCCGTCTGGGCGTAGATCGCCGCACCCAAACATAGAACATTCTCGTTAAACTCGATTTTGGGATTGTGCTGGCCGTAGCGCTTTTTCTCGTCCTCCGGCCCGGCCCCCATCATATAATAGGCGGAGGGGACTTTCTGCGTGATCTGCGCAAAATCCTCCGATCCCATGCCATGAGCACCGCCCACCACACGCAGTTCCGGAGCAGCTTCACCAATGGCTTTGCGCACCGTAGCAGTCACAGCATCGTCGGTGACCACGCTGGCACACTGACTGAGCTTTTCCACCTGGCACCGACAGCGATAGGTCGCCGCCACCCCATCGGAAACCTCTTCAATGCGTTTGACCAGCCGCTGACGCAGCTCCGGTTTGAAGGTGCGCAGGGTACCTTGCAGCACCGCTCGCTCCGGGATCACATTAGCCACCTCTCCGGCCGTCAATTGTCCGATGGTCAGCACTGCCTCCTCCGTGCCGCCGATCTCCCGTGCGATCAGAGACTGCAAAGCCAGATATACCTGCACAGCGGCATTGATAGGGTCGATGGCAGTTTCCGGCATAGAACCATGCCCCCCTCTGCCCGTCAGGGTAATTTTGAAGCCATCCACGGAGGCCATGGCCTCTTTTCCCGTCATGACCACCCCCACAGGCATCATGGCAATGACATGCATGGCGAAGGCCGCCTGCACATCCTTTAAAACGCCTGCTTCGATAGCCGCCTTTGCCCCTTGAAAAACTTCTTCTCCGGACTGAAACAGCAGCTTCACCCGACCGGGCAGCTCTTTTTCATGTTCTTTCAGCAGTTTCGCCGCTCCCAGCAAAATGGCACCGTGCAGATCGTGGCCGCAGCCGTGCATATTGCCGTTGGTAGAGCGGAAAGGTACCTCTGCTTCCTCTTTCACAGGCAGAGCATCCACATCGCTCCGCAGCAAAAAGCACTCTTCTCCCTGCCCCAAGGCAGCCTCAATGCAGGAAATTTTCTCATAATAACGATAAGAGATTCCCAGCTTATCCAGTTCTCCCTTGATAAAGCTCATGGTCTGGGGCAAAGTCGTGCCCACTTCCGGGATTTGGTGCAGCGTCCTGCGCCACTCGACCAACTGGGGCTGTAATTTTTCCGCTTCCTGACGAAATACATTTTCCATATTCCACACCTCGCCTTTAGCATAACCGCTTTTCGCTTATTGTATCATGCCCGGCACAAAAAGCAACAAAAAAGTGGGCGGTCTCCGACCGCCCCTATTGTTATCCCGCCGCATCCAGCATATTTTCGATGAAAATTCCATATCCAGTAGTTGGGTCATTTACCAAAACATGGGTTACCGCTCCCACCAGCTTGCCATCCTGAATGATCGGACTGCCGCTCATGCCCTGCACGATTCCCCCGGTGGTGGCAAGCAGGTCAGGGTCCGTGACCCGGATCATCAGATTGCGGCCGGTGCTGCGGCTCCTTGGATAAATTTTCAGAATTTCCACAGAATATTCCCGAACGGTGTTCCCCTCAATGGTAGAGCGGATGGTGGCCGAGCCGGTCTTAACTTCTTCGGCGCTGGCTACCTCCATTATCTGCCCCTGCCATCCGTCCTTCACCGTGCCAAAGACCCCTTGAGCAGTGTTTCCCAGCAGGGAGCCGATCACATCCTTGCCATTGATGGCCCCTTGCAGCTGCCCCGGATGCCCGATCTGTCCTTTTGTCACAGCTGCCACCCGGGCTTTGTATGCAGTACCGGAAGTCATTTTTACAAGCTCCCCTGCAGGGGTGTTGACCCCATGCCCCAATGTGCCAAATTTTCCGCTGACCGGATCATACCAGGTCACGGTGCCGATGCCCGTAACACCCTGCCGCAAAAAAACGCCCAGTTTCGGCCCATCGGCGGTTATCTCCGGAGCCAGTGTCACCTGTTGTACCTTGCCCTGTCGCAGCAGCTTCATGGAAACGCTGCCTTTGGAGCACTGCAACGCCCGGCGCACATCCTCGGCACATCGAATGTTTTTTCCGTCAATGCTGGTGATCTGGTCGCCCACACACAGTCCTGCCTTTTGAGCGGAAGCCCCCAGTTCCGTATCAAAGGCCGCCACCGTCACCGAATTGTCGGACAGCTCCAGCCCCACTACCTGCCCCACTGCCATCAATTCCCGGCCAAATACTTGAATGGACAGCAAATTGATACACAATAATAATATGATTGAAATTCTCGTTATCTTTTTCATCGTCGCACCCCTTTCTCTGCCTTTTTAATATGCCAACGCTTGCTCGATTGTAACCGCTGAAAAAGTCGAAAGATCAGGGATAATTTTCCAATTTACCTTGCGCAATTCCCCTCTGTGAAGTATAATCGATCCAAACACTTCGGAGGTTTTTCCATGACTGATTACACTTCCCTCTGCGTCCAACTATCCGCTTTGACCGACGGCATTCCCTACGAAACTGCCAACCTTGCCAACGCTGCCGCTTTGCTGTGGCAGGAGCTTCCCCACATCAACTGGGCAGGATTTTACAAAATGCAGGATGGCCAATTGGTGCTTGGGCCTTTTCAGGGCAAGCCTGCCTGTATTCTCATCCCCGTGGGCCGTGGTGTCTGCGGTACAGCCGTGGCAGAAGATCGCCCCCAGCTGGTATCTGATGTCCATGCCTTTCCCGGCCACATTGCCTGCGACTGTGCCTCCAATTCCGAGATCGTCATCCCCATCCATGCAGGGGGCAGGATTTGGGGGGTGCTGGACATCGACAGCCCGGAATTCCACCGTTTTTCCCAGGCAGATTTAGATGGATTGCAGGAATTTGTCTGCATTTTGCAGACAATTTTATAAAACCTTGGGGCGCATCTGCTGCGCCCTTCTTAATCTCTGATTTACCCATTGACAAAGTAGGTAAATGGTGCTATATTACCTATGAAATTACTAGGTAAAACTCCATAGGAGGAAAAATATGCAAGTTTATGCTGATAACGCCGCCACCACTCGCATGAGTCAGACGGCCATTGACGCCATGATCCCCTGCTTCCAGGAGGTCTATGGCAACCCCTCTTCTCTTCACTCCGTGGGTCAGCGTGCCAAGGAAGTGCTGGAAGACTGCCGTGCAAGAGTGGCCGCCTGTCTGGGCTGCGAACCCAGAGAGATCTACTTCACCTCCGGCGGCAGCGAAGCGGACAACCAGGCCATTTTGACCGCCGCCAGAAACGGTGCAAAAAAAGGCAAAAAGCACATCATCACCACCGCTTTTGAGCACCATGCTGTGCTGCATGTGCTTCAAAAGCTGGAAAAAGAAGGCTTTGAAGTCACCTATCTGGATGTGCGCCACAACCACAATATCACTGCCCAGCAGGTGAAAGACGCCATCCGTCCCGACACCTGTCTGGTGACCACCATGTACGCCAATAACGAGATCGGCTCCATTTTGCCCATTGCTGAGATCGGCGCTATCTGCAAGGAAGCCGGTGTCATTTTCCACACCGATGCTGTCCAAGCCGCCGGCCATGTGGCCATCCATGTAAAAGAGCAGAACATTGATATGCTGAGCCTGTCTGCCCACAAGTTCCACGGCCCCAAGGGTGTCGGTGCGCTGTATTGCCGCCGTGGCATCCTGCTGCAAAATCTGATCGACGGCGGCGCACAGGAGCGAGGCAAGCGTGCAGGAACAGAAAACCTGGCCGGTATCTGCGGTATGACCGCCGCTTTGGAAGAAGCTGTCGCCCATCTGGACGAAAACACAGCCAAGGTTTCCGCCCTCCGGGACAAACTGATCTCCGGTCTTTCCCATATCCCCCACAGCGCCCTCAACGGCGACCCGAATCACCGCCTGCCCAACAATGTCAGCTTCTGCTTTGAAGGCATCGAAGGTGAAAGCCTGCTGCTTTTGCTGGATATGAAGGGCGTGCAGGCCTCCTCCGGCTCCGCCTGTACCTCCGGCTCTCTGGATCCCAGCCATGTGCTGCTGGCCATCGGCCGTGTCCACGATGTGGCCCACGGCTCTCTGCGTCTGAGCCTCAGCGAGTACAACACGGAAGAAGAGATCGACCACATTTTGGACGTTGTTCCTCAGGTGGTTTCTTATCTGCGCAGCATCAGCCCTGTATGGAGCGATCTGCAAGAAGGCAAGCGTGAATATATTCTTTAAGATTTAGGAGAGAAATAATATGGCACTGTATAGTGAAAAGGTAATGGATCATTTTATGAATCCCCGTAATGTGGGCACCATCGAGGATGCCGACGGCGTGGGCGAAGTGGGCAACGCCAAGTGCGGCGACATTATGAAGATCTTCCTGAAGATCGAAGACGGCATTTTGAAGGATGTAAAATTCCAGACCTTCGGCTGTGGCTCCGCCATCGCCTCTTCCTCCATGGCCACCGAAA
>CAYROJ010000031.1:0-13353 GCA_964425865.1 uncultured Oscillospiraceae bacterium | reverse complement strand
CTCTGGAAGCTGGCCTGATCCCCATCATGTGCTGCGGCGAGACCCTGGAGCAGCGGGAAGCCGGCATCACCGCCGAGCACATCACCATGCAGATCAAGATGGGTCTGGCAGGTGTGCCCGAGGAGAAGATCCGCAAGGTCATCATCGCTTACGAGCCCATCTGGGCCATCGGCACCGGCCGTACCGCTACCCCCGAGCAGGCTGAGGAAGTTTGCGAGCTGATCCGCTCCGTGGTGCGTAAGCTGTACTCCTCCAAGAACGCCCGTGCCATCTCCATCCTGTACGGTGGCTCCATGAACGACAAGAACGCCTACGAGCTGCTGGCTCAGCCCGACATCGACGGCGGTCTGATTGGCGGCGCATCCCTGGTTCCCGAGAAGTTCGTCAAGATCATCGAGGCAGCCAACCAGCCCACCACCTAATTTTCAGATTTTCACCGGGTAGACGCCAAAAGCGTCTGCCCGATGAGAGTTGACAGTTGACAATTGACAATTGATGGTTCGGATAACTGTCAACTGTCCACTGTCAACTGTCAATTTCTTTTTTTCCAGAAGGAGTGGTATTTTTGAAAACCTTATTGCTTTCCGCCGGGGAACCTTCTACCCCGGCCATCGCCGCAGATCTTATCAAAAATGGGGAACTGGTGGCCATTCCCACCGAGACAGTCTACGGTCTGGGTGCCAACGGTCTGGATGAAGACGCAGTGGCAAAGATCTTCATTGCCAAAGGCCGTCCCCAGGACAATCCCCTGATCCTCCATGTGGCCGACGGCAAGGACATGGAGCAGTTTTGCAAAAACATTCCGAAAAGTGCCTACCGGCTGGCCGAAAAATTCTGGCCCGGCCCTTTGACCATCGTGCTGCCTGCCAAAGACATCGTGCCCAAGCGCACCACGGGCGGCCTGTCTACCGTGGCCATCCGCTGCCCGGATAATGCGGTGACCAGAGCCATCATCCGTCTGTCCGGCTGCCCCATTGCCGCCCCCAGTGCCAATATTTCCGGCAAGCCCTCCACCACCACTGCCCAGCATGTGCTCCACGATCACGATGGTAAGATTGCTGCCGTAGTAGACGGCGGTGCCTGCCGGGTCGGCGTGGAAAGCACCATCGTAGACCTGACGGAGCAGCGCCCCCGCCTGCTGCGCCCCGGTGGGATCACCCCGGAGCAGCTGAAGGAAGTGCTGGGGGATCTGGTGGTAGACAAAGCCGTCACCGCCCAGATCGATAAGGATGCGGTGGTGAAAGCCCCCGGCATGAAGTACAAGCACTACGCCCCCCAGAGCGAGGTCATCATCGTCTCCGGCAGCCGGGAAAAGGCCGCTGCCTACATCCATGCCCACATTGAGGCCAACGACCGGGTGCTGTGCTTTGAAGAAGAACTGCCCCTGTACAAAAGCTGCAATCCTCTGGCCTATGGCCGGGAAGACGATGTGCAGACGCTGTCTGCCGGCCTGTTTGCCGCCCTGCGTGTGCTGGACGATCCGGCCATCCATAAGGTCTATGCCCGTTGCCCCGTAGGCGGCGGTGTAGCCTACGCCGTCCAGAACCGGCTGAAAAAGGCTGCCGCCTTCCACATCATCGATGCGGAGGAAGAAAAATGATCGTGGGCATCACTGGCGGCACAGGCTGCGGAAAAACCACCGCATTGCAGGCTTTTGCCCAACTGGGCGGTCTGGTCTTGGACTGTGATGAAATTTACCATCAGCTGCTCCAGACTGACAAGGCTCTGCTTTCTTCCATCGAAAGCCGTTTTCCCGGCACAGTGAAAAATGGCGTTTTACAACGAAAAGAGCTGGGAAGCATTGTCTTTTCTGACAAAAGTGCCCTGAACGACCTGAACAAAATCACCCATGCCGCCGTAAAAAAGGAGGTACAGCGCCGACTTGCCTCCCACGAAGGTCTGGCGGCCATCGATGCCATTGGCCTGTTTGAAGGCGAGCTGGCGGAGCTTTGTGACTTCACCGTTGCCGTGTGCGCACCGGAGGATGTTCGGGTTTCCCGGCTGATGGCCCGGGAGGGGATCTCTGCCGAATATGCGCAAAAGCGGATCGCCGCCCAGCGGCCTCAGGCAGATTTTCGTCGTTTCTGTGACTATGTACTGGAAAACGACAGCAGCAAAGATGAATTTTATACAAAATGCCTTGCTTTTTTTCACCAAACCTGTATAATGAAATAGGTTGATCCACCCAATCTGAAATGGAGGTACATTCCTATGACCAATGAAGAACTGCGTGAGGCGCTGCTGGCCGCTCCCAAGAACGGTTTCACCCGCATCACTGCTGAAGAAAGAGCCGAGATGGAAGCTTACGCCAAGCGCTACATGGCTTTTATGGACGCTGCCAAGACCGAGCGTGAGTCCACCGCCTGGGCTGTTGCCGAGGCTGAGAAGCGTGGCTTTAAGCCCTTTGTCCCCGGCATGGAAGCCAAACCCGGCGATAAAATTTACTATAACAACCGTGGCAAGGCCATTGCCCTGGCCGTCATCGGCACCGAGTCTCTGGCCAACGGCACCAACATCTGCGCCGCCCACGAAGACTCCCCCCGCATGGATCTCAAGCCCAACCCCCTGTATGAAGACAGCGAGATCGCTTATTTCAAGACCCACTACTACGGCGGCATCAAGAAGTATCAGTGGCCCACCCTGCCTCTGGCACTGCACGGCGTGGTATGCACCAAGGACGGCCGCACCGTCAATGTGACCATCGGCGAAGATCCTTCCGATCCCGTGCTAATGATCTCTGACCTGCTGATCCACCTGGCAGGTGACCAGATGCAGAAGACTGCCGCCCAGGTCATTGCCGGTGAGCAGCTGAATGTGATTTTGGGCACTGAACCCATCGAGGGTGAAGGCGCAGATCTGGTGAAGCTGAACATCATGAAGTGGCTGAACGAAAAGTACGGCATCGTGGAGTCCGACTTCCTGTCCGCCGAGCTGAACATCGTTCCCGCCGGCCCCAGCCGTGAGGTTGGTCTGGATCGGAGCCTGATCGCTGCCTACGGCCATGACGACCGTGTCTGCGTATACGCAGAGCTGGAAGCCCTGTTCAACATCGGCACCCCCAGAAAGACCGCTGTTTGCATTCTGGCTGACAAGGAAGAGATCGGCAGCGTTGGTATTTCCGGTATGCAGAGCCACTTCTTTGAGCACTTCGTTGGCGGCCTGTGTGATGCCCAGGGCGTGAAGCTGGAAGACTGCTTTGCCAACTCCTTCTGCCTGTCTGCGGATGTATCCAACGCTTATGACCCCAACTGGCCTGAGACCTGCGACCGCCGCAACAACTCCAAGCTCAACTATGGTGTTGCCATCTGCAAGTACACCGGCTCCCGTGGCAAGAGCGGTGCCAGCGATGCTTCTGCAGAAGCCATGCGCCATATTCGCACCACCTTTGACGACAACAATGTGATCTGGCAGATCGCAACGCTGGGCAAGGTTGACCAGGGCGGCGGCGGTACTGTGGCTGCCTACATGGCAAACCGGAACATTGTTACCGTGGATGCCGGCGTGCCCGTTCTGAGTATGCATGCTCCCTACGAGCTGGTTTCCAAGCTGGACTGCTACTGCACCATGCTGGCCTGCAAGGCAATTTATCTGGCCTAATTTTATAGCAAACGGGCGTACCTTTTGGTACGCCCGTTTTTGATGCTGTTAAAGGGATCATCTGTGAATGTGGGTAGAAAAGTTATGTTCCCTACCCCCTCGCCTCAAGCAGAGGGCTTTTTTACTCGCCAAAACAGGCTTCTCCCAAAGGAGAAGCCTGTTTTGCTTATGCCATATACTCCTTTTGCAGGGCACTTTCAAAAATGCCGTGGACGATATGGCCACAGCAGCGGCGAATATCCGCTTCCGTCACCGTGCCTTTCCGCAGGCCACGCAAGATCTTCCGCTTGAAATATCGGCCACCGGGCATGATGAGGTCATTGCCCGCCGCTATGGCTAAGGCATTGTCGCCCTGTCGGGAGTTTGTGGAATACCAGTCGGTCATCACAATGCCCTCAAAGCCCCACTCCTGCCGCAGGACCCGGGTGCAGAGGTCGTAGCTATTGGGCGTATAGACTCCGTTGAGCCGGTTGTAGGAGGTCATCACCGCCTGCACCTTTCCCTGCCGCACCACCGGCTCAAAGGCACGAAGGTAAATTTCACGCAGAGTCCGCTGGCTCACATTGCTGGATACATGGGTGCGATTATCCTCTTGATTGTTGCAGGCAAAATGCTTGACCGTGGCATAGTAGCCCGGCTTTGCCTGAACGCCTGCGGCCAAGGCCGCTGCCAGAAGGCCGGTCAGTCGGGGGTCCTCGGAAAAATACTCAAAATTCCGGCCGCACAGAGGATTGCGGTGGATATTCACCGCCGGTGCCAGCCAATAAGTACAGCCAAACTCCGCCATTTCCCTGGCGATTCCCTGCCCCACCTGTTCCAGAAGCGCCCCATTCCAGCTTTGAGCCAGCACCGTTGTGACCGGGAAGGCGGTGGCATACTGATAGAGGGACTGCTGGGTTTCGGGATTGCCCATCAGCAGTTTCCGAAGGAACTTCGGAATATAAGAATAGACAGACAGGGGCACTTCCACCGGAAGGATCTTACCCTTTTTCGTAATGGTATTATGGCGGCTGATACGAAGACCGGCAGGACCGTCGCACATAGGCGCATTCACAAGACCTTTGTCCCAGAATTTGCTGGTGGTATTGCCCACAGAGCCGGGCAGATCAAACCGTTTTTTTGCCCCCACCTGACCCACGCCTACCAAAATGTCCAGCATTTGCTTCACCGTCAGGCCATCCAGGAATTTTTCCACCCGGGCATCCGTTTTTTCCGCTGCCGGTGCAGTATAGTCAAGGGTCTTAAAAGCCGCCACATCCGCCACCAGACGGGGCACATTTCCAGCAACGGTTTCCCGTTCCTGTTGGGGGGCTGTCAGCTCCTGCAAAGGACTTTGCAGAGGGCAAACAGGCAAGTGCCGGGACACGATCACATCCTCGCCCAGCTCTGCCACTGCCAAAATCACAGTGCTCCGGGAGCTGTTACCCAGCCGCAGAACATATTCTCCCTGCTCCAGCACGAAGCAGTTGTCCTTTTCCCGGAAGAAGGCCAGTGCCGACAGTTCAAATTCCAAGGTCAGCACCTGTTCCTCTCCGGGGGAAAGCAGCTTTGTCTTTCCGAAGGCAGCCAGGGACTGGTATTCCCGGTTCTGCCCCGGCGCAGAAACATACAGCTGCGCCACTTCCTTGCCGGCATGACTGCCGGTATTTTTCACGGTCACCTCCACCTGAACAAGGCTGCCCTGCAAATGGGCTTTGCCCTCCATTTGGAAGGTAGTATAGCTCAGGCCAAAGCCAAAGGGATAGGCAGGCTTTACCCCAAAGCTATCAAAATACCGATAGCCGACAAAAATGCCCTCCCGGTAATTTTCATTTTCCAAATCGCCGTTTTGGTAGCTGTAATCGGCGGCAAAGGGAATATCTTCATACCGTTTTGCCCAGGTGTCGGTCAGCTTGCCGCTGGGTGTCACCTTTCCGCTGAGCACATCCGCCACCGCATTGCCACCCTGACTGCCAGGCTGGCAGATGTACAAAATGGCATTGATGCCCGGAATTTCCTCCGCAAAGCCCATATCCATACTGCTGCCGCAGTTGATGAGCAGCACAAAATGGGGGTAGCTTGCGGCGCAGAAGGCAATGGCCTTTTTCTCTTCCTCGGTCACATAATAGTCCCCGGCCTCTGCCCGGCGGTCACCGCCTTCGCCGGCCTGTCGGCTGAGCACATAAATGCAGGTATCGGCATCGTCCGCCTTTTGGATCTCCGGGCCGCAGGGCATCCGAAAATCGTCAAAAAGCATATTCATAATGGATTTGGGCTTGAGCAGGTTGATCCGGCGCAGCTTCTGGCGGCGATAAGCCTTCTCTGCCTGAATGTAAAAAGCATCGTAGCTTTCGATCCAGTCTTTCGTGGTCACATGGAAGCCCCGATTTTCCAGGCCTTCCAGCACCGAAACCGCATGGCGTTCATTCACCTCGCCGGAACCCGTACCGCCTTTCACGGTCTTGGCCGCACCGGGGCCATAGAGGGCCACTTTTTTGGTTTTCAAAGGCAGTGTGCCGTCGTTTTTCAGCAGCACCAGGCCTTCACAGGCAGCTTCATAGGCAAGCTGCAGATTCTCCTGTTCCCTTTGGGATACTGCCCCATTGGGGCTGGCTTTGGTATAGGATCTCATGGGACTTTTCCTCCCGGTGATTTTTCTTTTATTGTACAACAGTTTTTTCTAAAAAGCTACTACTTTCCCATGACGATCTGCCGCAGAACTCTGGAAAACACCTGCCACCAGCTCAGCCGGGGCACGGCCTCGCTTGCGACCATGGGCACCTGGGTCAGGACCTGCTCCCCACAGTAGACCGTCATAGTTCCCAACTTCTGCCCGGCGCTGACAGGAGCGGTTACGCTGTCCTCCATTTTCACCTGCACCCGAACATCATTTCGCTGGGCTTTTTCCACCAGCTGCGCCACATTTTCCGCTGGGACTGCCTGCACCGTTTCCTCTGTCCCCAGTTTCACCGGGACAGACTCTTCCGGCTCTTCCGGGGTGACCAGAGCGTAGTTTGCAAAGCCATAATCCAGCATGGACTTGCAGGCGGCGAACCGATCCTTGGAGCTTTCTGCCCCCATGACCACAGCGATCAGCTCCATCCCCTCCCGGCTGGCCGAGGCCGACAGGCAGTAGCCAGCTTTGGAGGTAAATCCGGTCTTTAAGCCTGTTGCCCCGGCGTAAAACCGCACCAGCTTATTGGTATTGGACAGGCCGAAGGCCCCGTTTCGCACGGTGTCCATCCAAATGGTGGTAAATTTTTTAATGTCCGGGTGGTTTACCAGAAGCTCTCTGGACATGAGGGCAATGTCGTGGGCACAGGTTCGATGCTGGGCGGCATTTGCCTCATCATCCAGCCCGGTACAGTTGACGAAATTGGTGTGCTCCATGCCCAGTTCCTTTGCACGGCTGTTCATCAGGCTGACGAAGGCCGCCTCCGACCCAGCAATGTGCTCGGCCATGGCGCAGGCACAATCGTTGGCAGAGCTGACGGCAATGGATTTGACCATATCCGTGACGGTCATGGTCTCTCCCACTTTCAGATAGATCTGACTGCCGCCCTTGGCTGCGGCGGCCTCGGAAGTGGTGACCATGTCATCCCATCCAATTTTTCCGCTGTCGATGGCTTCCATGATCAGCAGCATGGTCATCACCTTGGTGACGGAAGCCGGCGCAAGCATCTCATGGGCATTGTGTTCATAGAGGATGGTCCCGGTGGCCGCATCCATCAGCAATGCGCTTTTCCCAGCCACCTGCAAGTCCACCGCCCCGGCACTGAGGGGCAGACAGGCAAAAATCAGCACTGCCACCACAAAGATCGATCCCAATCGTTTCATAACGGTCCCTCCCTTGCTAGATGATATACCCTATGAGGGCTTGACCGGGAAAATTCCCAAGATTTTTTCGATTTTCCTATTGACATTGCACAATTTTAGAGCTAGAATACTGTGCAAGATTACGAAAATCAATTTTGAAAGGTTTTTTATGTCTAATAATAAAACACAGGATTTGACCGTCGGCTCTCCTATGAAGCTGATTTTATCGTTTATGCTGCCGCTGACCTTCGGCCTGCTCTTCCAGCAGTTTTACTCTATGGTAGACACGCTGGTCGTCGGCAAGACCCTGGGGGTGGACGCCCTGGCCGGTGTCGGCTCCACCGGCTCCATCAATTTTCTGGTGCTGGGACTGTGCAACGGCATCTGCGCCGGTTTTGCCATCCCGGTGGCACAGAAATTTGGGCAGAAGGATATGGTGGGTCTGCGAAAGATCGTAGGCAATATGATCTGGCTGGGGATTGCCATTGCGGCCATCGTCACCCTGATCACCACCGCCCTCTGCCGCAATATTCTGACCTGGATGCACACGCCGGAGGACACCTTTTCCTACGCTTATGACTATATTTGGGTGATCTTCCTGGGCATTCCTGCCACCATGCTTTACAATATTCTCTCCGGCATTCTGCGCTCTTTGGGCGACTCCAAAACCCCTCTGTTTTTCCTTATTGTATCCAGCCTGCTGAATATTTTTCTGGACATTCTGTTCATCGTCGGCTTCCGCATGGGCGTGGCCGGAGCAGGCTGGGCCACCTTACTCAGCCAGCTGATCTCCGGCGTTGCATGCCTGCTCTATATGCTCAAGCGCTATCCCTGCCTGCGGCTGGGCAAGGAAGAGCTGCGCCTGCGCTCCAAATATGTAGCCAGTCTTCTGACCATGGGACTGCCCATGGGTCTACAATATTCCATCACCGCCATCGGCTCGATCATGCTGCAAACCGCCGTCAATGATCTGGGCTCTGCTGCCATGGCTGCCATGACCACCGGAAGCAAGGTGGTGCTGTTCTGCGCCTGCGTCTATGACGCTCTGGGCACCACTGCCGCCACCTTTGCCGGCCAGAACTGGGGCGCTGAAAAGCCGGAACGGGTGCACAAGGGTGTGCTGTGCTCCACCGCCATCGGTGTGGGCTATGCTGCCGTCATTTTGGGTGCCATGTATCTGTGGGGCGGCGATCTGGCGAAGCTGTTCCTCGACCCCAAGGATCAGGCCGCTGCGGACATCATCATTCCCATGAGCCAGCAGTTCGTGCTGACAAACCTGGCCTTCTATGTGCCGCTGCTGTTTGTGAATTTGCTGCGGTTCACCATTCAGGGTCTGGGCTTTTCCAAACTGGCCGTATTTGCCGGTATTTTCGAGATGGTAGCCCGGGGCGTATTTGGCCTGTGCCTTGTGCCCATGCTGGGCTTCAGCGCAGTATGCTTTGCCAGCCCTGCGGCCTGGATCATGGCGGATCTGTTCCTGTTCCCGGCCTATTTCTACTGCATGAAAAAGCGGGGCTTTGTTCTGCGCCACAAGCAGGAGGCCCTGGCCATTCCCTGCACCAACGCTTAAATGATCCCAAGGGGGCGGTCATCGACCGCCCCTATTTTTCTACCATGCACCCTTCTGCATGGCTCACGCTTTTCATCAGCTCCAACGGGAGGGCTTCCACCCTTTTAGGGCACTTCACGCCCTCAATATCCATATTTTACACCAAAATATTCAGTAGAAATGTGAAGAAATCTATGCTACAATAGAGAAAATGACATTTTTGGAGGTAGCAATATGAGAGGTATTCCTTCCCTCATTACGGATATTCGCAAAAAAGTCTTTACGGAAGTGGCTCGCATGGCATACGCCGGAAAAGGCATCGAGCACGCCAACGACCTGCCCTACACCATTGTCCCCGGCGACCGCCCTTTGCACAGAGAATCTGTGTTTCTGGAGCGTGCCATCGCCGGTGAACGAGTCCGCCTTGCCATGGGTCTGTCCCTGCGGCCGGCCGACGGCCGCCATTTGGTAAGCGAAGGCATGGATCAGGCCGCTGTTGCCCAGCAGTATTATGAGCCGCCGCTGATCAACATCATCCCCTACGCCTGCCACGCCTGCCCCACCAACCAGTATCAGGTGACCGAGCACTGCCAGAACTGTCTGGCTCGTTCCTGCGAAAAGGTCTGCCCCCGGGGCGCCATCAGCTTCCGCAACGGCAAATCCTACATCGACCAGGAAAAGTGCATTAAGTGCGGCAAGTGCGCCAAGGCCTGCTCCTACAATGCCATCATTCATCTGGAGCGCCCCTGTCAGGCCGCCTGCGGCATGGATGCCATCGGCTCAGACGAGCAGGGTCGTGCAGTCATTGACCAGAATAAGTGCGTTTCCTGCGGCCAGTGTCTTGTAAGCTGTCCCTTTGGTGCCATCGCCGACAAGGGTCAGATCTTCCAGGTGATCCAGTCCATCATGCAGGGTGAGAAGGTCATCGCCATCGTCGCTCCTGCCTTCATCGGCCAGTTTGGCAAGCACTCCACCCCCGGCAAGTTCATTGCCGCCATGAAGGAGCTGGGCTTCAGCCGGATCGTGGAAGTGGCCGTAGGTGCAGATATGTGCACCATCGAGGAAGCCAAGGACTTTTTGGAGAAAGTGCCTGCCGAGCAGAATTATATGGCAACCTCCTGCTGCCCTGCCTGGCACTCCATGATCTATAAGCTGTTCCCCACAGAGACCAAAAACATTTCCATGACCCTGACCCCCATGGTCTACACTGCCCGGCTCATGAAGCAGAAATACCCCGGCTGCAAGGTGGTCTTTGTTGGTCCCTGCGCCGCCAAGAAGCTGGAAGCCATCCGGGAAGACATTCGCTCGGATGTGGACTTCGTGCTGACCTTCGAGGAATTGCAGGGTATGTTTGAGGCCAAGGAGATCGATTTTGAGACCATTGAGCCGATGTATGACCTGAACGAAGGCACCGCCGCCGGCCGTGGCTTCGCCGTTTCCGGCGGTGTAGCCGGAGCGGTCACCAATCTGATCCACGAGACCCACCTGGATATGGAGATCAAGACTGCCCGGGCAGAAGGCCTGCGGGACTGCCGCAAGCTGATGCTTCAGGCCAAGGTCGGCAAATTCAACGGCTGCCTGCTGGAAGGCATGGCCTGTCCCGGCGGCTGCGTAGCCGGTGCCGGAACACTGCTGCCTGTGGATCTGGCTGCCAATGTGGTGGGCCGCTACCAGAAGGAAGCCGATGCCTCCTCTCCCATGGAAAGTGCCTACCGGGACACCGCCGCAGATCTGGACTAATGTTAAAAAACGCTGTTTCTTCCAAGAAACAGCGTTTTTTCATTCTCTCTGGACAACTGCCCTTTCTTTTGCTATAATCATCTTCAGTGAAGAAAATCCTCCCCAGGAAAGTGAGGAACGCCCATGGAACATCCCATTAAAACAGTGGTCGTCACCGGCGGCAGCCGGGGGATCGGTGCTGCCACTGTGGCACAATTTGCAAAAAGCGGCCACCGGGTCTATTTTCTCTATGAAAAGGAAGAGAAAAAGGCCGGAGAAGTCGCCGAAAAAACCGGGGCCACCCCCATCCGCTGCGATGTTGCCGACGGCGAGGCCGTGAGATCCGCCTTTGCCCAGATCCCGGATGTGGACATTCTGGTGTGCAACGCCGGAATTTGCTATTCCGGCCTCATGCAGGACATGACCGAGCAGCAGTGGGACAGAATATTTGATGTGAATGTCAAGGGTATTTTTAACTGCGTCAACGCCGTTATGCCCAGCTTTTTGCGCAGGCACAGTGGCTCGGTGGTCACCCTTTCCTCCATGTGGGGGCAGGTGGGGGCTTCCTGCGAGGCGGCCTACTCCGCCACCAAGGGGGCAGTCATTGCCTTGAGCAAGGCTCTGGCCTCAGAGCTGGGGCCCAGCGGCATACGGGTCAACTGCGTAGCCCCCGGTGTCATCCTGACGGATATGTGCGCCAATGTTGCGCCGGACATTCTGGATGCCATGGCTCAGGAAAATCCCCTGGGGCGCAATGGGCAGCCGGAGGATGTGGCCAAAGCCATTGAATATTTGGCCAATGCGGAATTTGTCACCGGCCAGGTGCTGCCTGTGAACGGTGGATATATTATGTAAACAAATCGGAGGAGCAAATCATGAGAATTGCAATTGCCTGTGACCACGGCGCACTGGATCTGAAGAACCACCTTTCCGTCCATTTGCAGAGTGAAGGCTATGAAGTGGTGGATTTCGGCACAAACACCCGTGAATCCTGCGACTATCCCGACTATGCTGCCGATGCCGCCCGGGCTGTTGCCAGCGGCACCTGTGAAAAGGGCATCGTGCTGTGCACCACAGGCATCGGCGTATCCATCTGCGCCAACAAGATCAAGGGCATTCGTTGTGCCCTGCTGTCAGATGTGAAGTCTGCCGAAATGACCCGGCTGCACAACGACACCAATATGATGGCCATGGGCGCAGGCATTATTTCCGAAGCACTGGCTTTCCAGATCGCCGATACCTGGCTCAAGACCCCCTTCTCCAACGAACCTCGCCATCAGCGTCGCATCGATAAAATGATGGCTTTGGAAAAGTAAAGAAAAAGCTGCCGAAAAGCAGCTCAGCGTGTCCAAAACGCCCTCTCCTCAAGGAGGGGGCGTTTTAAAGTCATAACGACCAATATAGCGGATTTTACCCACTCAACAGCTGGTTGAGCGGGTTTTCAACCGGCAGTTGGGCGCAATTTTCAAAAATAAACAATAATTTGGTAGCAATTTACTCTCTTATTCTATATAATAGGCTCAGAAAGAAAAGGAGGGAAACCCATGGAAGAAACATTAGGCAAGCGCATTATGCGCCATCGAAAAGAACTGCACCTGACCCAGGATCAGCTGGCAGAGAAGCTGGGCGTCACCGCCCAAGCCGTCAGCAAATGGGAAAACGACCAGAGCTGCCCGGACATCAATATGCTGCCCAAGCTGGCTCAGCTGTTCGGCACCACCACCGATGCCCTCTTAGGCCACCAGCAGGTCTACGAAACGGAGGTGGTGAGCAAAGGGAACGATGAAAATGGCTGGGAGTTCCAGTGGGACAGTGGCCGCCGTGGGGCCATCGGTACGGCCATTTTCGTTTTGATGGTGGGTATGCTGCTGCTGTGCGACAGGATCCTTGGCTGGGATGCGGGCTTCTGGAGCATCGCCTGGCCCTCTGCGCTGCTGGTATTTGGTGTGTTTCAACTCTGCAAGCGGTTTCAGTTCACCAGTATCGCCTGCACATTGCTGGGCGGCTATTTCCTGGTGAAAAATCTGGGATTTGTGGAGCTGAGCATCAGCGCCGAGCTGATCTTCCCGGCGTTGATCTTGATTTTTGGCCTGAGTCTGCTGGTGGATGCCCTGCGCAAGCCGAAAAAGCCCAAGTTCCATATCAAAAAACACGGCGGCGATGCCAAGACCAAGCAAAGCTTTGACGAAAACGGCGAAAGCTTCGATTACAGCCTTAGCTTCGGTGAGGCCACCCGCACCGTTTCCCTGCCCCGGCTGTCCGGCGGCGACATTAGCTGTAGCTTCGGAGAACTGACGGTGGACCTGACCGGCTGCGAGGAGATCATCGATGGCTGCACCATCGACATTGGATGTAGCTTCGGTTCTTTGAATTTGATCGTCCCCAAGGCTTACCGTGTTCAGTGCGAAAGCGGCACATCCTTTGGCGGCATTGAGATCAAAGGCTCCCCCGACAGCATCTGCAAGGGAATCATCCGCTTGACCGGCGGTGTGTCCTTTGGCGGTATGGAAATTCGATATGTGTAAAAAAATCCGCCGCTCAAACGAGCGGCGGACATTTTTTGCAGTAAGTTTTTAATTACAGCAGAGTGGAGAAGTGCTTGATGGTGCGGACCATCTGAGAAACATAGGAGTTCTCATTGTCGTACCAGGAAACGACCTGAACCTGAGTCTTGCCGTCGGGCAGAGCGCAGA
>CAYROJ010000030.1:0-13664 GCA_964425865.1 uncultured Oscillospiraceae bacterium | reverse complement strand
CGCATGAAGGATCTTGCAGATTTCGCCACGGTATCGGGACAATGTAACAATCCATACCACCCGGAAAGATTGTACCGCAAGTGCGGTTTTACTGGAAATGATGTGTGGCACATTTTGCGGAAAAGTTAGATTGCTTAAGCATCGATCTCGACTGTTGCAATAATAGCACCTACGGTGCGTAGCCAATTTCTCTGAAATTGTTAAAGGGTTTGGGATGTTGCCCAACAAGCTCCGCACGAGTGGGTGCCTCTGTGCATTGCTTGCTGCGGATGTTTGTCTCAAAAAGCAATTTCAGCAAAATTAGGATTTTATTAGAATTGAAAAGCAAGACAGGAAAGCACATTGTGGCTTTCCTGTCTTGCTTTTTATATAGATGCATAAGGCTTGGTATTTTGACTCCTGTGGTATTTGCAATATTGCAAATATGGGAATTCTTTTCTGGCAACGACAAGCAGTTTTTCTGGATGGATCAATTTTATCCGTCACGCTGAGGATAACACCATTACCTTTTTACGACTTGTTATTTCTTGTAAGAAAAAGTGCCACTGCCACGGCGCTGATACCGCCTGCCAGTTTGCCGACAATGACACTGATCAACATTTCCGGAGCAAATCCGGCGGTAAAGCCCAGATGATCGCCCAGCACGAAGGCGGCAGATACAGCAAAAGCAATATTCACAATTTTGCCTCGACTATCCATATCCTTGACCATCCCAAAGGTGGCGATGGAATTGGCAAGACTGGCCACCAGTCCGGCAGCAGCGGTATCATTGATGCCAAGGGCTTTCCCAAGCCTGGTCAAGGGCTTTTCCAGCAGCTTTGTAATGGCGAATACAAGTGGAAAGGCACCGGCCAGCACAATGGCGATCGCACCCACAGTTTCAAATCCCTCTGTGATCGGGGCCATACCGGAGATGATAGTAAAGCCGGTCAGGCTTTCCACAATGGCAGCAACAAGTCCAACGGTAATGATGGCAGTGACGATTTTACCAAAGACAGTGAAGCCTTTGATAATGGCTTTTTCTGCTTTCCACAGGCCTAAGCTGATGGCAATGGCAATCAAAATGATGGGGATTAAATTCCGTGCCACCATTCCGATAGGAAATCCGGCCACAAGCCCACCAACGAAAATACCAAGCGGAATGGTCACGATGCCACACAGCACGCCTTTGGCAAGGGCAGGGCGGTCTTCCGGCTGCAAAATGCCCAGAGCGATCGGAATTGTGAACACGATGGTTGCACCCATCATAGAGCCGGTCAGCACACCGCCTAGCATGGCGGCCTGAGGATCAGAAGCCATCTCCAGTGCCAGAGGGCCGCCACCCATATCGCAGGCCAGAAGCGTTCCGGCGAACATGGCGGCATCTGCACCCAGAAGGGAATAGACAGGCACGATAATTGGCTTTAGGAGGTTTGCGAGCACCGGAGCAAGACAAATAACGCCGATCATGGCCAGTGCCAGTGATCCCATGGATAAAATGCCTTCTTCGAAATGATGCCCCAGCCCCAGACGGTTGCCGAAAATCCGATCGAGTCCCCCCAGAACAGCAAAGACGGCCATGATCCAAATAACGATTTCATAAATTGCCATTGTTATGCACCTGTGCTTTCGCTTTTGTCCACAATGGCCACCACCACAGCATCGATGGGTGCATCCATGCAGTAGCGGGCGGCGGTATTGCCGGTGACCAGCAGCACCTTATCTCCGGGGCCGGCACCTACCTGATCGGCAGCAACCAGTTCTTCTTTCCCGGTGCTGACAACAAGAAATGTGTGCCCGGAAAGGCAGCTTGCTTTTCGAGTAGCCCAAACTGAGCCGGTAACAGTTCCGATTTTCATTCCGATCCCTCCAGGATTTCTTTGGCCAGTGGAGTCAAGACTGCGCCCGGGGCAGGTTTTTCTCCACGGCGGCGCAGAAGCTGTGCTTCTTCTGCGGTGATAAGATGTCGGCGAGAGCCATCGGTGAATAGAACACCCCAGTTTTTCAGTTCACGCTGAGCAGTGGCACAGGAGGCAGCCAGAGCACGGTTTTTGGGCACTTCCGGCAAACCGGGTGTGTAGAGATAAACGCTAATTCCGTTAGCCAGCGCCTCCAGCACAGTCTCATGATCGAATTGAAGCAGCTGCCCCAGTGTCAGCGAGCCGATGACCACCGCATCATAGGGCTTCTCTGACACATATTCGAAAGGCAGGGGAGGGCGAGTACCTACCAGCAAAGCACGGCTCATAGAATGATCCTCCCCAAATCGCCGTTTTTCATGCCGCAGGCATTGGCTTCATCAAAGTCCAGGTGAGCAGCGGTGGCAAACTGCTCGCTGACCCGAACCACCACATCCTGAAATAGAACAGGACGACAGGTGAACGTTTGCAGCTGCACCAGTTGATTGTCTTTGACCCCAAAATGCAGGGCATCTTCCGGGGTCAAATGCAAATGCCGCTGAGCAATGATCACGCCCTGTTGCAGTCCTATGCGCCCATTGGGGCCTTCCAGAATAATGCCCGGCGTGTTATTGACATGGCCGGATTGGCGAATAGGGGGCGTTAGCCCCAGGGTGCGGCTGTCGGTCATGGATATTTCCACCTGAGCTTCTTTTCGGGCGGGGCCCAGGACGGCTACATTCTCAAACCGTCCTTTCGGCCCGAGAATGGTAAGCCGTTGCTTTGACAAATACTGCCCAGGCTGAGATAGGGGACGCTCCGGTTGCAAATCGCAGCCGAAGAGTGCATGACACTGGTCATGGGTCAGATGGACATGGCGGCCAGAGGCTTCCAAGGGAACAAAAATGCGGTGCAAGACCGCTTCTGTCAGCATTTTAACTTGAGAATTATCCATGGCGGCCTCCTTTGCTTTGTTCAGCTTTCAATTGGATCATGAGAATATAGATCATGCTGCTCATGCGGTTGAGCAGTTGCAGGATGTCTGTTCGTGTGCAACCGCCGGTTGCGTCCTCGAAGGCTTTTGCGGCAGCCAATTCTGCATTTCGGGCAGCACATCGAGCACGGTTTAATTGCAAAATGGCCGCTCCATCCTTGTATGATGGCATGAAATGAGGCTGACCGTAAAAATCCTGAGGCCTGTGGGAGTGACTGCGTTGCTGGTCGGGCGTCAATCCGCAGAGTATATCGTTTTGTGCAGGTTCTTCCATCACTTCCCAGCGCAGAATGTTTCGGGCAAGAGAGAGGATTTCTTCAATTTTGCGCTGCATAGCACTGTCAACCGGAAGTTGCGCCAGTAATAACTCTGCCTGTAGAGTGTCCATTGCACCACGAAATGCAATAATAGGCGCAGTTTTCGAGACTAAAATGTTGCCTCGCAAATGGGTCAGATGTTCCGGCTTTTCATCCAGCGTATTTCCGTCCGGAAGGCAGTATTCGTTGATTTTGGCTGCCTTGGCAGGGCGGATCTCAATGCGCTCGTGTTGCAGCCAGTCCCGGGCAGAGGGGGTCAAGGTATCCTTGTCCCCCAGAAAAAACACCCGTTTTCCGTCCCGGTTGCGAATATTGGCTCTGACAGCTTCTTCGCTGTACAGCATTTACTTACCGGCAGCTGGAGACTGATTGCCACGGCCCTTGGGCAAAATAGCATCCACTTCCGTATGAGGCCGCGCAATGACATGGACGGAGATCAACTCGCCCACTTTTTCCGCAGCTGCTGCACCGGCATCGGTGGCAGCCTTCACAGCGCCTACATCGCCCCGTACCATAACAGTGACCAGACCGCCGCCGACCTGTTCTTTACCCACCAGCTGTACATTGGCGGATTTGACCATGGCATCGGCAGCTTCAATTGCGCCGATGAGACCCTTTGTTTCAATCATACCCAGAGAATTAGTGTCCATAAATTTAGTTCCTTTCATTCTTAAGATTTATTCAGCCGCTGCAAAATTTGGGCTGTGAGATATTCGACTAAATGATTGTCAATTTTTGGCGTATCCACTGCTTTTTCGCTGTCCCAGGCGACCCGGCGGATATTGATCAGATCCAGTGGGGAAATGTTATTGGAGGAACTGCTGCCACCCACGGCACCGCATCCCAGAGTCAGGGCAGGGAATAGAGAAGTAGTGGCGCCAATGCCGCCCAAGGCTGCCGGGGTATTGACCAGAAATCGTGAAACGGGAATTTGCAGGGCAAACTTTTCAACCACCGTCCGATCCTCTGCGTGCATGGCAAAGGTGTGGCCGGCTCCCTCGTGGGTCAGCACTTCAATGGCCTTTTCCAGCACTGCATCCTCACTTTCCATGACAAAAAATGCCAGTACCGGGCATAGCTTTTCCATGGAATAGGGGCGTGTGGGTCCAGCTTCCTGTTCCCGTGCTACCAGTACTTTTGTGGTACTTGGCACGGAAAAACCGGCCATTTCAGCCAAAATCGTTGCTTTTTTACCAACAATATCCGGATTCAGTGCACCGGAAGGGCGGAACAGAAGCCTTGCCAGTTTGCCTGCTTCTTCTGTGGACATGAAGTAAAAGCCCTGTTCTTTGCCCTCCCGGCGAACGGTATCTTCCATACCTTTTTCGACGATGATACTCTGCTCGGAAGCGCAGACCGTGCCATAGTCAAAGGTTTTTGATCGCAGAATGCATTGCAGTGCCTTTTTAATATCGGCGCTGTGGTGGATATAGGCAGGACCATTGCCTGCACCTACGCCGATGGCTGGTTTACCGGAAGAATAGGCAGCTTTCACCATGGCAGGGCCGCCGGTGGCAAGAATCAAACGCACCTGTGGGGCGCTCATCAGCTCCTGGGTGCCGGCCATGGACGACAGGCTCAAACAGCCGATACACCCGGCAGGAGCACCTGCTTCTTCCGCTGCTGCGGCCACCAGTCGAGCCGCTTTTAAAGAGCATTCCATGGCCTTCGGGTGGGGAGAAAAGACGATACTGTTGCCGGATTTCAGGGCAATGATCGCCTTATAGCAAATGGTGGAAGTAGGATTGGTGCTGGGAACGATGGCTGCAATAACACCAACGGGTACACCGATCTCCCACAGTTTTTGCTGGGGATCTTCCCGAAGAATGCCGACGGTTTTCATGCTTTTTATGGCGTTCCATACTGTTTCGGAGGCAAAAAGGTTTTTTGTTCGTTTGTCCTCACAATTGCCAAATCCTGTCTCTTTCACAGCAATTTCTGCAAGTTCAGAGGCGGCTGCGGCAAAGCGCTTTGCAATCGCTTCACAGATAAAATCCAGCTTTTTCTGGGGGAATTTGCACAGTATTTTCTGTGCGGACTCTGCCTGCTTGCATAGAAGTCGTGCTTCCTGCCGGGCAGATAAATCTTTATCAAATTCCATGGGGTCACTCCTTTTTAGGCATTTTTGCCACTTGCGTCACGGCTTCGGCAAACGCAGCGCAGGCAGCGGTGCAGGCACTTTGTGTCCCGGTCAGTAGTCCTCCGCCGAAGTTGGTCTCACTGGGGGGCGCATAGAGCTTACAAAGGCGTACATCCGACGCTTTCAGTGCTGCATCCAGACCGATCATGCTCTCCAAAGGGGGCGCAATCAAGTAGGCCAGGGCAGAGCCCAACGGTACATTAGCTTCCTTTGCAAGAAATGCGCCGCAGCTGCTGACGGTGTGGGCAAGATATGGCACACCGTTGCTTTCCTCAAATCCCACATGATCAAAGGCGGAAAGGGCGGCTTCCATGCCGCTTTTGGCTGCACCGGGGGTAGCGGCGGATAAAATGCCGATGACTTCACCTGCAAATGGAGTGGAAGCGTTGGATGCTCCTGCGTAAAAAGAGCGGGCATAGCCCACTTCCACTTCTGCGGCTTTTGTGGCTTCATCCAATGCAATGAAGGTAGCGTCGTCGCTGTCTGTGGTCAAAAGAGCCAGACTGTGATGATTTTTTTTGATTTTCAAACCGTCACATAGGCTCTGGGCGGCATTGGGGATATACTGAGTAGCCAAAACTTTTACCTTTATCATTGGGCATTCTCCAAATACAATCCCACACCGGACACTTTCTTCTGCAAGATCTTTTCAATCAGCTCTGCGGCATAGGCACCGGCTTCTACCGCCGGGGTTCCCTGGGCGTGAATGTTGGAGATCACCGTGCGGCTGGACTCCGACACGCCGGTATGGGGGTTATAGGTGATATAGATGGACATGCTTTTGTCCGTCACAAGGCCCGGGCGTTCACCGACCAGCATACACACCAATTCACACCCGGTAATATCACCGATGGCATCCCCTGCTCCGACACGGCAGTATTTCACGAAAATGGCTTTGCCTGTGGGAATGCCCCGTGCTTTTAAACCATCTCGCAGGGCAGCCATGCAGTCCATGGCATTGGCGGCAATGGCAGCGCTGGACAGACCGTCACCGATAACGATCTGCACTCTGGGCGGTGTATCGATGACACCCTTGATTGCTTTGGCATTGTGCTCGTCAAAACAGCGTCCCAAATCCGGACGGGTCAAATACTGGTCCTTGTTTTCACACCGGGTTTTCGTGGGAAGAAGGTCATTTTCTTTGGCGAAATCTGCATCCAGCTCTGACCAGACTGCATCCTGTGCAGCGGCGTGGTCTGCCCGAAAACGAAGCATGGTTAAAGTTTTATATCTTGCCCCGGCTTTGCCGCAACCAAGCCGGGCGGGGGTCTTCATTTTCATCTGGCGGAATTTGTCGCCGTTCACAGGCTCGTCTAGCAAATACAGCTCCCGTAAATTCAGCTGGGTCACATCGGGAACAAAATCTCCAGGCTCAAAATGATGGGCCTCCGGCTGGGGATCGGGGCAGGTTGGTTTGTAGTCGCTGGCTTTGACCATGGGCTCTTTTCCAAGGCCGGCAATGATTTCGGCCACCAAAGCAGATAGTTCTTCTTTGTTCATGGCGTTCTCCTTTCTTACCATAACAGGCTGGAGCCGTCTCCGGCTTTCTTTGTTAGATGGCCGTTTTCCACAAATCCCATTTTTTCCAGCCAACGCTGGAATTCCGGGATGGCGGTCTTTCCGGTGATCTCACGCAGGGCGGCAGTTTCACGGAATCCGGTGGTCTGGTAGTTGAGCATAATGTCATCGCCGTGGGGAATGCCCATGAAGTAGTTACAACCGGCCATGGTCAGGAGAGATGCCAGATTTTCAATGTCGTTTTGGTCGGCTTTCATGTGGTTGGTATAGCAGCAGTCGCAGCCCATGGAGATGCCGGTGAGTTTGCCCATAAAATGATCTTCAAGGCCGGCTCTTGTCACTTGCCGGGAATCATACAGGTATTCCGGGCCAATAAACCCGACGACAGTGTTGACAAGGAATGGCTGAAAGCGTTTTGCAAAACCGTAGCATCGGGCTTCCATGGTCACTTGATCGGTACCGTGGTGGGCATTAGAACTGAGCTCCGAGCCCTGCCCAGTTTCAAAATACATCACATTGGGGCCTTCCGCTGTTCCTTCGTGGAGGAGAAGATCTCTGGCTTCTGCGATGGTGGCGGCGTTGAAGCCAAAAGCTTCGTTGCCTTTTTGAGAGCCAGCGATGGATTGAAAGATCAGATCGCAGGGAGCACCTGCCCGGACGGCTTTCATCTGTGCCGTTACATGGGCAAGAACGCAGATCTGGGTAGGAATTTGCCAGTGCTCCTTGATCTCTTGAAAACGGCGCAAAACCTTGCCTACCTGTTCCGGGGAGTCGGTCACAGGGTTCAGGCCGATGACTGCATCGCCTGCGCCGAAAGAAAGACCTTCCAGGGTGGAGGCGGTAATGCCTTCCGGGTCATCGGTGGTGTGATTGGGCTGCAAGCGGCAGGAAAGAGTGCCGGGCAGACCAATGGTGGTGTTGCAATGGGCGGTGACTGTGATTTTGTTGGCAGCATAGATCAGATCCAGATTGCTCATCAGCTTTGCAACGGCTGCTACCATCTCGGAAGTCAATCCATGGCTTAGTTTGCGAATATCAGCTCCGGTGGTTTCTTCAGACAAGATCCATTCTCGTAGGTCAGATACTGTCCAGCCACGGATTCTTTGATAGACTTTTTCGTTAACATCGTCTTGGATGATACGGGTCACTTCGTCTTCTTCATAGGGGACAGCAGGATTTTCCCGCAAATCAGCCAGCGTCAGTGCAGAGAGCACCACTTTGGCAGCGATCCGCTCCTGAGCGGTTTCAGCGGCCAGACCAGCCAATTTGTCGCCGGTTTTTTCCTCGTTGGCCTTGGCCATGACCTCTTTAATATCCCGGAAAATGTAGGTTTTTCCAAGGAGGGTTGTTTGTAATTTCATGTTTCACTTCTCCAAAATCAGAGTTTTGATGACAACAGGTAGCGCAGAGCTCACCGGTGCACCCACATCCAAATAGCTGTTTGCCGGTAGTTTTACCCGGTCAATACACAAGAGCGGTTTCTCCGGAGGCAAGCGTAGGGCAAGGGCGTGCCCCAGAGCTTTTGCCATATCCGCTTGCAGGGCAAGAAGTACCGGCCCGGGGAAAACGACCCTGGAAAGGGCATCTGCCAAAGCGATGACCTGACCGTAACGGGCACCGTCGAAACCGGGCAGCGCCAGAACGGACAAACCTTCCTGTACTTCCAGCTTCTGTTGCACATGAGCGGATAACTCAGATGAGACTTGCTCTTGGGCAGATAGTGCCACCACAGGCAAGTTTTTCAATGGGAACGGAATACCCCGATGGTACACGGTACTGCCTGAAAGCTGGGCACTGTGGCAGCCTGCGCCGATGACGGTGGCACGGATGGTCTCGCTTCCAAGGCGGTATTCTTTTTGACAAAGCTTGCTTTTCCGAATAGCCTGTCCCAGTGCCGGACCGATGTCCCCAAAGGCCAGAAGGGGCTGCATCTGGTCGATGCATTCTGCTACGCCTCCGGAAAAGGAAATGGTGTCTACATCCATAGGGGGGACCCAGGGAGCACCTGCCTCCGCTGTCCAGAAAGCGGATAGCAGGAAAGTGGTATTATGCAAACCAGCTGCCATTTCAAGAGCCTTTGCCAAGGTGTTACACAATTGCTCCATAGCTTCCTGTGGCAGCTTTTGCCCCACATTGTAGGAGAAAAAACCATCTAAAACCGGAGAACAGTAAGTGATGATCCCATTTTCGTCCAGCTTTAACAGACGACCGCCTACATTCATGCATCCGGTGGAAACGATCTCTCCCTTGCGGATAAGGGAAAGGTTGGCAGTGCCGCCACCAATGTCCATGTGCAATACGGTTTTTCCTGTTTCCTCAGAAAAAAGATCTGCCCCGGCGCCTTTTGCCGCCAGCACACTTTCCAAATGTGGGCCGGCGGTGGCAACCACAAAATCCCCGGCAAATTCCGATAAGCTGTCCAGTACTGTCCTTGCGTTTTCTTTTCGACTGGTTTCGCCGGTGATGATAATAGCACCGGTGTCTACCTGATGCCGATCTATTCCGGCGGCGTGGTATTCCTGTTCCACCAAAGCACGGATTTTATCGCCGTCTACCCGGTCTTTGCCCAGTAAGGGAGTGAAATGGATGGGACTTTTATATAGGATCTTTCGCTCAGCTATTTCCATATCCGGCACGCTGAAAGAAGAGCCTTTGTTGATGATGGTCAGCTTAGACACCACCATTTGCGTGGTGGTCGTTCCTACATCCAGACCCACGGATAAAAGCTGCTTATCCACGGCCTGCGGCCTCCGTGATGATTTGGCGAACAATGGCTTCATTCACAGAAACGGGGTTGGTTTTGCAGCAGGGATCGGATAATGAAGCGGAAACAAGCGTATTCATTTTTTCCTGTACCAGGGTGGGCGAAATACCTGCTTGCGCTAAGGTTTCGGGCAACTGTAAGTTGCGCCGCAGCCGCAGAAGGGCATTCTTCAGGGAACGGAGCGCCATCACATCGCTGCCGGAGGAAAGGCCGATCGTTCTGGCAAGCTCTGCATAACGGTGACAACTGACGGTTGCGTTTTGCTCGATCACATGGGGCAATAGCATAGCGTTTAGTCTCCCATGAGGGATGTGAAATTCGCCACCTATGCTGTGTGAAATGGCGTGACACAAACCAAGACCGGCGTTGGAAAATGCAATTCCGGCCATGGTGGCGGCTTCGTGAATGCGGCCACGCACACTGCGGTCACCGCCATAGGATGCCTGCAAATGGTGGATAGCTGTTTCAAATGCCCGGATAGCAAGCATATCGCTGAATGTGCTGGAATTTGTGGCAACAACGGCTTCCAGTGCATGGCTGATAAGGTCAAAGCCACCGTCAGCAATCAGCGCAGGGGGCAAAGTGGATACCATATCGCTGTCCAGAATAGCGACATCCGGGCGGATGGTATCGTCCACAAGTGGGTGCTTGACACCACAGTGGGTCAAAATGGCAAAGTCGGTCACTTCTGATCCGGAGCCGGATGTGGTGGGAATGGCCACCAGAAGAGGCCTACAACCGGAAAAAAAAGCCATTGCTTTGGCACTGTCCATAGCACTGCCACCGCCTAGGGCAACCACAGCATCAGGATTGAATTGTCGAACCTGTGCTGCACCCTTTGCGGCTAATTCCACGGAGGGGTCAGGCACGACATCGGAAAAAATCTGGCTATCAGCGCATTTGGCTGCGTCTAACAGGTTTTTGGCCTTGCCATTTTTCTCGAAATAAGGATCACAGACGAGAAATAACCGCTGAATGTGTAAGCTTTCCAGAGCGGCAACGGCACCCGCTCCGGCAATGATCTTTGTTTTGCAAGTAAATGCTTCCATCTTCCCACCTCGAAGCTAGTGTTTCCAGTGAAGCAGAATTCATGTGCGAAAAAATAAGAAAAACCGTCAGGACTGCAAATGAACCTTGACGATTTAGAACGAATGTGTTATTATGGTAAAAAGCAAAGGCAGGAGGGTGCTGTATGTCAGAGTTCTTACAAAGCAGGGAAGCGTTGGCCCTTGCCGATGAGATATTGAATCAAAATATTTTGTCGCTGACGCGGTTGCGCAGTCTCATTGCCGGGGATTTTTACTTGGATTTCTGGGGAAGAGATTTTTTGCTGCTCCATGAGAAGGGAATTGTTGTGCTGAAGCAGTGCCATCAAAATGGTGCGATCCATGGAAAAACCGCTGCTGCGTTCTGGACGGATATGAATTATCTGGGAGATGGCACTTCTTTTGAAAATCCGCTTTTGGCAAATCATAAGACCATCGAAAAGCTGTCTGCAATGCTGAAATTGCCTGTGAAGGATTTTCACAGCTGTATTCTGTTTGATACCCAGTGTGAATTGCGGCAAGTGCCTGATAACACCCAGAGCTTCAGTATCCTGCGTGTGGATCAGCTGGAAGACTTTTTCGCAGGGTTTCCACAGCTGCCGGTGCGCTATACCCACACACAGCTGGAAGCGCTGAATGATATTTTCCTTCTTGTATCCGGCCAAATATGATGCTATAATGTAAGAAATGTGGGAGGAGGTGGTTTTGTGCGCATTCTGGGAATTGACCCTGGCTACGGAATTACCGGATTCGGGCTGATCGACTCGGAGCGAGGGCAGAGTAAGCTGATTACCTGCGGCGCTATTACCACTCCGGCCGGAATGGATTTTTCCGCCCGGCTTGAGATCATTTATAACGATATGTGCGAGCTGCTGCGGCAGGCAAAGCCAGATGCGGTGGCCATTGAAGAGCTGTTTTTCGGCCAAAATGTGACCACGGGTATCGGTGTTGCACAGGCTAGAGGCGTTGTACTGCTTGCCATCCGCCAGGCAGGGCTGGAAGTGACTTCTTATAAGCCTATGCAGGTCAAGCTATCTCTTGTGGGCTATGGCAATGCGACCAAGCGGCAGATGATGGATATGACCAAGCGCCTGCTTCATTTGAGCGCCATGCCCAAGCCGGACGATGCTGCCGATGCCATCGCCATCGCCCTGTGCCATGCAAGATCTGCAACATCTCTGCTGTCACAGGTGGGCAGCAAGTAACGATTGAACCTTTGGAGGTTATTACATGATTTACTATGTTTCCGGGCCTGTGGCTGTGATCGAGCCAGGGCTTGCGGTGATCGACTGTAACGGCGTGGGCTATGGCTGCCGGGTCACCGGCTATACTGCTGCCCAGTTGAAATTAAATCAAAATGCGAAGCTTTACATTAGCGAGTCTATCCGGGAGGATGCTTACGAGCTTTATGGCTTTGAAAGCAGGGAGGAGCAACGCTGCTTTGAACTGCTGACATCCGTTAATGGTGTGGGCCCCAAAGCCGCCGTGGCCATTTTGTCTGTGGGCGGCCCTCAGAATTTTACTCTTGCGATCATGACCGGGGATGAAAAACTGCTGACTGCCGCTCAAGGCGTTGGCAAGAAGATCGCCCAGCGTATTATTTTAGAGTTGAAGGATAAAATCGGTGGCGGTGGTATGGAACTGGATTTCTCCGGTGGGAAAGCTGCCGCACCTGCGGTGCATGGAAACAATGCGGCGCTGGCGAACGCTGCTTTGCAGGAACTGGGCTATTCTGCTGCCGAAATCACCACTGCCCTTAAAGGTGTCGATCCCAACGCTTCCACCGAAGAAATGGTGCGGCATGCCCTGCGTGCCATGGTGATGAAGGGATGACCCATCTATAATATAACCCCTGTGGAGGTTAGAAATGAGCTTAGAATTTTCCGAAGAACTGGATACCCCTTTGATTTCACCAACCTTTGCGCCCCAGGACGCAGGGGAGATCGGTCTGCGCCCCAAGCGGCTGTCGGACTATACTGGTCAGGAGAAGGCAAAAGAAAATCTGTCTGTTTATATTGAAGCGGCCAGAATGAGAGGGGAGAGCCTGGATCATACCCTCCTGTATGGCCCTCCCGGTCTGGGTAAGACCACCTTGGCCGGTGTCATTGCCAACGAAATGGGTGTTAATATCCGTGTTACTTCCGGCCCGGCCATTGAAAAACCCGGTGATTTGGCAGCTCTATTGACCAACTTAAATCCCGGCGATATTCTGTTTATCGACGAAATTCATCGCCTAAACCGGGTGGTAGAAGAAATTTTGTATCCGGCTATGGAGGATTTTGCCATCGATATTATCGTGGGTAAAGGCCCCAGTGCTAACTCTATTCGATTGGATCTGCCCAAGTTCACCCTTATTGGTGCGACGACAAGAGCCGGTCAGCTGTCGGCACCTTTGCGTGATCGTTTTGGTGTGTCCCTGCGATTGGAGCTGTACAAGCCGGAGGAACTGGCAAGGATCGTCACCCGTTCAGCCACGATTTTGGGCATGGAGATCGACCCGAGAGGCGCTATGGAGATCGCTTCCCGGAGCCGTGGAACTCCCCGAATTGCCAACCGTTTCCTGCGCCGTGTCCGGGACTTTGCCCAGATCATGTGCGACGGTGTCATTACCAAAGAAGCGGCTGATCTGGCACTGTCCCGGTTGGAAGTGGATCATCTGGGCCTTGATACCATTGATAGGCGAATGCTCACTGCCATCATCCGCAATTATGGCGGCGGGCCGGTGGGGGTGGAAACCCTGGCGGCCACCATCGGTGAAGAAGCCATTACATTGGAAGATGTGTATGAGCCTTACCTTATGCAGTTGGGTTTTTTGACCCGTACACCCCGGGGACGATGTGTGACAAGACTGGCCTACGATCATCTGCATATTCCATTTGACGGACAGGATAGTTTTGATATATAAAAAGCAACTGATTCTGCGGATAATTGGTTTTTTGTATTAAAAATGTGGTTTTTGTTCATTTGTCAATGATGTGAGACCACAAAAAAGCATATAGAGTTCTGAT
>CAYROJ010000029.1:0-14283 GCA_964425865.1 uncultured Oscillospiraceae bacterium | reverse complement strand
TTTCTCCAATCTGAAGTTAGTCCAACGATTTATATTCAGTAACCGCCTTGAGGTACGCCTCCGGGTCACCGTTCCGCACCAGGTCGGCATATGATAAGCGAATCGTTATAGACCAATTGGGTACACCTATCATAGCATAGCATTAATCCGATTTTCAACATACTTGTCAAGATTTATTTAGGATTATCCCTGAAATACATCAAAAACAGGCAACATCCAACGGTCGTTGCGTGTTGCCTGTTTTATCCGATCCTGTTTCTTATTTTGCGGTTACCACCAAGGTCTCCCCTTCCACAGTGGCGTGGAGGGCAGAAATAGGGTTTTCAAAGGAGTCGATGATTTTTTCACTGATGGGGTCTTCCAGCTGCCGCTGGATGGTACGGCGCAGATTTCTTGCACCGTAAGTAACGGAATAAGCTTCCTTCACCAGCATTTGGCGAACACTTTCATCCCAATTAAAGGCCAAGCCCCGATTTTCAAGGCTCTGGCGCAGCTCTTCCAGCATAATGTCGGCAATGCCAAGGAAGTTTTCTTCCGACAGATGGTTGAATGTGATGATCTCATCCACACGGTTGATAAACTCCGGCCGCAGGAACTCTCGCAGAGCACCCATAGTCCGTTCCTTGACCATGTCGGTATCGCTTCTGCCGAAGCCCAAACCACCTACCCGACCCTCCGAGCCTGCATTGGAGGTCATGACAATGATGGTATTTTCAAAATTCACCACCCTACCCTGGGCATCGGTGATGCGGCCATCATCCAGCACCTGCAGCAGCACATTCAGCACATCCGGGTGTGCCTTTTCGATCTCGTCAAAAAGAATCACAGAATAGGGACGGCGGCGGATCTTCTCCGTCAGCTGGCCTGCCTCGTCATAGCCCACATATCCCGGAGGGGAACCGATCAGTTTGGAGACCGTATGCTTTTCCATATACTCGGACATATCCAGACGGATCAAGCTATCCACACTGTTAAACAGGTCATCGGCCAACTGTTTGACCAGTTCCGTCTTACCCACGCCGGTGGGGCCAACGAAGATAAAAGACACCGGCCGCTTTTTCGGGCTGATGCCCACACGGTTGCGGCGAATGGCACGGGAAACCGCTTCCACCGCCTGATCCTGGCCAACGATGTGCTCTTTCAGCCGGGCATCCAAGCCCTTGATCTGCTGATACTCCTGAGCTTTGATTTTGGAAGCCGGGATTTTTGTCCAAAGCTCGATGATATGTGCCAAATTTTCCATGGTGACCGCAGGTTTGGGCAGTTTTTCCAGTTCTTCGATTTGAGCCGCCAGTTGCAGCAGCTTGCTGCGCACAATGGCCAAACGCTCAAAATTCTGGTTTTCCGTTTCCTCGTTGAGCATTCTCAGTTCCAGCTCATAGTCATCCCGCTCTTTTTGCAGCTCTGCCATTTGGGAAATTTCCTTGCACTGCAAATTCACATCGGAGCAGGCTTCGTCCAACAGGTCGATGGCCTTATCCGGCAGGAAACGGTCGGTAATGTAACGCTCGGAAAGGATCACACACTGACGGGCAATTTCCGGGGAGATCTCCACGCCGTGGAACTCGGAATAACTCTTGGCGATGCCCTGCATGATCTGGCAGGCCTCTTCGATGGAAGGTTCTGCCACGGTCACCGGCTGGAAGCGGCGCTCCAAAGCCGCATCCTTTTCAATATGCTTGCGATATTCGGCAAAGGTGGTAGCACCAATGACCTGGATCTCGCCCCGGGACAGTGCCGGTTTGAGGATGTTGGCGGCATTCATGGAGCCTTCGGCATCGCCGGCACCCACCAGATTATGGACTTCGTCGATGACCAGAATGATATTGCCGCAGGCCTTCACCTCAGCGATCAGGCTTTTCATGCGGCTTTCAAACTGACCGCGGAACTGGGTTCCGGCAACCAAGGCCGTCAGATCCAGCAGGAAAACTTCCTTGTCTTTCAGCTTATAGGGCACATCGCCTGCAATGATCCGCTGTGCCAATCCCTCGGCGATAGCGGTCTTGCCAACGCCCGGCTCACCGATGAGACAGGGATTATTCTTCTGCCGGCGGTTGAGGATCTGAATGATCCGCTCCGTCTCCACATCCCGGCCAATGACCTTGTCAAGCTTCCCTTCTCTTGCTCGGGCGGTCAAATTCAGGCAGTAGGAGTCCAGGAATTTGTGCTTCTTTTCCTTCTTTTTAGAAGGCTGCTCCCCTTCCGGGGCTTTATCCTGCTCCGGCTGCTCCTGTTTGGCAGGCAGATTGGAGCTGGAGCCGAACAGCTGATTAAGCAGAGGGAAAGTAGCGGTCTGGCTGTCGGCATCATCCCCGTCATTCCCCTCCTGGTCGATCTGGCCAAACATATTGCTCATTTCATCAGACAGGTTATCCAGGTCCTCCTCGGAAAAGCCCATCTGCTGCACAGCCTGATCGATCTGGGGCACGCCCAGACTACGAGCGCATTTCAGACAATAGCCCTCATTCAAAGTCGCACCGTTTTCGATTTTCGTAATGAAAACCACGGCGATATTTTTCTTACATTTGGTACAAAGTTTGGGTTGCATGGTATCACTCCATTTCTAATGGAACATCTGTCACTGACAGAGCATTGGGTTAAAAACTATTTTCGCATTCAAAATTTTCCGTACCATCGTCATACCACAGATGGGTCATATACAGTCCTCCGGGTGGTACAGTGGGACCGGCGGCAGTGCGATTGCCGGAGTCCAGAATGGCACCGATTTCTTCCGGTTTAATTTTTCCTTCGGCAGCATAAACCACCGTGCCAGCCATGGCACGAGCCATGTTATAAAGGAAGCCGTTGGCGCAGACACGCAGGTAGATCAGATCTCCCCGCCGCTCCACATTGTAATAGTATACGGTGCGCACCGTGGATTTGACATCGGTACCAACACTTCTCACCGCCGCAAAATCATGGGTACCAACAAACTGGTCAGCAGCCTTTTGCATGATCTTTTCGTCCAGGTGCTTGGGATAAAACCAAGCACGATTAATGTAGAAAGGATCACGGACACGGGAATTATAAATAATGTAGGTGTATTCTTTCCGAGCACAGGAGCCGATGGCGTTGAAATCCTCGTGGACTTCAAAGGCCTTCGTCACCACTACATCTGCCGGAAGATGGGTATTGAGGGCATAGGGCAGCCGATCCACCGGAATGGTGGAGCCGGTACGGAAATTGGCCACATAGCACTTGGCGTGGACGCCTGCATCAGTCCGGCCGCATCCGGTCACATGGACGCTGTGGCCCACCACAGTGGCAACGGCTTTTTCCAGAGTCTGCTGGACAGTTTCCAGATTCTTCTGCATCTGCCAGCCGTGGTATCGGGTGCCCTCATAGGTCAAAAACAAGGCAATGTTACGCATCTTTTACCTCACAAGCCAAAATGTGCCAAGGTAAAAATACCGGCAAGCAGTACGATCCCCACAGCGTAAGCCACATAGTCCCGACGCATATAGCGCAGCAGTTTCATTTTTGTCCGGCCTTCGCCGCCCTGATAGCAACGGCATTCCATGGCAGTGGCCAATTCGTCTGCCCGGCGGAAAGCGCTGATAAACAAGGGCACCAGAATGGGTACCAGCGCACGCACTTTCTCCATCAGATTGCCGGACTCAAAGTCGGCACCTCTGGCCTTCTGGGCGGACATGATCTTATCCGTTTCTTCGATCAAGGTGGGAATAAAGCGCAGGGCAATGCACATCATCATGCTCAGCTCGTGGACAGGCACCTTGATCTTCTTCAGCGGTCCCAGCAGTGACTCCAAGCCATCTGTCAAAGCGATGGGCGAGGTGGTATAGGTCAGCAGGAAGGTGCCGCTAATGAGCATCAGAATGCGGATCATCATGAAAACTGCCCGAATAATGCCTTCCTTGGTGATCTTAATGACCCAAAATTCCACCAAAACAGTCTCACCGTCGGTGAAGAAAATATTCAGCACACCGGTGAAAATCAAAATCATCACCAGCGGCTTCATCCCACGGACAATGCTTTTCAGCGGAATTTTGGAAATGGCGATACACATGGCCAAAAAAGCGAACATAATGCCGTAGGAGATCCAACTGGTCGCCACAAACAGGGCAACGATATACACCACCAGCATTACAAGTTTCGCTCTGGGGTCCATTTTGTGGATGGGCGAGTTTCCCGGAAAATATTGACCGAGGGTAATATCTTTCAGCATTTACTTACCCTCCTTTATCTTTTTCAGCGCAGCCACAGCCTGCTCCATGGTATAGACCATGGGCACATCCAGCCCCAAACTGTGCAGGCGCATGAAAATGCGGGTAATTTCGGGAATATCCAAACCGATGGCTTCCAGCTCCTGGGCATGCTCAAAAACCTCGCCGGGGGTTCCGCTCATGGCAATATGGGCTCCATTCAGCACCAGAAGCCGGTCAGTCAGGCGAGCCACATCGTTCATAGAGTGGCTGACCATCATGATGGTGGCATTTTTTGCCTGGCGATAGTTCTGGATGTTGGAAAGGATCTCTTCCCTGCCCACCGGATCAAGGCCTGCCGTAGGCTCATCCAAAATCAACACCTCCGGCTCCATCGCAATGACACCGGCAATGGCTACACGCCGCTTCTGTCCACCGGACAGGTCGAAGGGTGAAACCTCCAGCTGGTGCTCCGTCAAGCCTACGAATTCCGCTGCCTGACGAACCCGGCGGTCGATCTCTTCCTTGGAAAGGCCCATATTTTTTGGGCCAAAGGCAATATCTTTATAAACAGTTTCTTCAAACAGTTGGTACTCCGGGTACTGGAACACCAGACCTACCCGGAAACGGGCAGCCCTTGTTAATTTCTTATCCGCCCAAATATCCTGCCCGTCCAGTAAGATCCGGCCGGCAGTCGGCTTCAAAAGGCCATTCAAGTGCTGCATCAGTGTAGACTTACCGGAACCGGTATGACCGATGATTCCAATAAACTCTCCCCGATCCACACTAAAATTGATATTCTCCAATGCCGTATGCTCAAAAGGCGTACCGGCAGAGTAAATATGGGTCAAATCCTGGACCTGTAAAATAGGTTCCACAACATATCCTCCTGGGGCGTCAAACCTCTAGCGTTTTGCAGAGTGTCTGCGCACATTTTTCTATATCCAGAGCATCCAGCGGCAGGCTGAAGCCCTCCTGGTTCAATGCATAGCAAAGCTCCACCGTGTCCGGCGCAGCCAGGCCAATATCATGCAGCAGCGCCACCTGGGAGAAAACCTTCTCCGGGCTGCCGTCGGCCACTACATCGCCTTTGTGCAGCACTACCACCCGGCCTGCTTTTGCTGCCTCGTCCATGTGGTGGGTAATAAGCACAACTGTGATCCCCTTCTCCCTGTTCAGCTTCTGAACAGTATCAATGACCTCTTTGCGGCCACGGGGGTCTAGCATTGCTGTCGGTTCATCCAAAACGATGCACTTGGGCTCCATTGCAATGATTCCGGCAATGGCCACACGCTGCTTCTGTCCGCCGGACAGAAGGTGGGGCGCATGCTCCCGATACTCATACATTCCCACCTGCTTGAGTGCCTGGTCTACCCTTCTGCGAATTTCCGGGCTGGCAATGCCCAGATTTTCCGGGCCGAAAGCCACATCCTCTTCCACCACATTGGCAACGATCTGGTTGTCCGGGTTTTGGAAAACCATGCCCACATTACGGCGCACCCGCATAAGCAGAGCTTCATCGGAAGTATCCAGCCCAGAAACATAGACCTTGCCACCACAGGGAAGCAGTATGGAATTAAAATGCTTGGCCAAAGTGGATTTTCCGCAGCCGTTGCTGCCCAAAATGGCCACAAAGCTGCCTTCTTCAACGGTCAAATTCAAATCTGTGAACACCGCAACGCCGGGGGCGCTGTCCACGCCGGGATAGGCGTAGTTCAAGTGTTCTACGCGAATTGCTTCACTCAATGTACATTTCCTCCTGTGAGGTTACTTGGGCATCCAGCGGCCGGTAGAGCCGCAGGGAAGCACAAGACCTGTGGTCTTCACCGGCAAACCGATCTCATCCACCAGCGTATGTCCGCCGCCGATGGCCGTATCTGCCGCATAGCCAACGGCAGAGGGTGCAAGGCCGGTGGTATAGGAATTGATGATAACAAACAAGGGATCATCCGTCAAAAGCTTGGCCGTCTCCAGCAGGAAGGGATAGAAACTGGTCTCCATCTTCCAAATCTCACCGCTGGGGCCACGGCCGTAGCTGGGGGGATCCATGATAATGCCATCATATCGGCGGCCACGGCGAATTTCACGCTGGATAAATTTAGCGCAATCATCCACGATCCAGTGGATGGGGCGGTCGGCAAGGCCGGAGGCCTGAGCATTTTCCTTTGCCCAGGCGACCATGCCCTTAGAAGCATCCACATGGAACACTTCTGCACCGCCTGCGGCGGCGGCCAGAGTGGCACCGCCGGAATAGGCGAACAGATTCAGCACCCGAACAGGCCGGCCTGCATTGGCACATTTTTCACGGATAAAATCCCAGTTGGTGGCCTGCTCCGGGAAAACGCCGGTGTGCTTAAAGTTCATGGGTTTTACATTAAAAGTCAAAAAGTCCTTGTAGTGTACCTGCCAGCGTTCCGGCAGGTTGTGATCCGTCCAATGACCGCCGCCGGTATTGGAGCGGACATAACGGGCATCATATTTTTTCCAGTTGGGTTCTGCGTGGGGAGTGCTCCAGATGACCTGAGGATCAGGCCGCACCAAAATATATTTTCCCCAACGCTCCAGGCGTTCCCCGTCTGAGGTGTCCAGCACTTCATATTCTTTCCATCCATCAGAAATCCACATTCTATATCTACCTCACTCATTGGTGTATTTTATTCAGGTTTCGGTTCTTCCGTCGGCAAAGGAAACAGTGTCGGCGGGGTAGATTGTTCCGTTGGGGGCTCGGTCGGCTCCGTTGGCGGCTGGGTAGGCTCCGTCGGAGGCTGGTAGGCTTCCCAGCTGCTCTGAGTGTGCACCTTGCAGACCTCATAGGGCACCTGCAACCCCTGGTTGACATCGCCATGAAAGCCGTAAAAGCCAGTAGCTGTGCCATATTTATCCACCAGATATACATAGTCATCTCGCAAATAGCTGGCAGAAAGGCCCTTATTCTCCGCCTTTACGATCGTATTGATCTTATCCTGGGTCAGCTTTAGAAGCGCTTTACTTTCCAGCTTCAGCGCCCCGACAGAAGCAAAACGGCGGCAATATTCATTGGCCACACCATGGCCTTCCGTGCAGTAGTCTACCCGGATATGAGCGGTGCAATGGGAGCCCGGCTTATCCTGGGGATACACCCACACCTGCTCCACCCTACTCAGCCCGTCATCCGTGCGGATGTCATGGTAGCAACTGTCGGTTGCCAAGAGGCCGGAATCCAGACAAATATCCACCTTCACCATGCCATTTGTAGAATACAGCGGAACAGCAGACTTCCCCTTGTGGAGCTGCTGCATCACCTTTTTCCACAGCCTTGCAGCTGGATTTGCGGTATTCCCCGTCAGCTGGATCTGCTCCGGGGTATCATAGCCGCACCAGACAGCAGCGGTATAGTATCCGGTGAATCCGGCAAAATAGCGGTCTTTTTTCCCGGAAGTAGTACCGGTTTTACCGGCCACATCCATTCCTTCTATATCTGCTGCCGTGCCGGTGCCAATATCGACCGCACTGTCCAGGCAGTAGTTCATATAATTCACAGTCTTTTGGCTGAGGATGGTTCTGCTTTCCTGCGTGTTATTCAGCACCACTTCTCCCTTGTCATCCAACACCAGCAAAAATGTTCTTCCCTGACGCCAGGTACCGCCGTTGGCAAAGGTCGCATACGCATTGGCCACTTCCCGTACAGTCATGCCCCGGGTCAGTGCACCCATGCCCAACGGAGCATAGTCCAGATCCGATAGCACCTGCCCGGAAGCCATTTCGTAGTTGGAGACCAGAGTGGAGATCCCAAATTTTTCAGTGGCGAATTGAAAACTGTTTTTAATCCCCAAGCGGTCAAGGGTATTCACCGCAATGGCGTTCGTGGATGTTACGATCCCCTTCCAAATGCTGCGGCTGTAATTGTACACCCGGTTGTCATTTCTTGGAAAAGGAGTACCATCGGAAAACACCTTCAGCGGCATATCCGCAATCACCGTGGCAGGCGAGATCAGTCCTTTTTCAAAAGCAGGGGCATAAACGGTCAAAGGCTTAACCGAAGATCCGATCTGAAGCGGCACATCCGCACGATTGTAGGCATCGAAATCTTTTTTCTCCCCCACACCGCCGGCCATGGCCACAATGTCACCGCTGCGATTATCGATCAGAACGATGGCCGATTGCAGCTGCTGTTGGCTCTTTGTGGTGGGAATCTGCGACAAATCCGTATAAATATTGTCAACTGCCAGTTGCGCTTTGGCATCGTAGGGCGTGTAGATATGGTATCCGCCTCGGCTGATGAGGGTCATATAGTGGCTGCGGATAGTATCATTCCAGGCAGTCACACCGTTTTCCTCCGCCAGAGCCTTCGCCACATCTTCCAGGACAGTGTCTACATACCAGGAGTAAACCTTGCGGGACGCATCCCCTGCTTGTGTCTGCCCCTTTTTGAACACCATCTCCTGCTGCATAGCTGTTTGGTATTCTTCCTCCGTGATCCAGTTCTGATCACGCATGGCATTAAGAACACTTTCCTGGCGGCGGCGGTTCCGCTCACTGCCCGTCAGCTGCTCCCCCCGGTAATTGTCAAGACTTGTGCGATAGGGATTATACAGGCTGGGATTGTTGGTAATGCCAATAAGAGCCGCACATTCAGCGGTGGTCAGATCCTTCAGTTCCTTGCCGAAATAATGGGCTGCTGCGCTTTTCACGCCGTTGCAGCCATCCCCGAAATAAATGCAGTTCAGATACCATTCCAGCACCACATTCTTGTCATATACCTTTTCAAAGGCAATGGCTCGGAAAATCTCCAGAACTTTACGCTGCACCGTCACATCATCGGCAGTCTCATCAGTAGTCATATAGAGGTTTTTCACCAGTTGCTGGGTCAGCGTAGATCCGCCGAAGGTATCCCCTCCGCCCACCAGCAGGTTCAGCGTTGCCTTGCCGGTGGTGATCCAGTCCACGCCCTGATGCTCGTAAAAGCGCTTATCCTCGATGGCGATGGCCGCATGGATCAAATCCTCCGGCAATTCCTCAAAGGATGCCCACCGCCGATCCGTGGTGGTATAAAGCTGCTGCAGGATCTGGATGTTCCCTGCTTCATCGTAGTAATAAAGGTAAGAGGTTTTATCCAAATCATAGCTATCCAAATTCACTTTGGCCATCGGCAGGATATTCTCCTGCAAATACGAGGCCAGGATATTGACAAACACCACACCGCCGATCAGAACGATCAGCAGCATGACGCCCAGCGTGACCAATGTTCCTTTCAAAACAGAGCGCACTGTTTTCCAAACCTTTTTATTCACTGAGATCCCTCCGCTGGCAGCAAGCCAAATTTTCCAAACAGCGAAGAGATAAGGCCACTTTTGGACATTGGTTCTAAGATTATATCATATATTTGTCCAAAACGAAAGCCCTAATTTGTGAATATTTTCCCTTCGCCGGTGATTTTTTCGAGAATAGCTTTCCCAATAATGCATACATTATCATACAATATATTATATATGTTAAAGAGGATACTGCTATGAAGAAACAGCATCTTAGCCGCCATTTGTGTACTTTTCTGTTGCTTGGCTTTTTATTGGGCGTTCACGAAGGACGCATCGCCCTTTGGAAAGACGGCATCCAGCAGCCTTGGCGAATTTTCCCATATCCTTATGCCGTCCTCCCCTCTGAAACGCAGGCAGAGCTGAAAAAGGGCATCCGCATCGACACGATGGAGGATTTGGATCGGTTACTGGAAAATTTGCTGTCGTGATAATTTGTGCTTGATTTTGCGTTCGGGTGATAGTACAATAGAGCCATAGAAGAAATCATTCGGAAGGAGCATTTTATGTCTGAAGAATTTGGTTCTGATTTTATCACCATCGTTGACGAAGACGGCACTGAATTTGAATTGGAGATTCTTGCCACTTTGGAATACAACGGCTGCACCTATCTCGCTGCCATTCCTGCCGTCGATGCCGATGAAGAGCAGGATCTGGAGGTTTCCATCCTCAAGAGCGTTGAGGAAGACGGCGAAGACATTCTTTGTGCCATCGAAGACGAGGAAGAGCTGGAGGCTGTCCACTCCCTTCTGATGGATCAGCTCTACGAAGAAGAGGAAGAATAATCGCTTTTTCTTCCTGCTTGGTGCGTAATGTGTCCGTTTGGACCCACATTTTTGAATCGGGACGCTAGTTTCTCCGCTGGTTTGCAGACCTCCCGCCCCCGCTTTGACGGAGGGTGGATGTTGGGAGCAGTAAAGGTTGGGAACGGCAACCCACCTGCCATTTTCGTGCAGGTCATAATCGGATGCATACGGCCAAAGCGGGGTGCATGGGGAGCATTTGCTCCCCATGTTTTTATATTCTACACAGTTTTTCAGAAACATATTGTAAACTTTTTTCAATTTTTCTCAATTTTCGCTGTTTGGCACTTGAAACTACAGTTGAAATCAGTTATAATCTTCTGGTCTATGCGTGAAAATCTACCTTCGCATGCAATATCACAAGGACGAAACGAGAGGAAATGATACTATGAGTTCATCCAAGAAAAAGCAGCTTCGTAAGGAGCAGTACATGACCGAGCGTCAGACCGCTGCTGCACAGGAAGCTAAAAAGCTGAAGCGTTACACCCTGACCTTCTGGGTCGTCATCGCTCTGGTCATCTGCATTTTTATTGGTGCAGTCTCCCTGAACCCCATTAAAAATGTGGTTTATAAGAATACTGATGCCATTACTATTGGCAACCACACCATCAGCGCTGTGGAGCTGAACTACTTCTATGTGAATGCTGTCAGCAGCTACATCTCTGAAAACAGCTCCTATCTGTCTCTGCTGGGTCTGGATACCACCAAGCCTCTGAACGAGCAGATCATCAACACCGAAACCGGTGCCACCTGGGCTGACAATTTCCTGACCTCTGCTCAGAACAGCATTAAGAGCGCATACGCTCTGTATGATCTGGCTATTGCCGCCGGCCACAAGCTGTCCGACGAAGAAGTTGCTTCTATCGACTCCCAGATCTCCATTTTGAACCTGTACGCTCCCCTCTATGGTTTCAGCAACGCCAACGCTTACCTGCGTGGTACCTTTGGCAACGGCGCTGACACCGAGAGCTATCGTCACTATCTGGAAGTTACAACCATGGCCACTTCCTACCTGAGCGCTTATTCCGAGTCTCTGGAGTTCAGCGCAGATGCTATGAAGGAGTTTGAAGCCCTCACTCCCTATCGCTTCAATTCTTTTACCTACTCCACCTACTACCTGAGCTACACCAAGTTCCAGGAGGGCGAGACCGACAAAGACGGCAACTTCATTTACAGTGACGATGCCGAAAAGGAAGCCGCCATCAAAGCTGCCCGTGAGGCCGCCAAGAAGGCCGCTGAGGATCTGGCTGCCGGTAACTACAAAGATCTGGACGCCTTTGATGAAGCCATCAAGGAACTGGACAAGAAGATCTCCAATAAAGAAACTTCTACCGCCGTCTCCACCAAAAAGACCGATGTGCTGTACGACAATGTGGATGCCCTGTTCCAGGATTGGATGATCGGCAAGACCGCTGTTGAGGGCAAGGAAGACGAGTTCGAGTACAATATGCCTGCCGAGGGCGACATGACCGTTATCCCCTACACCATTGGTTCCGGCGAAAACGAAGCTGTTTACGGTTACTATGTGGTTCGTTTCGGCAGCTGCAAGACCAACGACTTCGCCATGAAGAATGTCCGTCACATTCTGGTTGCCTTTGAAGGTGGCACCACCGACTCCAACGGCAACAAGACCTACTCCGACGAAGAGAAGGCATCTGCCAAGCTTAAAGCCGAAAAGCTGCTTGCTCAGTGGGAAGCCGGCATCAAGACCGAAGACAGCTTTGCAGAGCTTGCCAACAAGGAGTCTGCTGACCCCCGTTCAAACACCAAGGGCGGTCTGTACAAGGATGTTTATCCCGGCATGATGATCAGCAACTTCAACGACTGGTGCTACGATTCCGAGCGCAAGTCCGGTGACACCGGCGTGATCGAAGGCACTTCCGGCTATCATGTGATGTATTTCGTTGGCGACAGCGAAACTACCTTCCGTAACTACATGGTCGAGAATGCACTGCGCAGCGAGACTGCGGAGAACTGGTATAATGAGCAGGTTGAAGCCATGGATCTGAAGGTTCTGACCACCAAGTATGTGGAACTGGACATGGTTATCAATCACAGCCACTAATTTCTGAATAAGCATCGCCTCCCGTGGAACGCTATCCACGGGAGGCGATTTTTTGCGCAATTGGAAAATTCTTTTATCCGGCGGTGCTGCCGGAGCCATTAACGGACTATTGGGCGCAGGCGGTGGCATGGTGCTCGTTCCCTTGCTGAGTACAAACAACGATTTAAAAGAAGAGGAAGTCTTTCCAGCCTCCGTTGGGATCATTCTTCCGCTGTGTGTGGTTTCTCTGGCTGTCAATGCAGTTCATACCCCATTGCCTTGGAAAGAAGCGCTCCCCTACTTGATCGGCAGCGTCCCCGGTGGTCTTCTGGCAGGTGCTTTGGGCAAACATATTCCTACCAAATGGCTTCACCGGGCCTTGGGACTGATTATTTTGTGGGGAGGAATACGATACCTATGGCCGTGAGTTTTCCGGTTGCGGTGCTGGTCGGGTCGATGCTTGGTTTTCTGGCGGGGCTGGGCATTGGCGGTGGAAGCCTTTTGATGCTGTGGCTCACACTGATTGTAGGCTTCTCCCCTGTTGATGCCCGGTGCATCAATCTAATGTTTTTCCTTCCCTGCGCCCTCTGCTCCAGTTTTTTCCGTCTGAAACAAGGTACACTGCCCATAAAAAAGATCCTGTTGCCCACAGCACTGGGATGTGCCATGGCCGCAGGATGTTCTTATCTGAGCAATCATCTGGATGTGGAAATTCTGAAAAAGATATTTGGAGTTTTATTACTGTTTACAGGCATACGAGAGCTTTTTTACAAGTCTAAAAAAGCTTGCAAAGGCAGCTAAAGCCGCCTTTGCAAGCAATAAAACCATTATCTTTTCAGCGAATTAAGATAGCCTTCCAAAATCAGTGATGCAGCCACAGCGTCGACCGTGTTTTTCCGCTTCTGTCCGTGATAATTATGCTGGGACAGAATATTGTGAGCTTCCACGGTAGTACGCCGCTCATCCCACATGGTCACATCAAGCCCTGTTGCTTCATGGAGCTTTTGCGCAAATTCCCGGCAAAGCTCCGCTCGGGTACCTTCTGTGCCGTCCATATTTCTGGGAAGACCTACAACGATCGATCCCACTTCATTTTCTTTTGCGATCCGCACAATATCTGCAATGGCCTTCTCCGTATTCCGGCTGGGCACCACGGTAGTAGAGCCTACAATGGAACACAGCAAGTCAGACAGCGCCACACCGGTACGGGCATCGCCGTAGTCTATTCCCATGATTCTTTTCATATTCTTCCCTCTTTTTCTAAGATGACTACATTATAATATAAATACACTCAAAAGAAAAGAGGGATTTTTCCTAATTCAGCTGCCATACGGAAATATTGAGATACAAAGCAAATGTCAGCCATAGCAAATATGGAATTTGCAGCTTTGCAGCCAATGGAGCCACTTTCCGAAAAGTCAGGATCATCCCCAGTACCAAAAGCCACAGAAGCAGCAGCCACAGTACCGCAAATCCATAGGCCTGGGCGTTAAAAAACAGCAAACTCCAGAAAAAATTGACGATCAGCTGCAATACATATAAATTCAGCCCTTGGCTTCGTTCCTTACTCGGTGCTTGCAGCCACACCCTCGCGGCTCCCACGCCCATGAGTATATACAGAATACTCCAGGCCACCGGGAAAACCCACATGGGCGGCGACAACGCAGGCTTTACAGCCACCGTGTTATAAATCTCCATTCCTTCTCTGGATAACAGGCCAGACAGCCCTCCGACCAGCAGTGCGATGACTGCGCTCAGCAGGTAGGGCTTCCATTTTTTCATATCCATAGGCCACCTCCTGTCCATAGGATATGCGTGTAAAACAGCTGTTTATTCATCAGTGGCAAATGCCGATTTATTCTTGTAAAAATAACGAAATTTTGTCAAAATAATTGTTGACTATGACAGAAATCTGTGATAGAATAATTTCACCTGTGAAAAAAGGGCTTTGTTGTTATGCCCATTTTCAGCCTCGGGCGGGA
>CAYROJ010000028.1:0-14481 GCA_964425865.1 uncultured Oscillospiraceae bacterium | reverse complement strand
AAGGAGGACATTTATGGACCCTATTTATGTGACCGGACATCGAAATCCCGATACCGACTCCATCGTGGCTGCCATGGCCTATACCGCCCTGCGCAATGCTCTGGGCGACCGGGAATATGTGGCTGCCTGCCTGGGCCGTGTGTCCGACGAAACTCAAATCGTTTTAAACCGCTTCGGTTTTCAGCCTCCAAAGCAGATCCACAATATGTACACTCAGGTTCGGGATCTGGACTTTGATACGCCCCCGGTGCTGGATGCAGCCGTCACCGTGGGACGGGCATGGAAGGAATTACAGGCTCAGAAAAATATTTCCGCCCTGCCGGTAGCCAACGAGGACGGCACCCTTTTTGGTATGCTGTCCCGTGAAAATGTGGCAAGCTACAACATGGATCTGGTTTCCTCTGCCTATTTGGAAGAGGTGCCGGTATGCAATGTGCTGTCGGTGCTGGAGGGCGAGATCCTCAACGCCGGCTGCTGGAGCACCGACTCCATCTCCGGTGAAATTTCCATCGCCCTGCCCATGAACCGGGAAAACCTGCTGTTTGACCGGGAGGACAGCATCGTCCTGTGCGGCGACCAGCCGGAAATGATCAAACGGGCACTGGAAATGGATGTGCGCTGTCTGATTTTGTGTCAGGCGGAGCTGTCCGACGAGCTGCGCTCCCTGCCGACGAAAACCTGCATTATTTTTACCCCCTTTGATGCCTACCGTGCTGCACGGCTGATTTTTCAGTCCACCCCCATCGGGCGCATTTGCCGCACCACGGATCTGGAATGCTTTCACCTGAACGACCGGGTGGACGAAGTAAAGGAACAGGTACTCAAGCACCGGGATCCCTGCTACCCCATTCTGGACGAAAACGACAAGGTGGCCGGTGTGCTGACCCGGTATCATCTGCTGCGCCCCCGGCGCAAAAGAGTGGTGCTGGTTGACCACAATGAGGCTTCTCAGTCCGTGCCCGGTCTGGAAGAAGCGGAGATTTTGGCCATCATCGACCATCACCGTCTGGCAGATGTGCAGACCAATCACCCGGTCTACTTCCGCAATGAGCCCGTAGGCTCTACCAACACCATCATCGCCTCCATGTTCCAGGAGCGAGGCCTGCTGCCCAGCGCAAAAATGGCCGGTATGATGGCGGCAGCCATTTTGTCCGACACCGTTATGTTCAAGTCCCCCACCTGCACCGATCGGGATGTGTGGACGGCAGAGCGGATGGCAAGGCTTGCCAAAGTTTCTCTGGAGGAGCTGGGAAAGGAGATCTTCTCCGCCTCCACCGACAATAAGACCACCGAGGAAATGCTCTTCGCTGACTATAAGGAATTCCACATTGCCGGTCACTCTCTGGCCGTATCCCAGGTCACCTGCGTGGACTGCGCCCATCTGCTGGAGCGGAAGTCGGAGTTCCTGCATTTGATGGAAAAGACCGCCAAAAAGCAGGGCTTTGACCTAATGATCCTGATGCTGACGGATGTGCTGATGGAAGGCACCCAGATCATCTATCTGGGCGAGGACGACACCATTGAGCAGGCCTTCCATGTGACCCCCAGGGATAACACCGCCTTCCTTTCCAAGGTAATGAGCCGCAAAAAGCAGGTCATTCCCATGCTGTCTGCTCTGTGGGGTTAAAAAAAGCAAAATTCAACTTGCCTCCCCCTTTGGGGGAGATGGCACGGCAAATGCCGTGACGGAGAGGGTTTCGTTCTTGCCCTCTCAGGCCGAAATCAAAGATTTCGGCCAGCTCCCCCACAGGGGGAGCCAAGGCATAATTTGTAATTCGTAATTATTTCGGAGGTTTTTATGCCCTTTTCTTCCCTGCTGGGCAACCAGCGGATCAAAGACAATTTAACAGCCGCACTCCGGCAGGGAAAACTGGCGCACTTCTACCTGATCTCCGGCCCGGCAGGGTCGGGAAAGCGGACACTGGCCAAACTCCTGTCGGCGGCGGCCATGTGCCAAAGCACCCCCAGGCCATGTCTGCACTGTGAGCCCTGCCGCAAGATTATGAACGGTGTTCACCCGGATGTGACCTTCGTGGAGGATCCGGAACACAAAACCGTGCCGGTACGCATCATTCGGCAAATGCGGGACGATGTATTCATCCGCCCCAACGAAGGAGAGAAAAAAGTTTACATTTTCTCCCAGGAAATGGGTCTGGAAGGGCAAAATGCCCTGCTGAAAATTCTGGAAGAGCCCCCTGCCTACGGCTTATTTCTGCTGCTGGCGGAAAATCCGGAGAAAATTCTGCCCACAGTCCGCTCCCGGTGCGTGGAGCTGAAAATGCAAAGTCTGGATGCCCCCCTTTTACGCCAGACCCTGCAAACAGAATTTCCACAGGCCTCCCATGAAACGGTGGCGGCAGCCGTGGCACGCAGCGGTGGATTTTTAGGTCAGGCACGGATGCTCCTGTCGGAAGGTGCCAACGAAAGTCCCCAAACCGCCGATTTTGTGCAGGCCATCAGCACCAAGGATGCCCTGCTGCTGACCCGCACGCTCGTTCCCATGGAAAAATGGAAGCGGGATCAGCTGATCGCCATTTTGCAGCAGTGGACGGAAATTTTGGAAGGGGCCCTGGTCATCCGCTCCGGAGGACAGAGCCTGTCGCCCCACGCCCAGAAGCTGGCGCAAAGCCGCAACGCCGGCGAGCTGAACGAAGCCATCACCATGGTGCAAAAATGCACCGCCTACGCCCAGGGAAATGTGTCCCCGGCCGCCATCTGCGGCTATTTGAGCTGGGCTTTACGATAACATTTTTTGCCCCTTAAGGGACAGTTTATATAAACAAGGAGAACCAAATGGAAGAAATCATCAACGAAGAAATTTCCATGCCGGAAACCGTGGAAGTGGTGGACATCCAATTCCGCCCCGGCCAGAAAATATACTATTTTGACCCGGCAGGAATGCAGTTCCAGCTGGGCGACCATGTGATCATCGACACCGCCCGTGGGCCGGAATACGGCATCTGTGCCGGTGCAAACCATATTATCCCCGGCAAAGATGTGGTGCCGCCGCTGCGCAGCGTTTTGCGCCTGGCCACGGCCCAGGACGAAAAAATCGTGGAAGAGAACCGAGCCAAGGAAAAGAAGGCTCACGCCATCTGCCTGCAAAAAATTGAAGAGCACGGTCTGGATATGCAGCTGGTATCGGCAGAATGTGCCTTTGACGGCAGCAAGATCCTGTTCTTCTTCACCGCTGACGAGCGGGTGGACTTCCGGGAGCTGGTAAAAAATCTGGCCTCCATTTTCCACACCCGAATCGAACTGCGGCAGATCGGCGTTCGGGACAAGGCCAAGATGGTGGGCGGTCTGGGCATCTGTGGCAGACCCTTCTGCTGTGCCAGCTTCCTGGACGATTTCCAGCCGGTGTCCATTAAAATGGCCAAGACCCAGTCCCTTTCTCTGAACCCCACCAAAATTTCCGGCACCTGCGGCCGGCTCATGTGCTGCCTGAAATACGAGCAGGATGCCTACGAAGATCTGCTGCGCCGCACCCCCAAGGAGGAGTCCTTTGTGGATACCCCCGAAGGTCGGGGCACTGTGACGGAGGTGAGCCTGCTGCGGCAGAAGGTCAAGGTTCGTCTGGAAGAAAATCCCGACACCGTCAGCCAGTTCCCGGTGGAGGACATCGCCGTATGGCGCAACGGCAAAGCCAAGAAAAACGATGAGCCCATCCCTGCTGACTGGGCGCCCATTTCCGGAAACGGCAAAAAGGTGCGCCGTCTGGAGAAGGTGGAAGATGCAGAAGCACTGGAGCCCATTCGCTTCCGCTACCGCCAGGAGAGCGTGGTAGACGAGCCGGAGATCTCCACCGCGCAGGAGGAAGCCGAGCCCAAGGCGGAAAAGACCAATAACCGCTCCCGCCGTCACCGGGGCAACCGCAAGCCGGAGCAGAAAGCAGAAGCTCCCAAGCAGGAGCAAAAGCAGCCCTCCCCCCAGCAGCCCAAACCGGAGCGGCAGAGCAAGCCGGAGCGTCCCCAGAAAACAAGCCAGCCCGATCCCGCCGGGGAAGAAAGCGCGGAAAAGCCCCAGCGCAAAAATAACAACCGCCGCCGGAATTTCTATCATAGAAAAAAGACCAATAGCGCCCCCAAGGGCGAATGATCCAAAGCCGCTGTCACCGACAGCGGCTTTTTTCAGCCTGTGAAAAAGCCCTCTCCCGGAGGGAGAGGGCCTGCAGGCCGGGTGCGCTTCCGCCTGGATCTTGGTTTTCGAGCAGTACAGGCCCCACCCCAGGACGCTGAGAAAACCATCAATCCTGAATGACCAGCTCTGCGATCTCCACCGCATTGGTGGCAGCACCCTTGCGCAGCTGGTCGCCGCAGCACCACAGACACAGGCGGCACTCGTCGGTCAGATCCGGCCGCAGCCGCCCCACCAGAACGCTGTCCTGGTCGGACGCCAGCAGGGGCATTGGGTATTCCCCATGTGCCAAATCGTCCACCAGCAGGCAGCCAGGGGCTTCGGACAGAACATTCCGGGCATCCTCCACATTTACCACCCGGTCAAATCCCACACTCAGCGCCACACTGTGACTGCGCATCACCGGCACCCGGACACAGGTACAGCTGACCGTCAAATCGGGAATGTGGAGGATCTTCCGCCCTTCAAACTGTAATTTCATTTCCTCGGTGGTGTAGCCCTGAAGCTGTGCCGCCCCGATCTGAGGGATCACATTATAAGCGATCTGGTGCGCAAATGCCTGTGGGGCATAGCTTTTCCCCTCCAGCAGCGCCTTGGTCTGCTCCATCAGCTCCTTTAATCCTGCTGCCCCTGCCCCGGACACTGCCTGATAGCTGGCTGCCCAGATGCTGCGGATGGGGGCAAGAGCAGCCAAAGGCGCAAGGGCAGTCAGAGCGATGGTGGTGGTACAATTGGGGTTGGCGATGATGCCGTGATGGTCTTTTACATCCTGCGGATTGATCTGAGGCACCACCAGCGGCACTGTGGGATCCAGCCGAAAGGCAGAAGAATTGTCGATAAACACTGCCCCAGACTCCACGATGGCGGTGGCAAAGGCCTGCGCCACCTTATTTTCCGCCGCTCCCAGCACAATATCCACCCCGGAAAAATCGGCACTTTCCGCATCCTGCACCGGGATGGGCTCTCCGCAAAAGTCCAGAGTCGTACCCACACTGCGGCTGCTGGCCAGGGCGATCAGTTTTTTTACAGGGAAATGGCGCTGCTGTAAAATGCGAAGCATTTCCCGTCCCACCACCCCGGTGGCACCCAGGACGGCAACGGTGTAATTTTTCATAACATCCCTCCACGCATACGAGATGGTCAAGTATATGCGCTGTGGGTAGGCGGTCAGAATTATAAAATTCAAGAAAATGATCCGGCAGGGGAAGGTCTTACGGATGCAGGACAGAAAAAACCGCCCAATGGGCGGTTTTTAGCAAGTCGCAGCTGTGGAGTGAAATCTGAGAAACGCTGTCTTCTCCACACCCGCCCCTTCGGGGCACCCTCTCCTCAAGGAGAGGGCTTTTTATTTCACTTCTTCCTTGTCCGGCTCCACTTCGCTCATTTCAATGGTCATCTGCGCCTTGGGGATCAAAAAGCGCCGGGTAGCGAACAGGCCGGCAATGCACAGAACACAGCACACATTGCTCACCGGGTCATTATGGGAAATGATGACCTGCCGGGCAATGGCCACGATCAGCACCTCCAGCGTATTGGCCGGGGTCATATCCACCAGCATCCGCACAAATTCCAAACCCACAACGATGGTCAGAATATTGTGCAGGAAATGGTCAACGGTGGAAAAATAATCCGCTACGGTCATCATCCGGTAAATTTCCAGCCCCAGCAGACCCACCAGCACCACCAGCGTCAGCACAGCGATCACACCCTCTAAAAAGTGCAACACCTTGCGAATGGTCATTTCCAGCTTCTTATGCATAAGCGTTCCCCCTGAATTTTTTTACCATTATACACGATAAAACAAAAAAATGGAAGTATGACTTTTGCTCACCCTGAAAAAGCTCCCCTTGGTCGGTTGTCCGCAAGCACACCTGCTCCCCACCCATCACGGCTCCCCCGGCAGGGCTTGAGAAAATCGGTTGACATAAAGTAGGCAACTTTCGGTTTATTTGAACCTATGTTTTTAAAAGTTTTCCACATTTTCCACAGGTTTTTCCACAGACCACCCCTGCAAAAGACCAGGTTTTTAAGGGACTTTTTTGAAAAAGTGAAAAATTTCTCCACAGCTTTTGAAAAAACTGTGGAGAAATTTTGGTTTACGGAACACTAGATCGAATAGTGAAGATCCGCTGTAAAAATGTGGATATTTTTGTCTTTTTCAGGCCGCTGGATGTCCATGTGGAGCACACCATCAGCACTCCATTCCCAGAAAATTTCCAGCGGATCCCCCTCTCTGGCCTCTGCCAGATAACACATGGTCACATCCTGCAAAATATGGGTTTTGTGGAAAGAGGAGGGTAGCAGATCCACTGCCCATTCCAGATACCGGCAGTTGTTCATGTGCATATTGGCATCCAGATCTGCAAAGCCCACCCGACGATGGACACAGGAGCCGCAGGCCAGCGGTGCCAGAGAATGGGGACTGGGCAGTTCCTTGCCACGCAGGATGCCCGGCACCAGCACACCGCTCTTTCCCGGCAGCACCATGGCTCGGCTCTGCTGATCCATCAGCACCCAAAGGCTGATGGAGCGGAACAGCTCCTGCCCCTTTTCATCGTACGCCACCACGCTGCGCGGATAGGCCACCCTTGTCGTGGGCATGGGCCAGGTTTCCAGATGAATGGTCTCCCCTTTTGAAGGCAGTCTGGTGATCTGCACCCGATGGCGAATGATGACCCACAAAAGCCCCTTTTCCTCCGGGGCAGGGTCCAAAGCCATACTGTTTACATGGCTTCCTGCCATTTCCTGAACATAATACAGCACAGAGCTTGGCTTCAGCCGGCCGAAGCAATCCGTCACCAAGTCATCGATTTGAAAGCTCCTTTGATAAATCGGCTCCATCATATACCTCCTGAGTGTGCTTGTAAAATCAGGGCGGCCAAAAGCCGCCCTGCAAGTGTTTTTACGGATTTTTCACCGTCAGTTCGACAGTAAAGGACTGGCGGCCCCGCAGGACCTGCAGCTTCAGATTGCTTCCGGCTTCGGCTCCGTCAATGAGCCGGTACAGCTGGGAAGCGCTGGTCAAATTTTCACCGTCGGCGGAAAAGAGAATGTCGCCCTCCTGCAAGGGACATTCGCTGTCGGAAACGGAGATCACTTCCAGTCCTGCACTCAAATTCCAATATTTGCGGCACAGCTCGCTGAGATTTTGGACACGGAAGCCCAACAGGCTCTCCATATTCTCCTCTGTGGGCGTCTGGACGCTGTAAGGCACATTGCCCCGGACGGCGATGTGTTCATGGGTCCCGGTAGTGCTGTCCAAGGACAAGGGCAGAACCGCATCCTGCTGCTGGGTCAGCCGGGACAACAGCCGCACATTCATGACCCCCAGCACACTGGCCAGGCCACCGAGCAGGATCACGGCCATCAACAGGACGGTGATGATCCCACTCTGATTCTTTTGGGGTTTGGACGCACCGGTCTGATAGGTGCCGCAATCCCAGCTTTCGGGATATTCATTGGGAATAGAATTTTGCTCACGCATAGAAAAACCTCAATTGGCGATAGATAAAAATTTCTTTGCTTCTCCCCGGTGGGAGGGGATCTCAGCTCATGAGAGAGAGGGTAAAAGTAAACTCCGTAAAGCCATCGATGCTGGTGGCTGTAATATCCTCCCCGTGAAGGCCGATGATGGTCTTGACGATGTAAAGCCCCAGCCCCCACCCGTCCCGGTTCTGGGCACGGCTCTTGTCGATCTTATGGAACCGGTCAAACAGCAGCGGCAATTCCTCCGGAGGAATGGTCTGGCCATCGTTGCCCACGGAAACATAGATCTTACTGTCGCTTTCCCGGATCTTCAGGGAAAGCCTGCCCCCTTGGGGACAGAATTTTACCGCATTATCCAGCAGATTATAGATGACCTGCGAGATATAATCCTGCTGTGCCACGGTATAAATGGGGCATTCGGGCATATCCACATCCACCTGAATGTCCTTGCCCGTGATCTTCTGCTCAAAGGTGATGAGCATCTGCCCTGCACACTCGGCCACATCAAAGCGGGTCATCTGCTCGGCCGGAATGCCGCCCTGTGCCTGCAGCTGGGAAATATCCAGCATGGAACGAACCAACCGTGCCAGCCGCTTGGTCTCCGTGGAGACGATCTGCATATAATAGCGGCTCTTTTCCGGGGGGATGGTGCCATCGAGAATGCCGTCGATATAGCCGCCGATGGTCGTCATAGGTGTTTTCAGCTCGTGGGACACATTGGCCACAAATTCCTGACGGCTGTATTCGCTTTTTTGCAGGGAGGAAGCCATGTTATTAAAGGCAATGGCCAGCTCCTCCACTTCCCGGGGCTCTGTGCCGGTGATGTGGACTCTTGCATCCAGATCGCCGTGGCCGAAGGCCCGGGCTTTCTGCGCCATTTCCTGCAGAGGATGGCTCTGCCGCCGGGAGAAGAAGGCCATGGCGATAAAGGAGATCACCATAACACTGACAGCGCCCAGCAGGAACATATTGGAAATGCTGTGCATGGCCTTTTGGCTGTCCGATACGGGAAGAGAGGAAAGCACATAGGCCACCACCTCTCCGCTGCCGGAAAGGACAGGACAGGCGGAAATGTAGCGGGTCTCTGCATACAGACCCTGCAAGACCCCGGCATTATGCAGAAAATCCACAGCGGCCACCTTGTCCAGATAATACTGGGGGATGGTCAGATTTCTGTAATCGACGGAACTGGCCTGGCCTGCATGGATCAGAATATGCCCCTGGCTGTTGCAGATCAGCGCATCGATGTCTGACACCCGGGAGGCAATGTCCATATTGATCCGAAACTGCATGGAATCCATGGTGCCATTGGAATAATAAGCGGAGGCAAGCTCAGCCAGCACCTTGGAATTATTGTCCAGCCGCTGAAAGGTGGATTGGGTCAGATAATTTCCGACCAGCGTTTGCAGCGCTGTTCCCAAAATCAGCAGCGCCACCAGGAAAATAACGGTGGTGGTCAAAAGAGAGCGCCCCTGCGTGGTCTTCATAAAAGACCCCCTTTTGTTGAATTACAAATGACGAATATTGGATTTGGGAAAATGCCCCACTCCAGGGCAGGCTTTTGCGGCCTTTACAGTACTTCGAATTTATAGCCCACACCCCAGACAGTTTTCAGGCTCCATTTTTCGCTGGCACCCTCCAGCTTTTCACGCAGACGCTTCACATGGACATCCACCGTCCGGCTATCGCCGAAATAGTCGAAGCCCCAAACCTCATCCAGCAGCTGATTTCTGGTATATACCCGGTTGGGAGAGGAAGCCAGATAATAAAGCAGCTCCATCTCCTTGGGGGGTGTATCCACTTTTTTGCCATTGACCAGCAGCTCAAAGGCATCCATATCGATGACAAGGCCGTCAAAGCTCAGCCGTCTGGCCTTCTTTTCCTCCACCTTTCCGGCAGAGCGGCGCAGCACCGCTTCGATCCGAGCCAAAACCTCTCTCATTTCAAAGGGCTTGGTGATATAATCATCAGCACCGGATTTCAGACCCGACACCTTATCGGATGTTTCGCCCTTGGCGGTCAGCATGATAATGGGTGTCTGGCTTTCGGCACGGATGGCCTTGCACACAGCCCAACCGTCCATCACAGGCATCATCACATCCAGCAGCACCAGATCCGGGGCAATTGCATGGTACTTCGCCAGACCGGCGCCGCCGTCATGGGCCACCGTAACGGCATATCCTTCTTTTTCCAAATACATTTGCAGCAATTCTGCAATATTATGATCGTCTTCTACGATCAGCACAGATGTGGCCATGGGTCTACCTCCTAAGCATTTTTTCTCTTGTACCTTATTATAGCCTTTTTTTCCGTTGACGGGTGAACATTTTGTTAAGACTTGGGGGGCAATTTGTGAACAGACCATATTTTTCTTGCATTTGACAGCTTCAAGGAGTATGATAGGGATACAAAAAGACCTTTCCCCACCATCATCAAAGGAGAAAACATGATCGAATATTTAAAAGCCGCTCTTTTCGGCATTGTGGAGGGCATCACTGAATGGCTGCCCATTTCCTCCACAGGTCACCTGATCCTGCTGGAAGAATTTATAAATTTAAAGGTTTCCCCTGCCTTTTACGAGCTGTTTCAGGTGGTGATCCAGCTGGGTGCCATCGTGGCAGTTTTATTTCTTTTCTTCCATCAGCTGAATCCTTTCTCCGGGAAAAAGACGGAGCAGGAGCAGAAAAACACCTGGCAACTGTGGCTGAAGGTGGTGGTGGCAGTGCTGCCGTCGGCGGTGCTGGGACTGTTGTTCGATGATTTTCTGGACGAAAACCTATACAACTATGCCGTGGTCTCCATCATGCTGATCCTGTACGGCATCGCCTTTTTCCTGGTGGAAGTACGCAACCTGAACCGCCAGCTTTCCATCGAAAGCGTCTACGACATTGACTACAAGACCGCCCTGCTGATCGGTACCTTTCAGTGCCTGAGCCTGATCCCCGGCACTTCCCGTTCCGGCGCCACCATTTTGGGCGCTTTGATGCTGGGCATCAGCCGTCCGGCCGGTGCAGAGTTTTCTTTCTTCCTGGCTGTTCCCACCATGCTGGGTGCCAGCGGCCTGAAGGTGGTAAAATATCTGCTGGAAGGCAATTTCCCCCAGAAAAACGAACTGGTGATTCTGGCCATCGGCTGTGTCGTCAGCTTTGTGGTGAGCCTGCTCGTGATCCGAGCGCTGATGGAATATGTAAGAAAGCACAGTTTTTCTTCCTTCGGCCTGTACCGCATCCTGCTGGGCACAGCGGTGCTTGTGTATTTCGCAACTCAAAATTGACCTTTTTGCCGCAGAGGATCTCCTCTGCGGCACTTTTCATGCCAGAACAGGCTTTGACGGCCGCCCTTTTTTCGATGGGGCGGCTCAGCTTCGGCTCCCAAATACGGCCACCGGCTTTCCCCACAGAAAACTTTTGATGCAGACGGGTGTAAAATTAAGTTTTTTTGTGTAAAATGATAAAATATTCCCAAAAAAGCTCTGATTTCTACTTGCAATTTGTGCGTTATTGCTTTATAATAATGGAAAAATTAGCATGGGGGTGTATTATTTGGGTGAGGTGATCGCCTTCGTCTCCGGCAAAGGCGGCACAGGCAAAACTTCCCTGTGCGCTGCCCTCGGGACGGAGCTATCCAAAAACGGAAGACGGGTGCTGTGTATCGACGGCGATGTGGGACTGCGCAGTCTGGATATTTTTCTGGGTCTTTCCCAAGTGGAGGCTCTGTCCTTTCCGGACATTTGCCGGGGAGACTATCCTTTGAGCGCTGCCTATGTCCATCCCCAGTATCCCTGCCTGTCTTTTCTGACCGCCCCGGCCAACAGCACCGCTGACCCCATTCCCCGGAGGGAATTTGAACGGATGCTGGAGCAGGCCCGGAAGGATTTTGAGTTTATTCTTCTTGATGGCCCATCAGGGATCGGCGAGGGCATGACCATGCTGGCTCAGGCGGCGGATCGCTGCATTGTGACCACCTTGCCGGATGCCGCTTCCATCCGCTGCGCAGAACGGGCAAACCAGACACTTGAAAATCTGGGCTGCCAAAATACCCGGCTGGTGGTCAACCAGGTGCAGAACGATACGCTGAAGGCACTGGGCATGAACATCGACGATGTGATGGATACTGTGGGTCTGCCGCTTTTGGGCGTGGTTCCCCGGGATCTGAACATCAGCATTGCCGCCGCAAAGGGAAAACCCTTTCTTCAATACAGCCGCCTGGGGGCTGCCCCGGCTTATAAGCGGATCGCCAAACGATTACAGGGTCAGCCGGTGCCTGTTGCAAACCGGTAAAAAGGAAAAAGGAGTGTACTTATGAATATTGCATTTCTCGCCCACGATAAGAAGAAGGAACTGATGGTTCAGTTCTGCACTGCCTATAAAAGCGTGCTGCTCAAGCACAATCTCTATGCCACCGCCACCACCGGCCGCCTGATCTCTGACAATACAGGTCTTCCCATCACCCTGCTGCTTTCTCACAAGCAGGGCGGCCATCAGCAGATCAATGCCCGCATTGCCTACAATGAGATCGATCTGGTGCTGATGTTCACCGACCCCAACACCACCGATGCCTGGGACGACAGCCAGATGGTCGAGACCATCCGCGCCTGCGACAAGCACAATGTACCTGTGGCCACCAATCTGGCATCTGCCGAAATGCTCATCATGGGCTTGCAGCGCGGCGATCTGGATTGGCGTGAAATGCTGCACACCAAGACAAGATACTAATTCACAATTCATAATTACAAATTGCGGCTGGGGCAATCTGTTTTCTTTCCCCCTCATTTGTAATTTGTAATTCGTAATTTATAATTATTTTCCCTTTGGAGGAATAAAATGGATATTATCAAGCCCCGGACACTGTCCGGTTTTATGGAACTGTTGCCCGCCAAGCAGGTAAAATTCGAAAAAATGGCGGAAATTCTCAGGAGCACCTATGCTTCCTACGGCTTTGCGCCTCTGGATACCCCCATTATTGAGGATGCACAGATCTTGCTGGCCAAGGGCGGCGGCGAAACAGAAAAACAGATCTATCGCTTCTCCAAGGGCGACAGCGATCTGGCTCTGCGCTTCGATCTGACTGTGCCTCTGGCAAAGTATGTAGCCCTGCACTACAATGACCTGGCCTTCCCCTTCCGCCGGTTCCAGATCGGCAAGGTCTACCGGGGCGAGCGTGCCCAGCGTGGCCGTTTCCGTGAATTTTATCAGGCAGACATCGACATCATCGGCGACGGCAAGCTGGATATTCTCAATGAAGCTGAGATCCCTGCCATCATTTACAAGGTCTTCCGTGGCTTTGGACTGAACCGTTTCCATATCCGGGTAAACAACCGCAAGATCCTCAACGGCTTCTACGCCATGATGGAGCTATCGGAAAAGAGCGGCGATATTATGCGCACCGTGGACAAGCTGGATAAGATCGGCGCTGAAAAGGTCAGAACGCTGCTGGTGGAGGAATGCGGCATTTCCCAGGAGAAAGCCGATGAAATTCTGAAATTCATTGCCATCACCGGCACAAATGCAGAAGTTCTGTCCGCTCTGGAAGGATACGCCGGCCGCAACGAGCTGTTTGATCTGGGTCTGGGCGAGCTGAAGGCCGTCACCGAAAATCTGGCCGCTTTCGGCGTGCCGGAAGAAAATTTTGCCGTGGATCTGACCATTGCCAGAGGTTTGGATTACTACACCGGTACCGTCTACGAAACTACTTTGCTGGATCATCCGGAGATCGGCTCCGTCTGCTCCGGCGGCCGCTATGACAATCTGGCCGGCTACTACATTGACAAGCCCCTGCCCGGTGTGGGCATTTCCATCGGCCTGACAAGACTGTTCTATGTGCTGGACGAGCAGGGTCTTCTGAATCCGGAGCTGCCCAGTGCTCCTGCCGATGCGCTGGTGCTGCCCATGACGGAGAATATCGCCGCTGCCATTTCTCTGGCAGAAACTCTGAGAAACGCAGGCCTTCGGGTGCAGCTGTACGGCGAGCAGAAGAAATTCAAGCAAAAAATGACCTACGCCGACAAGCTGGGAGTCCCCTTTGCAGTGCTGCTGGGTGAGGACGAGATCGCCGCCGGTGTCTGCTCCGTGAAAAACATGAAGACCGGCCAGCAGGTGAAGCTTTCTCCCGAGGAAGCCGAAAATTATATCCGCAGCGAGTTGCAGAACAACAGTGGCCCCATTATCCTGGAAAAATAAGAATTTTGAGTCTTTCCATCCGGGATGCGGCCTGTGAAAGGCAGCTTCTAATTCGTAATTTATAATTCTATATCGGAGGTATCGCTATGAAACGACAGGATTGTATCAGCTGGGACGAGTATTTCATGGGCATTGCCATGCTGGCAGCCAAACGCAGCAAAGACCCCAGCACCCAGGTGGGTGCCTGCATCGTTTCCCAGGACAATATCATCATCTCCACCGGCTACAACGGGATGCCCAAAGGCTGCTCCGATGACGAATTTCCCTGGACAAGAGAAGGCGAGGAAACCAAGTATCCCTTCGTCGTCCACGCCGAGCTGAACGCCATTTTAAACGCCAATGGCCGAGATCTCCGGGGAAGCCGCATTTATGTGGCGCTGTTCCCCTGCAACGAGTGCGCCAAGGCCATTATTCAGTGCGGCATCAAAGAAGTGATCTATCTGTCCGACAAGTATGCCGACACCATGAGCAATCTGGCCTCCAAGCGGATGCTGGGTGCAGCCGGTGTCAATTACATCCGAATGCAGACAAAGCTGGAGGAGCTGACCCTCAGCTTTGTGCCGGAAGAGCAAAAATAAATACAGCTCAAAGCCCTCGACGATGTCGAGGGCTTTTTTGTTTTTGGGGTGAATTATACTATCAAGTGCAACACTTGAAAAAAGTAGAAGAAGTTCATACA
>CAYROJ010000027.1:0-15926 GCA_964425865.1 uncultured Oscillospiraceae bacterium | reverse complement strand
AGGCGATGGCTAACCCTATTCTAACATGGATTTCGGAAAATGCAATTCCTATTTTTCGATTTTTCCGTATATTTTTTTAGTCGATAGGGGAAAATTCCCGGCGTTGGGAGGGATCACCATGGGATATAGGCCAGACGCAGCGAATTTAATACTGGATGCTGCGTCCAGAGCACGGGAATTAGGTCACAGTTATGTGGGCACAGCGCACCTGCTGCTGGCGTTGACGGCGTTGGATACCTGGGAGGGGCGGCTGATTCGCTCTTTTGGGGTATCGGAGGATCTGCTGCGAGATTTGACAGTGCTCTATGTGGGGCAGGGGCAGAAAAATCTGCCGCTTCAGCAAGGGCTGTCCAAGGAGGCGCAAAGTGTTCTGTCCTATGCGGCGTTGGAAGCCAACAGCAGTGGAGAAAAGGAAATTTTTCCGGAGCATATTCTGCTTGCACTGGTGCGGGCGGAGCATTCAACTGCGGTGGCACTGCTGCGGTTCTGCGGCGCTGATCCGCAGGCTATTTTTTCGCAGGCAGTGGAATATAAAATGTTGGGGTATCGGGAGCCGGTCAAACGAAAAAAGGAGGGATTTAGCACGAAACTGTTGGAGCAGTTCAGTGAAGACCTGGTGGCCAAGGCAGCAACCATGGAACCGGTCATTGGCAGGGATAAGGAGATCGATACGGTCATCGGTATCCTGAGCCGAAAAAATAAAAATAATCCTGCGCTGGTGGGAGAACCGGGGGTAGGCAAGACCGCCATTGCCGAAGGGCTGGCACAGCGGATGGCGCTGGGGGATGTGCCGCCTCAGCTAAAGGAAAAGCGGCTCATTAGTTTAAATATGGCAAATCTGGTGGCAGGAACGAAATACAGGGGGGAATTTGAAGAGCGGCTGCGGGATGTTTTGGCAGAAATACGCCGGAGTGGCGATGTGATCCTATTTGTGGATGAAATGCATACCATCGTCGGCGCCGGAGCGGCAGAGGGAGCGATCGATGCAGCCAATATTTTTAAGCCTGCGCTGGGACGGGGAGAATTACAGATATTGGGCGCTACCACGCTGTCAGAATATCGCAAACATATTGAAAAGGATGCTGCTTTGGAGCGTCGCTTCCGGCCTGTAATGGTGGAACAGCCCAGCAAGGAAAATACAATGGCTATTCTGCGTGCGCTGAAGCCCGGCATGGAGACACACCACCATATTCGCATTGGGGAAGATGCCTTGCAGGCGGCTGTGGCGCTGTCGGTGCGGTATTTGCCGGATCTGTATCTGCCGGATAAAGCCATCGATCTGCTGGATGAAGGGGCAGCCAGAGCCAGACTCTGGGAGCAGAATCGCAGTGGTGCAGCCCCCCGGAAGGAACTGGAACAGGCACTCCATGAGGCGGTGCGGGAAAAGCAGTTTGAAAAGGCGGCTCTGCTCCGGGACAAGATGCAAAGCATCGTTCACGCCGGAGGCAAGGGGCGCTGCGTCACGGCGGAGGACATTGCCTGGGCGGTGTCTGACCGTACCGGCATTCCGGTGGGCAGACTCACTGCTGACGAACGGCAGCACCTGCTGGCGCTGGAGGAGATCCTCAATGGCCGGGTCATCGGCCAGACTCAGGCGGTGGGGGCAGTGGCAGAGGCGGTACGGCGAGGCTTTTCCGGTATTCGGGATGAGAACCGTCCGGTGGCCTGCTTGCTGTTTGCCGGGCCGACAGGGGTAGGAAAGACGGAACTTTGCAGGGCTTTGGCCGAGGAAATGTATGGAAGCAAGGATGCGCTGATCCGGCTGGATATGACGGAGTTTGTGGAAAAACAGGCAGTTTCTCGGCTCATTGGCGCACCCCCGGGATATGTGGGCTACGAGGAGGGGGGTAAATTGACGGAGGCGGTTCGCCGCCGGCCTTACAGCTTGGTGCTGTTCGATGAATTGGAAAAAGCCCACCGGGATGTGATCGGTGTTTTGCTGCAAATTATGGAGGAAGGCGTTTTAACGGACTCCACCGGCCGCCGTGTCAGCTTTAAAAATGTGATCGTGGTGATGACTTCCAATATTGGGGGTCATCATCAAAGTGACGGCTTTGGCTTCTGCCCTGCCGGACGGGCGGGGCAGACCGATGGAGAGCTGAAGCAGGCCTTTTCTCCGGAGTTTTTGGGGCGATTGGATAAGATCGTTCATTTTAGTGAACTGGATCGGTCGGTTTTGGAAAAAATTGCCCAGAAAGAGCTGTCCTGCTTGCACAAAAGGGCAGCAGCCCTTGGAATGGAGCTGCAATGGCCGCCGGAATTGGCTGCCAACCTGGCTGCAAGCTGCAAAAGTCAGGGAGGAGCACGGCAGCTGCGGCATTTGGTGCAGGAAAAGCTGGAAGCGCCTTTGGCAGAACTGCTTTTGCGGACAGACAATATCCCGGCGAAGGTGAAGGCCGGGGTGGAGAAAGAAAAAATAGCCTTTTATTTTTAAACATCTGTTCAAAAATATCAAAAATGACACCTTTTGACAGAAAATTTTAATTTTTTTATAAAAAAAGATTGATTTTTGTCGAAAGTGTTGTTATACTGTGGTTGTGTGGTGAGAAATGGTAGCAAAGTGGAGCAAAATGGAGGAGGTGAGGTAAGATGATCGGTAAATACCCGGCAAAAATGGACGATAAGAACCGTCTGTTTGTCCCTGCAAAGCTGCGTGAAGAGCTTGGCGGAGCGTTCTATGCCACCCTGGGTGTCAACTGCGGTCACCGATGCCTCGCCGTTTATCCTGCTGACAGCTGGTCTGAAATGAACGAAAAGTACAATCAGTTGCCTCTGGCTCAGCGCTCCGGCCCTGCAAGCCTGATTTTCATCAATGCTACCGAATGTAACCCCGACAAGCAAAACCGCTTTTCCCTGACCACGAATTTGATGAACTACGCCGGGATTTCCAAGGATGTGGTGATCGTTGGTCGTGCAGGTCAGGCAGAAATTTGGGATGCAGCCGAGTTCGAGGCCTTCGAGCTGGAGAACTTGACCCCCGAAAAGCTGCTGGCTTCTTTGGAGGCGATCGGGCTATGAGTGAATTTCATCATGTTTCCGTTCTGCTGGAAGAGTGCATTGATGGGCTGAATATAAAGCCCGATGGCATCTATGTAGATGGAACGCTGGGCGGTGCCGGCCATTCCAGCCGCATTGCAGCGAAACTGACCACCGGACGGCTCATCGGCATTGACCGGGATCCTGTGGCACTGAAAGCCGCAGGGGAGCGGTTGGCCCCCTTCGGTGATCGGGTGACATTGGTTCACTCCAACTTTTGTGAAATCAAACAGGTTTTAAGGGATTTGAATATTCAGGGCGTGGATGGTATTCTGCTGGATCTGGGTGTTTCTTCCCCCCAGCTGGATGACGGCAGCCGAGGATTTTCCTATATGGCGGATGCCCCTCTTGATATGAGAATGAATAACGAGGATGCCTTAACGGCTCACACTGTGGTCAACACCTGGTCACAGGAGGAGCTGAAGCGGATCCTGTTCACTTACGGGGAAGAACGCTATGCCCCAAAAATTGCGGCTGCCATTTGCCGCCGCAGAGAAGAAAAGCCCATCGAAACCACTTTGGAACTGGTGGATGTGATCCGCTCGGCGATGCCTGCGGCAGCCCTGCGGGAAAAGCAGCATCCGGCCAAGAGAAGTTTTCAGGCCATTCGCATTGCCGTCAATGATGAGCTTGGCTCCGTTGAAAAGGTGATGGAAGATGCCATCCCGGTGCTCAATCCCGGAGGACGGCTGGCCATCATTACCTTCCACTCGCTGGAAGACAGAATTGTTAAGCAGGGCATGGCCGATGCAGCCAAGGGCTGTACCTGCCCGCCCAATTTCCCGGTATGTGTCTGCGGCAACAAGCCAAAGGTCAAAATCATTAGCCGCAAGCCCATCGTCTCCGGGGAAGAAGAGCTGGAAATCAATCCCAGAGCACGAAGCGCCAAACTTCGTGTTTGTGAAAAAATATAGAAAGGGAGTAGGAACCATGGCACGGTTAGCAGATGTTCAGTATGTACAATATGGCGTAGACGGCACTGCGGCACGGAAAGTGGAGCATCAAGCAGTGGAAAATGAAGCTGTTATGCCGCAATACAAGCGCCGTAAGGCAGAACACAAGGTGATCGCCGTGGATCCTGTGGCCCTGGCAGGCATCGTTCTGTCTGCCATTGTTGTGATCGCCATGGTCTTTGGCCTGGTGCAGTATCATCAGAGTATGCGCCTGAGCCGCCAGATGAGCGCTTATGTCACCCAGCTGGAGCAGGAAAATGCACAGCTGGAGGCAACTTATAAGGCAGGCTATGACTTGGATGAGGTCATGGATATTGCTTTGGAAGCCGGCATGGTGCCTGTGGAGAATATGCAAAGAGTGCGTGTAGAGGCACAGCTCCCGCAGCAAGAGGAGCAGACCCGTATGAGCTTTTGGGATAGTTTGACTACTTTCTTGACAGGAATCTTTGCATAATATCTGCGGTGGCCCATAAAATTAGGATAGAGCTGCAATGGGCAGTAAGGGATTCCCTTGCTGCCCATTTTGCACCATCTTATGGGAGGGCTGCCCGGTGGCAAAATCATCCAAACATCAAGACGAAAGAGTACGAGCCAATTCCGGCCATCATAGAAGGATCATTGCAGCAATGGCTGCACTGGCGTTTCTTGCCTTTGTGCCCATCAGCCTGCGGCTGTATCAGCTGATGGTCATGCAATATGATTATTATTCCAATTTGGCTTTGCGCAATCAGACACGCACTACTTCGGTCACGGCCGACCGCGGCACCATCTACGATGCCAATATGAATGTGCTGGCTTGCAGTGTCAGCGTGGAAAATGTGTACTTAGATCCCCATGAACTGAAGCAAGCCAAGGAAGATATTGGCGAAATATCCCGCTTTCTAGGGGAAATACTGAATTTAGAGCCGGAATGGATCGCTCAGCAGGCAGCGGATACCAAAATGCGTTATAAGCAGATCGCTGCCTCTGTGGATGCGGAAACAGCAGAGCGTATTCGCAGCTTTATTAACGAAAACAATATTTCCGGCATCCACCTGGAGCCGAATAGCAAGCGCTATTATCCACTGGGATCACTGGCAGCGCAGGTGATTGGTTTTACAAATGCTTCCAATACAGGATCGGAAGGGATCGAAGCGGCTTACAACAGCTTCCTGGCCGGAACAGCCGGGAAAGTTATTACCACCAAGGGAAACAATGAAATGGATATGCCGTTTTCTTATGAAAAGTATGTCCGGTCGATTCCCGGGTGCGATGTGGTGCTGACATTGGATGCTACGGTGCAGGCCTGCCTTGAAAAGCGGATGGAGGAGGCCATTGCCAAATACGATGTGCAAAACGGTGCTTTTGGCATTGTGATGAATGTAAAAACCGGGGAAGTGCTGGCCATGGCTACCATCGGCAGTTACGATCCCAATGATTATCTGCAGATATATGATCCGGATCAAGCGGAAAAAATTGAAAAACTGCGGCAGGCGGCATTGCTTCTGCCTGAAAACAGTGAGGCGTATACAGCGGCCATGCAGACCTATAAAAATGCACTGCAAAGCGCCCGGCTGAAGCAGTGGCGCAACCGTGTGATCTCCGACGGCTATGAGCCGGGATCGACATTCAAGGTGCTGACTATGGCCGCAGCACTGGACAGCGGAGCGATCACCCTGCAAAATCATTTTTCCTGTGGCGGCTCTGCCCATATCCCGGGGCGATCCCAATTGCTGCACTGCTGGCGCTCGGCTGGTCATGGCAGCCAGACCACTGCCCAGGCTTTGCAGAATTCCTGCAATATTGCCTTTGCCAATATTGCTTTGCAGCTGGGCGGCCAACGGTTTTACGAATATGTAAAAAATTTTGGTATTCTGGAAAAAACGGGATTTGACCTGTCCGGGGAAAGCAAGGGTGTATTTTTTGATAAGGCGCTGGTGACCGATACCCAGAAGTGGGGGACAGCCTCGCTGACATCCGGCTCTTTTGGCCAGACATTCAAGCTGACCCCTATTCAGCTGGTGCGTGCCATCTCCGCCGTAGTCAATGGCGGGTATCTGATGGAGCCTTATATCGTGTCTGAGGTCGTTGATGCGGATGGAAAAACCGTGCTCAAGCAAGAGCCAACGGTGGTGCGTCAGGTGATTTCAGAGGAAACCTCCAAGACCATGCGTGCACTTATGGAATCGGTGGTGACCCAGGGAACAGCAAAAAATGCGGCAGTCGCCGGTTTTTCCATTGGCGGAAAGACAGGGACCAGCGAAAAGATCGATGTGCTGAATGAAAACGGTCAGCCGACATTGGACAAAATTGTGTCATTTGTGGGAGTCGCCCCCATGAATGATCCTCAGTATATCGTACTGGTTGCACTGGATACTCCATCCCGTTCCACGGGGATCTATATTTCCGGTGGCGTTATGGCAGCCCCTACTGTGGGGGCTGTGCTGTCGGATATTTTGCCCTATTTGGGGGTGGAGTGTAATTATACGGAGGCAGATCTGGCCGGTCAAGCGGTGACGATGCCTGATTTGACAGGACTTACCGCCAAGGAAGCCACAGCTGCTTTGAAAGCACTGAACCTGACCGCCCAAAGTCAGGGCAGTGACGAAAAAGTAACAGGCCAGATCCCATCGGCAGGGCAGAGCGTGCCTGCCGGCAGCCAGGTGCTGCTCTATTATGGGGGAACGGCTCAACAAAGGCTTGTAAAAGTGCCGGATTTTTCGGGACAGACCCGACAGCAGGCCAGTGACGCAGCCGGAAAATTGGGACTGTACATTCTGGTGACCGGGAATCCTTCGGTGGATGTGAAGGTTAAGGTTACAGGCCAATCGGTGGCGGCCGGGACGGAGGTTCCCGTTGGCACGACCATTACTTTGGCGTTTGCGGATATAGATATTCGAGATTAGCGGAGGAACAGGTATGAGATTGAATGATTTGTTGAAAAATGTTACTGTGCTGGAAACCAACGCAGATTTGGAGATGGAGATCTCCTCGGTTTCCAGCGATACCAGAAAGGATATTATCGACGGAAGCCTGTTTGTGGCCCTGAATGGCTTTGCCTTTGACGGCAACAAGTATATTCCCATGGCAATGGAAAAAGGTGCCACTGTGGTGGTGACGGCCAAGAAGCCGGAACAGCAGGTTTGCTATGTGCTGGTAGAGGATGACCGACTGGCACTGGCTCGGATCGCAGCCAATTTTTATGGCCATCCGGCAGACAGTATGACCATGATCGGTGTCACCGGCACCAATGGCAAAACCTCTGTCACCTGGCTTCTGAAGCAGGTGCTGGAAAAGTGCAAGGGTGCAAAGGTGGGGCTGATCGGTACCATGGAAAACCGTATTGGTGACCGGGTGCTGGAAACGGATCGGACGACACCGGAAAGCATTCAGCTTCAGCAGCTCTTTGCCCAAATGCGGGACGCCGGATGCAGCCATGTGATCATGGAGGTTTCCAGCCATGCCATTGCCCTGCATCGGGTGGAAGGAATTCAGTTCGCAGTGGGGGCGTTCACCAACTTGACAGAAGACCATCTGGATTTCCACAAAACCATGGAAAACTATGGCCAGACAAAGGCGAAACTATTTGACCATTGTGACAAAGCAGTGGTCAACGGAGACTGTCCCTGGGGGAAACGGATGGTTGCGGGGAAGGACATTCCCACGGTAGTCACGGCAGTGGACGGCAAGGGAGACTTGAGGGCAGAAAATGTTGAATTTTCCGGAGATGGTCTGGATTTTACCGCAGTTTATGGAAATGAAAGTGCAAAAATCCAAGTGCCCATTCCCGGAAAGTTTACGGTTTATAATGTGCTGACTGTGCTGGGCATCGCCACGCAACTGGGAGTTGCGCTGGAGAATGCGGCAACTGCCTTGAAAACAATGCAGGGTGTAAAGGGCAGAGTAGAGGTAGTACCCACACCCGGCAAGGATTTTACCATCCTCATCGACTATGCCCACACGCCTGATGGCCTGGAGAATGTGCTTCATGCCGTTCGGGGCTTCTGCAAGGGCAGGCTGATTGCGGTCTTTGGCTGCGGCGGAGACCGGGACAGAACCAAGCGGCCAATCATGGGCGGCATTGGCGTTCGCCTTGCAGACCTGGCGGTCATCACTTCTGACAACCCCAGAACGGAAGCACCCGGTGCCATTATCGATGACATTTTGGCAGGCCTGGGAAGTGCAAAAAACTATGTGGCAATAGAAAATCGCGTTGAAGCGATCCATTACGCCATAAATATCGCACAGAAAGATGATATAATCGTTCTGGCCGGCAAGGGACATGAAACCTATCAGGAAGCGATGGGGGTCAAACACCATATGGATGAGCGAGAGATCGTGGCAGAATACTTGAAAAAGTAAACCGCCTTGTTAAGACGGGAAAATGAACCAATGGATAGATAGAAAAACGGAGGCATTTTACTATGGCAAAGGTGATCATCACAGGCGTGTTGGCCTGTATTTTGACAGCAGGCATCGGCTATTTGCTGCTACCGGTACTGCGGGCACTGAAGGTGGGACAGTCCATCCGGGAGGTTGGCCCTACTTGGCATAACTATAAGGCGGGAACGCCCATGATGGGTGGCATCATGTTTATTTTGGGCACACTCATTTGTCTGCTGTTCAACATTGGGGTTATGACCGACTTTACGCCCCTGTATGCCCTGGCACTGGGACTGTGCTTTGGACTTGTGGGCTTTCTGGATGACTTTTTTAAGCTGAAATTCAAGCGCAATCTTGGATTGACGGCTACGCAAAAGGCACTGTTGCAGATGGCAGTGTCGGCGGTGTACCTGTATATGCTGTATATGCAGGGAACGCTGACCTGTGATATTTACATTCCCTTTATCAACAAAACCTTTTACCTCAACCCCATCGTCTATATATTCTTCTCTATGTTCGTCATGGTGGGGTGCGTGAACGCGGTCAATTTGACCGATGGCGTGGATGGGCTGTGCGCCAGCGTTACCATTCCGGTGATGGTGTTTTTCGCTGCGGTGGCTATCGCTACTCAGAAATTTGATTTGGCACTGCTTCCCGGCTGCTTGGTTGGCGGCCTGATCGCCTACCTGTTCTATAACTGGCACCCTGCAAAGGTGTTCATGGGCGATACCGGCTCCCTGTTTTTGGGTGGTGTTGTCTGTGCCCTGGCATTTGCACTGGACATGCCCTTGATTTTGGTGCTGGCGGGGTTTGTGTATATTGTGGAGACCCTGTCCGTTATTTTACAGGTGATATATTTTAAATTGACCCACGGCAAGCGGCTGTTTAAAATGGCGCCTATCCACCACCATTTTGAACAGTGCGGCTGGAATGAAGTGAAGATCGTCATCGTTTTCTCCTCGGTATCGGTGCTCATGTGTGTGCTGGCCTGGTTTGGCGTTGCCGGGAGAATTTAACCGAAAGGAGTCTGTATGGCAGGGAAGTACCAGTTACTTCGTGCCAAAGAGGACCTGCCTTTTCATCGAAAAAGGCAGCTAAGTGTCGATAAACCTTTCTTGGTGTTGGTGTTGCTACTATTGGGCGTAGGACTGCTGATGTTATATTCGGCAAGCTACGCCCAAAGTGAATATGATACCTCCTACACCAGTTCTACGAAATATTTGCAAAAGCAAGCTGTTTGTGCTATGATAGGCCTTGTAGCCATGTATTTCTTCAGCCGCATCCCGGTGCGTATCTGGGAAAGGCTGGCCTGGGGCGTTTATGCTGTGGGGATCGTGCTGCTGCTGAGCGTGTTGGTCATTGGCCAGTCTGTCAACGGCGCAAAGCGCTGGATCAATATCGCAGGCCTTCAATTCCAACCTTCGGAAATTGCCAAGTTTTCCATGATCCTGCTGTTTGCCCGGCTGACGAAAAAATATGGAGAAAATGCCAAGGATTTTCGTAACGGTGTGCTGGGGTTTGGATGTGCCATGCTGGGGCTTCTGGTGCCGCTGGCATTGGAAAAGCATTTGTCGGCCATCATGCTCATGGGTATGGTAGGCGTGGTGATGATGTTCGTGGCCGGGACGAGCCCCAAATGGCTGGCCGCCGGAGCTGCGGCTGCGGCAGCCTTCGTGCTGATCTATATCAGCTTCATGGGCTATGCCGGAGACCGAGTCACCGCATGGCTTCACCCGGAGCAAGATCCGGGAGATACGGGCTATCAAATTTTACAATCCCTGTATGCCATCGGCTCCGGGGGATTGTTCGGCCTTGGATTTGGAAAATCCAAGCAAAAATATCTTTATTTACCCTTTCAATATAATGACTATATTTTTGCCATTATTTGCGAAGAATTGGGGCTGGTGGGGGCGATTTTGATCATCGCCCTGTTTGCGGCCACCATAGCCCGGGGCTACTGGATCGCCCTGAAAGCGAAGGATCGGTTTTCCACCGTTTTGGCGGCGGGACTGATTACATTGATCGCAGTGCAGACCATCTTGAATTTGGGGGTGGTCACCAACCTATTGCCGTCGACAGGCATTGCCTTGCCATTTTTTTCTTATGGAGGGACGGCTCTGGCCGTGAATTTGGGAGAAATGGGAATTCTTTTGAGTATTTCACGGTATCGCAATCAACCAAAGCAACAGGAGGAGCTCCTATGAATGTGATTTTTACCTGCGGCGGCACCGGCGGCCACATTAACCCTGCCATCGCCATCGCTGATCTTTTAAAACAGCGGCACCCGGATTGCAATATTCTTTTCATCGGTGCCACCGGTAAGATGGAGGAAACGCTGGTTCCCAAGGCAGGCTATGATTTGAAATGTCTTCCGGCTTCCGGTCTGAGCCGAAAGTTGAGTTTCAAGGGACTCAAGCAGAATCTTCACGCTGCATCCTGCGTGCTGGGGGCGGTAAAAGCCTGTAAAAGGATTTTTCGGGAGTTTCAGCCTGATGCAGTGGTGGGAACCGGCGGCTATGCCAGCTTCCCAGCGCTGTATGCTGCCCAGCAAATGGGGATACCTACCTGTGTCCACGAAAGCAATGCCGTTCCCGGGGTGACCACCAAAATGGTGGCGAATAAAGCAGATCATGTGCTGGTGGCATTCAAGGAAAGCGCCGCTTTCTATAAGCATCCGGAGCGGGTGCAGGTGGTGGGAATGCCTGTTCGGCAGGACTTCTGGGAAATGCGCCGCACGCAGGCCCGAAAGGAACTGGGGCTGGGAGAAGAAAAGCTGGTGGTTTCCACCTTCGGTAGCCAAGGTGCCCGGGTGATGAATGAAATGACAGCCCAGTTGTTTGCCTTGGAGCAGAAAAACGGCTTTCCGTTCCATCATATCCATGCTACCGGTTCTTTTGGCGCAAAGTGGATGCCGGAGCAGGTGGCGCAGCAGGGTGTGGAACTGGCAAGCTGTCCAACCATCGATATGCGTGAGTATATCTACAATATGCCCACAGTCCTTGCTGCTGCGGATGTAGTGCTGGGACGGTCCGGCAGCGGCACCTGCAATGAGATCGCAGCCACCGGAACGCCCTGTATTTTGGTGCCGTCGCCCAATGTGACCAACGATCATCAAACCAAGAATGCCAAGATTTTGGAAGACTGCGGAGCAGCCATCCTGATCCCTGAAAGCCAATGCAGTGCGCAGAAAATCTATGACACGGTCACGGAATTGCTGGATGATCCGGCTCGTTGCGCCAGAATGTCGGCTGCGCTGCGAGGGATGGCAGTGATCGACTCTGCTGAAAAGATCTGCCACATAGTAGAGAATATGTGCAAAAGATAAGTCCCTGGAGGAAATACCATGGAAACAGAAAATAACAGAAGATCTACGGTGCGCCGCCGTCGCCCCGGAAAAACCCGTCAGATCCAGCAGCAGGATATTCAGTACACCCAGCCAAAACCCTTTTTTCGCAAGCGGCTGACGGTGCAATTGCTGACTGTCGCTGCGGTAGCATTGGCAATTGCTGTTGGCACATCCATCTTCTTTAAGGTGGACACGGTGACAGTCAGCGGCGCTTCCAAGTACAGTGCCCAGACGGTGGCAGAGGTTTCTAAAATTCAGGCAGGGGACAGCCTGCTGTTCTTTGGTAGGGGCAAGGCGGCCAGCCGGATCAAATCGGCCCTTCCCTATGTAGGGACAGTGCGCTTTGAGGTGAAATTGCCGGGAACGGTCAATATTGTCATTGAAGAAAAGCGCGTGGCTTATGCGTTGAAAGCTACGGATGGCTCCTGGTGGAAGATGACCTCCGACGGCATGATCGTCGAAAAAGTGGAAAACACAGACAGCATTGGCCCGACGGTCAGCGGCGTTGTGCTGAAAGACCCTTCTGTTGGGAAAAAAGCAGTGGCCGACGAAGAAAACCACACGCAGGAAACGGTGACCGCCACAGCAGCGGAACGATTGCAGGCGGCAGTGTGCATTCTGTATCAGCTGGAGGCTTATGAGCTGTTCTCGGATGTGACAGATGTGAATGTGACGGATCTTTTTGCGCTGCGGCTGTACTGCGGCTCGGATTATCGGGTGGAGTTAGGCAGTGCTGAGGACCTGCCTGACAAGGTTGGTGCAGTAAAGACCGCAATGGTAGGATTGACGAATAGTGGCGCTATGGTGCTCAAACCCTTCTATGAAGACGAAATTTGGCAGGTTCAGTGCAACCCCTGGACAAAAGAGTGATATTTTCTAAAAAAACTTTGCCGAAATTGCAGAATTTCAATTGACTAAATGGAAATTTCAATATAGAATATACAGGTAATGTAAAATATCTACACAGCGGTACAACGCTGTGAAAGCGTACATAGGAGGAAACAATATGCCAGATTTTCAGGAACGAGTTGTAAAAATCAAAGTCATTGGTGTCGGCGGTGCCGGTAACAATGTTATCAACAGAATGATCGAGGCCAATGTTCAGGGCGTCGATTTTGTGGTCATCAACACCGATAAGCAGGACTTGAACAAGTCCAATTGCCCCAACAAGATCCAGATCGGTGAAAAGCTGACCGGTGGCATGGGCGCAGGCTCCAAGCCTGAGATCGGCCGCAAGTCCGCTGAGGAGTCCCGTGTGGCCATTGCCAAGATCCTGGAAGGCACGGATATGGTGTTCATTACCGCCGGTATGGGCGGCGGCACCGGCACCGGCGCAGCACCCATCGTGGCAGACCTGGCTCACGAGGCCGGCATCCTGACCGTCGGTGTTGTGACTAAGCCCTTCAAGTTTGAGGGTGCCAACCGTATGCGCCAGGCTGAGAAGGGCATTGAGGAGCTGCACGGCAAGGTGGACTCCCTGATCGTTATCCCCAATGACCGCTTGAAGTATGTTACCGACCAGAAGATCACCTTTGCCAACGCTTTCGGCATCGCTGACGATGTGCTGAAGCAGGCTGTGGTCTCTATCTCTGAGCTGGTTGGCTTCTCTGACCGGGTCATCATCAACCTGGACTTCGCTGACGTTTCTGCTGTTATGAAGGACGCTGGCCGTGCTCACATGGGTGTCGGCACTGCTTCTGGCCGTGAAAAGGCTGAACAGGCTGCTTTGGCTGCCATTGCCAGCCCCCTGCTGGAGACTGCTATTACCGGTGCTACCGGTGTTCTGGTCAATGTCACCGGCTCTTCTGAACTGACTTTGGACGATGTGGAGACCGCTGCCAGCATCGTGCAGGAGAACGCAAATCCCGAGGCCAATATTATCTTCGGTGCAACTTCTTCCGACGAGTTCGAGGACGAAATGCGTGTCACTGTTATCGCCACCGGCTTTGAGCAGAAAGTGGAGCAGGCAGCTCCTGCTGCCAAGCCTGCCGCTGCTACCGGCTCGAGACCTGTTGCAGCAAACAGCGATATTGACGATATTTTCAGCCTGTTCCGCCGCTAATGCGTAAACAATCACATCCCAGGCGAAAGCCTGGGATGTTTTCTTAGGAGATCATTATGGATGCTTACAAAGCGCTGGCGGTCAGCTATGACCGATTGACCAATGATGTAGATTATAAGGCTGTGGTGGATTTCTACGGACAAATCCTTGACAGGGAAGGGGTGCGCCCCAGAACGGCGGTGGATCTGGCCTGCGGAACAGGATCGGTGGCCATTTTGCTGGCGGAAAAGGGAATTACCGTCACCGGCGTGGATATGGCACCGGATATGCTGACTGTGGCCTGCCAGAAGGCCCAGGAAATGGAAAACCCACCTTTGTTCGTTTGCCAGCCTTTGCAGGCGCTATGCCTGCCCAGAGGGGTTGATCTGGCGGTGTGTGCCCTGGACAGTTTGGATTATGTCACAGATCCTGCCGACTGCAAGGAGGCGATAAGGCGGATTTATAAGGCACTGAATCCCGGCGGCATTTTTATTTTTGATGTAAACACCCCGGAAAAGCTCCGGGCTATGGACGGACAGGTGTTCCTGGACGAAGATGATGATGTGTACTGCATCTGGCGTGGGGAATTTGACAGGAAGAGCAATATCTGTTCCTACGGCATGGACTTGTTTCAGAGAGAGGGAGAAGCCTGGTATCGCTCCTTTGAAGAACACCGGGAATATGCCTATTCTCAAGCGCAGTTGACGGATTATTTGAAAGCTGCAGGCTTTACAGGGATCGAAGTTTACGCCGACCGGGAATTTGCTGCCCCCAGAGAAGGGGAGCAGCGGATCTATTTCAAGGCAAGAAAAGGGAAGATCCGTTATCGGTAAAATGGCTTGCACATTGGTGGAAAGTATATTATAATGTAGCAGGAAATTTCAAGGAGGAGCGGTATTTGCCGCATCAGAATATATGAGCGATTATTTGGTTCGTGGTATGAGCATGGATGGCTTTGTGAAAATGGTGGCCATTCGCTCTACCGAATTGGTGCGCCGTGGGGCGCAAATTCATAAGACTACCCCTAATGCGACTGCCGCCTTGGGACGCAGCTTGACGGCAGCTTCCATGATGGGCAATATGCAGAAGGTGGAAAATGGCTCGATGACCCTGCAAATTCGGGGTGGTGGTCCCATTGGTACCATTACCTGCGTGTCGGACAGCACCGGTAATGTCCGTGGCGTGGTGACGGAGCCAAATGTTCCGCTGGTGGAAAAGTATCCCGGCAAGCTGGATGTGGGCGCTACCGTGGGCGTGGACGGCACACTGACGGTTATCCGTGATCTGCAGATGAAAGAGCCTTATATCGGCTCTGTGGGCCTGGTGTCCGGTGAGATCGGCGACGATGTGACCGCTTATTTTGCCGAAAGTGAGCAGACACCTACCGCCTGCGCTTTGGGTGTGCTGGTGGATACAGATTGCTCAGTGAAGGTGGCCGGTGGCTATCTGGTGCAGCTGCTGCCCGGTGCACCGGAGGAAGTTATTGATAAGCTGGAAGCCGGCATACGCCGAGCTGGTGCGGTCACTGCCATGCTGGAGGCAGGATTGACTCCGGAGGACATTCTGGGTCAGGTTTGCGGCGAATTGGGGGTTACCTTCTTGGAAACCACAGAAGTGGAGTACAAGTGTTATTGCTCCCGGGAGCGTGTGACGGCGGCACTGATCAGCCTTGGAAAAGAGGAGCTGACGGAGATCATGGAGGAGGGGAAAACCTTTCCGGTGGAATGCCAATTCTGCGATACCATTTATTCCTTCACGCCGGAGGATGTGAAGGAACTATTGGAAAAAGTGTGATTTTATCGGAATTTTCCGGGTATATCCCGGGAAAATATGCCCGGAAAATTCTTTGAAAAAAATCGAAAAAAACGCTTGACAAATGGGCTTTCCATGTGTATAATGTGTCATGTCGCTGAGGTGAGCAACACGAACTGAAGCGAAACGGGAGCATAGCTCAGCTGGGAGAGCATCTGCCTTACAAGCAGGAGGTCACAGGTTCGAGCCCTGTTGTTCCCACCACCATTTGGCCCGGTGGTGCAGTCGGTTAGCACGCCAGCCTGTCACGCTGGAGGTCGACGGTTCGAGTCCGTTCCGGGTCGCCAAACAAATGTGGAGAGCTTCGGCTCTCCACAATATGCCTCTGTAGCTCAGTCGGTAGAGCAGCGGACTGAAAATCCGCGTGTCGTTGGTT